>NZ_JAYKKJ010000002.1:0-439236 GCF_035969385.1 Marivivens marinus | reverse complement strand
TACACAGACATTCAATCCGTCGATAAACAGACCAAACCGCCCACGTATCTCTTCAAATCATAAATTGTCAAAAAGCAACCACACAGAAAAAACCAACCGACCCGCGCCTTACTTACTTGGCGCGCACCGCCCGTTCTGACCTCTGTGTGATCCGCGTTCCTTCCGTCTAGCGTCCGGTTCCGCGTCCCGTTGGCACCTCAGCGCCGCCGGTGAGGGGGTATCTACGGATTACCGTGGGGGGCCGCAAGAGGATTCGAGCAAGAATTTTCGTTTTTCTGTCACTTTTTTCGAAGCGCCTTGTTTTAAAGGGCTTCGAGCGTCTTCCCATGCGGGTCGGTGGTCAGTGCGCTTACATTATATATATACCCACTCTCAGGGCATGGAGTTTTGCCGTTACCCCTTATCTGCGGCCACACCCGAGTCGGGACAGCGGATTGGTGCCGAGTCAGCCCCGTTTCCGCCCTTTCGTCAGCGCCGGGTGGCCCATATAAGGATCACCGTCCCGGGCCGGTGCCGAGTCGCGGGGCTGTCTTGGCATGGTAGAATAGGAAGACCCCATAATGGCTGGTTTCGGAGGCTTGTTTTCGTCGGATATGGCGATTGACCTGGGGACGGCGAACACCCTCGTCTACGTGAAGGGCAAGGGGATCATCCTGTCCGAGCCCTCGGTTGTGGCCTATCACGTCAAGGATGGCGTGAAGAAGGTTCTGGCCGTTGGTGAAGACGCCAAGCTGATGCTGGGCCGAACCCCGGGCAGCATCGAAGCAATTCGGCCGATGCGCGACGGGGTCATCGCGGACTTCGACGTGGCCGAAGAGATGATCAAGCATTTCATTCGCAAGGTTCACAAACGCACGACCTTCTCGAAACCAAAAATCATCGTCTGCGTCCCGCATGGCGCGACTCCGGTCGAGAAACGGGCCATCCGTCAGTCGGTCCTGTCCGCCGGGGCCCGCCGGGCCGGGCTGATCGCAGAGCCGATCGCCGCAGCAATCGGCGCGGGCATGCCCATCACCGACCCGACCGGCAGCATGGTTGTCGACATCGGCGGCGGCACCACCGAGGTGGCTGTCCTGTCGCTGGGCGATATCGTCTATGCCCGTTCCGTCCGCGTTGGTGGCGACCGCATGGATGAGGCGATCATCAACTACCTGCGCCGCCAGCATAACCTGCTGATCGGGGAATCGACGGCCGAACGCATCAAGACATCCATCGGAACCGCGCGGATGCCCGACGACGGGCGCGGCGCGTCGATGCAGATCCGGGGTCGTGACCTGTTGAATGGGGTTCCCAAGGAAACCGAGATCAGCCAGGCCCAGGTGGCCGAAGCGCTGGCCGAACCGGTTCAGCAGATCTGCGAGGCCGTGATGACGGCGCTAGAAGCGACCCCGCCCGATCTGGCCGCCGATATCGTGGACCGGGGCGTAATGCTCACCGGGGGCGGCGCCCTGCTGGGCGAGCTGGATCTGGCGCTGCGCGAACAGACCGGCCTTGCGATTTCCGTCGCCGATGAATCGCTCAACTGTGTGGCACTTGGGACCGGCAAGGCGCTGGAGTATGAAAAACAGCTTCGGCATGTCATAGACTACGACAGCTGATCCCCGGCCGGTTCGGGGACCAGAACCCAGGCAGGGAAAGACGCACCCCTTGGCACGCGACCGCAACAGCGACGAGGTATATGTCCGCCCGATCCGGCGATTGCTGGTCGGTGTGCTTGTACTGTTCATGCTTGCCGTCTTCCTGATCTGGCGGATCGACAGCCCGCGCGTGGAACGGTTCCGCGCGACGGTGATCGACCGGGTTGTGCCCTCGTTCGACTGGGCCATGGCGCCGGTGAATGGCGTGGCCCATCTGATTTCCGATTTCCAAAGCTACCAACGGCTTGCCGAACAGAATCAGGAACTGCGGCGCGAATTGCAGGACATGAAGGCCTGGCGCGAGGCAGCGATCCAGCTGGAAGAAGAAAACGCCAAGCTGCGTGATCTGAACAACGTGCGGCTGGACCCACAACTGACCGCCGTGACCGGCGTTGTGCTTGTCGACAGCGGATCGCCGTTCCGCCAGTCCGTCCTTCTGAACGTGGGCGCGCGCGACGGGATCATCGATGGTTGGGCCACGATGGACGGCATCGGGCTGGTCGGGCGGATTTCGGGCGTGGGCAATACGACGAGCCGGGTTATCCTGCTTACCGATACATCCAGCCGGATCCCGGTCATCATCCAGCCGTCCGGGCAGCGGGCGGTTCTGGTCGGGGACAACACAATCACCCCGCCGATCGAATTTCTGGAAGACCCCGATCAGGTGCGCCCCGGTGACAGGGTCGTTTCTTCGGGTGATGGCGGTGTCTTTCCCGCTGATATCCTTGTCGGGCAGGTCGCGCTGGGGTCTGATCGGCGGTTGCGGGTTCGTTTGTCGGCCGATTACGAGCGGCTGGAGTTTTTGCGCGTGCTGCGCAACCACCCGCGCGAATCCATTTCCGATCCTGGCGGCCTTCTGGCCCCGGTGACCCCGCCGCCACTTCCCCTTGCCGAGGGAGCGACTGAGGCGGAGGCAACGGATGGTTGATACCCCGACCCGTCAGCGCTGGATCGGTCGTGGCAGCTTTCTGCTGTTGTGCTTTGCGCTGGTGTTCTTTCACCTTCTGCCGCTGTCGACCATGCCGCCCCGCTGGGCCCCGCCAGATTTCCTTCTGGCCCTGACCCTTGCCTGGACCGTGCGCCGGCCGGATCTTGTTCCCGTCGGATCGGTGGCGGTCGTCTTTTTTCTCACCGACATGCTGTTCCAACGCCCACCGGGTCTGATGACAGCGCTGGTTCTTCTGGTGACCGAGGGGCTGCGGGCGCGATCGGCGTCAATGCGGACGCTGCCCTTTCCACTTGAATGGCTGACGGTCAGTTTCGCCATCGTGGGGCTTGTGTTCCTGAACCGGGCCGCCCTTCTGATCGTCATGGCGGACCGGGCGCCCCTGACCCCGACGGTCATTCAGATGGTGATGACAATACTCGCCTACCCGCTTGTGGTCGCGCTGTCCTATCTTATCTTTGGTGTGCACCGCCCTGCGCAGGGCGAGGTGGACGCCTTCGGGAGGCCGGTATGAGACGCCCGACGCGGGACACGGCGGAAAGCAACCGCAAGATCGCCCGACGGACGCTGGTCCTTGGGGGGATCCAGCTTGGCGTCGTTGGCGCGCTTGGGCTGCGGATGCGGTCGATGCAGATTGAACAGGCCGATCAATATCGCCTGCTTGCCGATGAGAACCGGATCAACATCCGCCTGCTGCCCCCCGCGCGCGGGCTGATCTTTGACCGCACGGGCGTGCCGCTTGCCGACAACGAACAGAATTACCGCATCGTCATGGTGCGGGAGGATGCAGGCGACATCGACGATGTCCTGTCGCGCCTGCGCAGGCTGGTGCCCCTGTCCCCCGAGGATATGGAACGCGCCAAGGAAGAAATGATGCGCCGGTCGCCCTTCGTCCCGGTGACGGTGGCCGACCGGCTGTCGTGGGAAGATATCGCGCGTGTCACTGTGAACGCGCCTGCCCTGCCTGGTGTCATCCCCGAGGTGGGTCTGAGCCGCGTCTATCCACTAGGCGCCGATTTTTCGCATGTGGTCGGCTATGTCGGTCCGGTGTCGGACTATGACCTGTCCCGGATCGACGATCAGGATCCGCTGTTGCAGATCCCCCGGTTCCAGATCGGCAAGACCGGGATCGAAAACAAACTGGAACACACCCTGCGTGGCAGCGCAGGCACACGCCGGATCGAGGTCAACGCGCTTGGCCGGGTCATGCGCGAACTGGACCGGCAGGAAGGCATCCCCGGCAAGGATATACAACTGACCATCGACGCGCGCCTTCAGACCTATGTCGAAGGACGGCTGGAAGGCGAAAGCGCCGGCGCGGTGGTCATCGACCTTGAAAACGGCGATCTGCGCGCAATCGGGTCCGCCCCGGGGTTTGACCCAAACCTGTTCGTCCGCGGGATCAGCGTCCGCGACTGGAACGCCCTAAACGAAAACATCTATCGCCCGCTTGCCGCAAAGGCCTATCAGGGGACCTATCCGCCAGGATCGACGTTCAAGATGGTGACCGCACTGGCCGCGATCGAAGACGGGCAGCTGGACCCCGAAGAAACGGTATTCTGTCGGGGCTATACCGAAGTGGCGGGCACCCGGTTCCACTGTTGGAAACGGGCCGGGCACGGCAACGTAAACCTGCATGAAAGCCTTAAGCAGAGCTGCGACTGCTACTACTACGAAATCTGTCAGCGGGTCGGGATCGACAAGATCGCCGAAATGGCCCGGCGGCTGGGGCTTGGGATCGAACATGACCTGCCGCTGTCTGCGGTTCAGGCCGGGCTGGCCCCGGACAAGGAATGGAAGGCACGCACCCGTGGCGAAGACTGGCGCATCGGCGACACGGTCAATGCTTCGATCGGGCAAGGGTACGTTCTGGCATCTCCTTTGCAACTTGCGGTCATGACTGCTCGGATTGCCACCGGACGCTCTATTTCCCCGCGACTGGTCTTGGCAATCGACGGGATCGAACAGCCTTCTGGCGCGGGGGACTCGCTCGGCCTGAATGAAAATACCCTGCGCCGTGTCCGGCAAGCCATGGATGCGGTCGGCAACCATAGCCGGGGCACTGCCTATGGCAGCCGGATCATAGAGGCCGACATGCGCATGGCCGGGAAGACCGGCACCAGCCAGGTGCGCCGGATCACCGCCGAAGAACGGGCCCGCGGCGTCACCCGAAACGAAGATCTTCCGTGGGAACGCAGGGATCACGCCCTGTTCGTGGGCTTTGCCCCGGCAGATAATCCGCGCTTCGCGGTTTCGGTCGTGGTTGAGCATGGCGGCGGCGGGTCCACGGCCGCGGCCCCCATCGCGCGCGATATTATGCTTCAGGCCCTCTACGAAGGCCCGCCCCCGCTGTCTGCCTATCCGTCGAACGTGCGCAGCCGCATCCGTGCCCAGCAGGACGCGCTGGAGAGCCGCGTGCCGCCCGGCGCGATCCCGGCAGACCGGGCCTGACGGGGATATGCGATGAGCTATCTTGAGTATAACGCCAAATACGTCCCCACAGGACCGCGCAAGATTCTCTACCTGAACTGGGCGCTGGTGATCCTGCTGACGGCGGTCGCCTCTGCCGGGTTCCTGATGCTCTATTCCGTGGCCGGTGGGTCTGCGGAACCGTGGATGGACGCCCAAATGAAACGATTTGCGGTCGGCATGGTCGCGATGGTGATCGTGGGGATGATCCCGATCTGGTTCTGGCGAAACGTCGCCGCGCTTGGCTATGTCGTGGCGCTTGTCCTTCTGGTGATGGTCGAATTCTTCGGCGAGGTCGGCATGGGTGCCCAACGATGGATCGACATCGGCCCGTTGCGATTGCAGCCCTCGGAATTGATGAAGATCGCGCTGGTGATGATTCTGGCCGCCTATTACGACTGGTTGCCGATGAACAAAGTATCCCGCCCGATCTGGGTGCTTCTGCCGGTGGCAATCATCCTGATCCCCACCGCGCTGGTCCTGAAACAACCCGACCTTGGCACCTCGCTTCTATTGTTGATGGGGGGCGGGGCGATCATGTGGTTGGCCGGGGTCCACTGGGCCTATTTCCTGACGGTCATCAGCGCAGGCGTCGGCGTGATCGTGGCCGTGTTCCAAAGCCGCGGCACAAGTTGGCAACTTTTGAAGGACTATCAGTTTCGCCGGATCGACACCTTTCTGGATCCCGCCGCAGACCCGCTGGGGGCGGGCTATCACATCACGCAGGCCAAGATCGCGCTTGGCTCCGGCGGGTGGACCGGTCGCGGCTTCATGCAAGGCACGCAATCACGGCTGAACTTTTTGCCCGAGAAACACACCGACTTCATTTTCACCACCCTGGCCGAGGAATTCGGGTTTGTCGGGGCATTCGCGCTCTTGGTTCTTTATGCGTTGATCATCGGGTTTTGCGTGGCCTCCGCCCTGCGGAACAGGGACCGGTTCGCGTCGCTTCTGACCCTTGGGATCGCGGTCACATTCTTCCTGTTCTTCGCGGTCAACATGGCCATGGTGATGGGGCTTGCCCCGGTTGTGGGCGTGCCGCTGCCGCTGGTCAGCTATGGCGGATCGGCCATGCTTATTCTTCTATTGGGGTTTGGATTGGTTCAGTCCGCTCATGTCCATAGACCGAGGTAACAGATGGTCAATATCCTGTTCTCTGCCCACGATGACCGGTGGGAGGTCTATAAGACAGCCCTGCCCATGGCCCTTGCCGAGGCGGGGATCGAAAACGTGACCCTGTCGCGCGACCTGCCACCGTCGGATGTGGACTACATCGTGTTTGCACCGAATGGCCCGGTCAAGGACTTCGCGCCCTACACCCGCTGTAAGGCGGTCCTGTCGCTTTGGGCCGGTGTAGAGACTGTTGTCGGCAATCAGACACTGACCCAGCCGTTGTGCCGGATGGTCGACGATGGGTTGAAGCAGGGGATGGTTGAATGGGTCACTGGCCATGTTCTGCGCCATCACCTTGGAATGGATCGTCACATCCTTGGACAGAATGGTGAATGGCGGCCCGAGGCCCCGCCGCTGGCCAAGGATCGCCCGATCACCATTCTGGGGATCGGTGAACTGGGGCTGGCCTGCGCCGACGCCTTGCGCGCGCTCAATTTCCCGGTTCGGGGATGGAGCCGGTCGGAAAAGACCCGCCCGGGGATCGACTGCTTCCATGGCAAGAGCGGGCTGACCAAGGCACTGACCGGGGCGCAGGGCGTCGTTCTGCTGCTGCCCGCAACCCCGGCGACCGAGAACATCCTGAATGACCGGACGCTTGCCTGCCTCGCACCGGGGGCCTTCATATTGAACCCCGGGCGCGGCCCGCTGATAGACGACGCAGCCCTGCTGGCCGCTCTGGACAGTGGGCAGGTCGGCCATGCAACGCTGGATGTGTTCCGGGTCGAACCGCTGCCTGCCGAACACCCCTATTGGGCGCACCCACGGGTGACGGTCACGCCGCATATCGCCTCGGAAACCCGGGCCGATACGTCATCACAGGTGGTTGCGGAAAACATCCGGCGAGGTGAGGCGGGGGAGCCGTTTCTATTCGTCGTGGACCGCGGGGCGGGTTACTAACCCCGGCGCAGCGTATCGCCGAAGGAGAGGGTCGGCGAAAGCTCGATCCGCTCGCCTTCGACCTCGCCACTGGCGTCCTGCCGGTTCGCGATAATTCGGGCGGCGGCCTGACCGATCTCGCGTCGGCAGGCGTCCATTGTGGCAAGGTGCCGCGGCAGACCTTCCAAAAGCTCGACACCGTTGAACCCGGCAAGCCCGATCTGGCCGGGCACGTCGATACCCTTCTCCAACAGATACAGAAGCCCGCCGGCCCCAATCATATCATTGGAATAATACAGAAAATCGAGGTCCGGCGTGCGTGACAGCATCGCCTCTGTCATCTCGCGGCCTTTGGCCAAGGCGGACCCGCCGGAATAGAATTCCTGATCCGCAATCTCGATCCCCGCTTTGGCCAACGTCCGGGTGAAACCCTCGAACCGTTTCCGTGCGCGGTGGTCTAGCGGCATCTTGGTGCCCATAAACCCGATCCGGCGGTAGCCTGCGTCGATAATGGCCTCGGCCATCTTCCGGCCCGCGCGGCGATGGGAAATGCCGACGCAGCTGTCGACCGGCTCGCCGTCCACATCCATGATCTCGACCACCGGGCACCCGGCCTGCGCCAGCATCGCGCGCGACGCTTCGGAATGCTCAAGGCCCGCAATGATGACCCCGGACGGTCGCCAGGACAGCATCTCGAACAGCACCTTTTCTTCCTTTTCGGGAAGATAGTCGGTCACGCCGACGACGGGCTGCAGCGGGGTGCCCTCCAGCACCTCCGAGACCCCTGCGAGAACCTCGGGAAAAACCATGTTGCCAAGGCTGGGAATGATGACGGCGACAAGGTTCACGCGCTGGCTGGCCAATGCCCCGGCGATCTTGTTGGGGACATAGCCCAACCGTTTCGCCGCTTCCTGAACCTTGGTCCGGGTCGTCTCGCTGACATCCCCTTTATTGCGCAGAACGCGGCTCACCGTCATTTCACTGACACCGGATGCTTCCGACACATCCCGGAGCGTCAGCGGGCGCTTGCTTGGCGGTTTCACGTCAGGATTTCCCGTATCTTGTCCCTCTGTTCCTAGTTAGCCCCTGTTGACGGCATTGTAAAAGCCCTTCGACCGCCAACGTTGACCTTGGAAAAAAAGGCGGGCAATGAAGGGCCCGTGGCCCCGTGGCTCAACTGGATAGAGCAGCCCCCTCCTAAGGGGCAGGTTACAGGTTCGAATCCTGTCGGGGTCACCAAGTCGCTATCTGGACAGCGCCTCGATCATCGGGGTTGGGTCGGGAAAGCGTTCGCGCCCCTGCCATTGCATCAGCACCTCGATCGGCTGGCCGTTCACCCCGATAAAACTGCCCGAGATGTCGCCGCGGAACCGCATGTATTTTTCGGCGACCACTCCGAAACTGTCAGACAGGAATTGGCGGCCATCCCGATCACATAGAAACTGCCCAACCCCGGACCCATCTTCGTTGCGGACCGTCTTGCCTTCGCAATCCATCGAAAGCCGGTCGTTCCAGTAGAAGAAATTCGAATCCCCGTTTGGGCGCCCGACAATAAATCCGTAAAGCACGATGATCTCGCCATCTTCCAACCGGAAGACGGTGGTCGCGAACAGCGCAATGCCGCCGACCCGCTCGCCTAGATAGTTCTGGCGCGGCACATCCCGGACCCGCGGTTCGGTTGGTAACAAAACCTCTGCCCGCAGCGGGGAAAAGAGGCTCAGGCAGACGAAGAGGCTACTCCAGAAAATGCGCGCCAATGTGTTACCCCCGCTCAATGGTTTTGTCCGCCCGGTTGCATCAGACCGGTTTCCGGGCAAAGTCTTGTCCAAGTTACCTGTTCCGAGTGCCATGACAAAGCCCGCCATCGACCAAATGCAGGAAGTCGCGATCGCAGAGATCGCAACGGGCGATCCGCACAGGATCCGGCTGGTGGTGCAGAAACTCGCCAAGGGGTGGCCGGAAGAGAAGGCGCTGACACTTTGTTTTGCCCTGACTGCCGCCGCCTCCCATTTCGAGGACCTGATGCGCCCGACGGGACGCATGCAGGATGCCGCTGCGAAAGCCTACAAAATGGCGGCCCTGGTTGCGGCGGATATTCTAGCGATCGAGGCGATGGGGCTGGCCCCGGCCCGCGCGCGAGACCTTTTGATCTACTGGAAAAGGGTCGATCCCTACTTTTTGCACCCCGAAGGTCGGAAATAGCGCTCAGACCATCCGGATCACGTCCTTGTCGATGGCAAGGACATAGCCACGGCGCGCGATGTTTTTGACCAGCAGTTCCGACATCATCTGGTTGCCCAGACTGTCGCGCAGCCGCTTGATCCGCGTTGCCCCGGCCGCTTCTTCGCAATCCACCTCGGATCGGCCCGAAATCACCGCCTCGATCTGGGCTCCGGTCAGGATCTCATCGTCCATGCGTGCCTCGGCCAGGACGGACAGGGTTTCGATGGCCGCATCCGTCAGCTTGAACTCGAAGTTATTCAGCAGCACAACATTCTGATCCCGGCTGATAAGCAGGGAATTCACCTCGATCCCCTTGCGTTCGATCTGGCCCATGCGCCGGTTAAGCACGATCAGCATGACAAGAAAGGCAACCGCCGCGATCAGAAGAGCGGTCGAGAAGACCAGAAGCACGAAGATCACGAACCGGTAGCTGTCCAGCGTTTCGGAAAACGCGGTGCCCGACTGCGCAAGAATCTCCAAAAGCTTGATTTCCGCCTGCGCCGTAAGGTCGTCATTTTCCACGAACAGGCGTTCGACCCGTTCGTTGAAGGCATTTGCGTCCGGCAGGTTACTGAACAGAACGACTGCCGCCACCGCCAGAACGCCGACAATCGCCGCGATTCCGCCGACGACAACCCGGTTTCCAGTCGTGCGCGCCTCAATAGCGGAGGTAGAATTCTCCTGCACTCGCTTCCCTTTCCTCAAGTCCGCTGTCGTCGAAGGTGTCCAGCACATTCAACAGTTGCCAGCCGCCTTGGGCAAGCCGATCCTGCAATTGCGCCTCGGCATTGGCAACGGTGCAGTCCCCGCTGATCTCGGCAACACCGTAGTGAAGCCGAAGCGGACTGTCCTGTTTTGCCTTGTAATCCGCATAGCACGCGGCAGCCGCGCCGTTCGCGGCCACACCAAGCAACAGGGTAAGGGCGAGTAGGTTTTTCATGGCCCCACACTGTGCATGGGATGCGCTGATATTCAATATCGGATCGGGTCCGCTCTGCGATATCGCCTAGCGAGGCCCGGTTATTGCCTGACCTCGCCAACCCAGCCGAACGTCGTTTCATCGAACAGCGCGGTTGTATCCGTTGCTTCACCTGATGAAAGGAACTGCCATGAAACGGCCCCTGATCGCTTCGCTTCTCTCCGCCACAATCGCGTTTTCCTCGGTTGCCGCCACACCCGTGCGGGCCGGGAACGACGAAGACCTTCTGAAAATCCTGCTCGGGATCGCGACGATTGCCATTATCGCGGATGCCGCCAACGACCGGCGCGACCAGTCGCAGCAAACCAACGGCGGGCAGGACTGGAACCATCACGCCATTCCGGCGCGCCAGCGCGTCCTGCCCTCCCAATGCGTTGTCGAGGTCGACGCTCGTCGGGGGCGCGATGTCACGATGTTGGGTCGTCGCTGCATGGAACGGAATTATCGCTGGGTGAATCGACTGCCGGAACAGTGCGAAATGACCGTGGAAACCCGGCGGCACGACCGGAACGGATACAACATCCATTGCCTGCGCCGCGCTGGATACGAAATCGGTCAACGGCGCG
Organism: Marivivens marinus; assembly: GCF_035969385.1. Classification (NCBI taxonomy): domain Bacteria; kingdom Pseudomonadati; phylum Pseudomonadota; class Alphaproteobacteria; order Rhodobacterales; family Paracoccaceae; genus Marivivens; species Marivivens marinus. Next base: position 428,367 of record NZ_JAYKKJ010000002.1, on the reverse strand, counting down.
TCCGGTCAAACTAGCACGAGGTCGAGCAGTGGCGCGGCATCCCCATCTTGCCGCGCCACCCCCGGGGCGGAAGGGTCGGGCATGGCCTTCCGCCCCAACTTTTTGGTTGCGGCACCGCGTTCGGTCAGGGCAGTCAGGGGCATGGCCAGAACCGCCCCCGATATGTCGTTCGAAACCGCCGCGCAGGCCCGCGGGCTGGCCCGCGTCGCCGGTGTGGACGAGGTTGGCCGCGGCCCGCTGGCCGGGCCAGTCACTGCGGCGGCGGTTATCCTGCACGCGGACCGGATTCCCGATGGCCTGAACGACAGCAAGGCCCTGACCGAGAAGCGGCGTGCGGCGCTATATGACATCATCCTGCGCGATGCCGAGGTGTCCATCGCCCACGCCACCGTTGAAGAGATCGACAGCCTGAACATCCTGCGAGCCTCGCATCTGGCCATGGAACGCGCGGTTGCCGGGCTGCCTTTGCCGCCCGATCACCTGCTGATCGACGGCAACATGATCCCGCGCGGCCTGACCCAATCCGCCGAAGCGATCGTGAAGGGTGATGCCCGATCCCTGTCGATTTCGGCGGCCTCAATTGTGGCAAAAGTGTGCCGCGACAGGCTCATGGTGGGATTGGCGCAACAGTTCCCCGGCTACGGGTGGGAAAAGAACGCCGGATACCCCAGCCCGGCCCATAAAGAGGCCCTTCAAAATCTTGGTGTGACCCCACACCATAGACGGTCGTTCAAACCGGTGCACAATATCTTGTATCAAGGCAAAACAGTAACCCCTTGATTCAAAAAAGCTTTTGACAGCGAATCGGGTCTGACTCATTCTTGGCCTCAATCAACGAGCGGACAAACCGCCGGGATCAGAGGCAGAAAATGACGACGAAAACCAAGGAAAAGGGCGCCGCCGCGCTCCCGCTAAACACGATTCTTTCCGGGGACTGCATCGAGGTGATGAACAGTCTGCCCGAGTGTTCGGTCGACCTGATCTTTGCCGACCCGCCCTATAACCTGCAGCTGCGCGGCGATCTGCACCGCCCGGACAATTCCAAGGTGGACGCGGTCGACGATCACTGGGATCAGTTCGACAGTTTCAAGGTCTACGACAACTTCACCCGCGACTGGCTCGCCGCTGCCCGCCGGATCCTGAAGCCCAATGGCGCAATCTGGGTGATCGGCAGCTATCACAACGTGTTCCGCATGGGCGCCGAGTTGCAGAACCAGGGGTTCTGGATCCTGAACGACGTGGTCTGGCGCAAATCGAACCCGATGCCGAATTTCCGGGGCAAGCGTCTGACCAATGCCCACGAAACCCTGATCTGGGCGTCCAAGTCGGAAGGCGCGAAATACACGTTCAATTATGAAGCCCTCAAGGCGATGAACGACGGCGTGCAAATGCGGTCCGATTGGGTGATCCCGATCTGCACCGGGCATGAGCGCCTGAAGGATGACAACGGCGACAAGGCCCACCCGACGCAAAAGCCCGAGGCCCTGCTGCACCGGGTGATGGTCGCCACGACGAACCCCGGCGACGTGGTTCTGGACCCCTTCTTTGGCACCGGCACCACCGGTGCGGTCGCCAAGATGCTGGGCCGCGAATTCATCGGGATCGAACGCGAGGCCGCCTACCGCAAGGTCGCGGAAAAACGCATCGCCAATGTCCGCAAATTCGACAAGGAAGCGCTGGAGGTCTCCACCTCCAAGCGGGCCGAACCGCGCGTTGCCTTTGGTGTGCTGGTTGAACGCGGGATGCTGCGCCCCGGTGAAGAACTCTGGAGCATCAATGGCCGTCATAAGGCCAAGGTACGCGCCGACGGGACGCTGATCGGGTCCGACATCAAAGGGTCGATCCATCAGGTTGGCGCCCATCTCGAAGGCGCACCAAGCTGCAACGGCTGGACCTACTGGCACTTCAGGCGCGATGGCCAGCGGGTGCCGATTGATCTTCTGCGCCAGCAGATCCGTGCCGAGATGCGCGAACACTGATCCAGAAGTTTACCGAAATACCGCCGGTGCCTGTGGCCTGTGAAACCACGGCACGAACTCCCCGCCGTGTTCTACGGCGGGGTTTTTTGTTCCGTCAGCGCGGCATCGGGGTGGTGCCCGCCTTGTAGGGCTCCCAATCCGTGATCTCGGGGTAATAGCGCGCGCGCCAGTTGCGAACCCGCGGGTTCATCACCCGCCGCCACAGGGGCGGAACAAGTGCGGCCAGCGTCATGATCGGATAGCCGAAGGGCAGCTGCGGGGCATCGGCATCGTCATAGGTTTGCAGCAGCGGGAACCGCCGGTCGGGTTTATAGTGGTGGTCCGAATGACGTTGCAGGTTGATCAGCAGCCAGTTGGACGCCCGGTGATCCGCATTCCACGAATGGCGCGGCAGAACATGTTCGTACTTCCCTTCGCCAAGATGCTTCCGCGTCAGCCCGTAGTGTTCGACGTAGTTGACCAGTTCGAGCTGAAACACCGCCCAGAAGGCCTGTGTCGCGAACAGGAAGACGCCCCACCAACCGCCGATCAGAAGGGCCAGAATGACAAACCCGGCCTCAAGCGCCCAATAACGCCAGAACGGGTTGGTCGGATGCCACCACGGCAGGGATTTGCGGGCCAGCATCGCCTGTTCGGCCCGAAAGGAAGACACAAGGCTTTCGCGAAGCACCCTTGGGAAAAACCGGTGGAACCCTTCGTTATAGCGGGCGGTCACCGGATCGCGGGGGGTGCCGACATATCGGTGATGCACCAAGAGATGTTCCGACCGGAAATGCCCGTAAAGGACCGACCCCAGAAGGATATCGCCCAGCCAGCGTTCGAACCGGTTTCTCTGGTGCATCAATTCGTGGCTGTAGTTGATCCCGATGGTGCCGGACACCACGCCCAGAACCGCGAACAAGGCCCATTGGCTGATGCCGTTCAGATGGTCGGTTCGGGTAACATAGGCGAGAATGCCAAATATGGTCAGCAGTTGCAGCGGCACCCAAATCAGCGTGACCAATTGATACCAGAACAGGCCCTCGGGCGGGGTATCCAGATCGGCGTTGTCAGAGTAACGGCCAAGGATCGCGTCCAGCCCGGAGAACAGATACCACGTCGCCAGTGGCAAGAGCGCGATGGTCCAACCGCCCTGCGTCGCACTGATCCATGCCAGCGGGATCAACCCGAGTGACAGCCAGAACGGCAGGGCCCGCGTAATCCGGGACATCTGCTCTGCGGGAACGATCATTGGAACACCTCCACACCCTTCGACCGCCATAGCCTAGCGCTAAAGGCCAGACTTGCCCAAGCGGTCAATTGCCGCCTTGCGCAAGGTCAAAAACCTTCCGCATGACCGTTGGCAGATCGGAGGGGCGAAAATCGGGCGGGTCCAAGAAATCGCCGCGCGCCGGGGTGCGATCCAACGGAACAGTCGCCTTCATCACTGTCAGCCGCAGGTGGAAATGGGTGAATGTGTGCCGGACCTCTGCCCCGATCTCGCGCCATTCGCCGCGGATCGGTGGGGCCGGGTCCGGCGGGACCTCGGCCCAATCAGTGCCGGGCCAGCCGAGCATCCCGCCAAGCAGCCCGCTGTCGGGCCGCCGCTCCAGCAGATAGGCGCCGTCGATGCGGCGGGCGACATAGGCAATCCCCCGGCGAACGGGCTTGGCCTTCTTCGGCTCCTTGCGGGGCAGGGTCGATGCCGTGCCCTGCGCCCGTGCCTTGCAAGGAACACGCCAAGGGCAGATGCCGCAGGCAGGGTTCTTCGGGGTGCAGATCGTCGCGCCAAGGTCCATGACCGCCTGGGCATAGTCGCCGGGCCGGTCCGTGGGGGTCAGGACGGCGGCAAGGTCCGTCAGTTCTGCTTTGGCGGTAGGTAAGGGTGTGTGCACATCATGCAGTCGCGCCATCACCCGTTCAACGTTGCCATCCACCACGGTCGCCGGTTCGTCAAAGGCGATCGCCGCGATGGCGGACGCGGTATAGGGGCCGATACCGGGCAGCGTGAGCAGCGCCGCGCGCGTGTCCGGAAACACGCCGCCATGATCCGCGACGACAACCCGCGCACATTTCAGAAGGTTCCGGGCGCGGGCGTAGTACCCAAGGCCCGCCCATTCGCCCATCACATCGGCATCCGCCGCCGCGGCCAGATCGGCCACTGTGGGCCAACGGGCCGTGAACCGGTGAAAATAATCGCGCACCGCGGCCACGGTGGTTTGCTGCAACATCACCTCGGACAACCAGACGCGATAGGGATCGGGCCGGATGCCCGCCTTGCGGTCTGACGGACCGATCCGCCACGGCATCACGCGGGCATGTCTGTCGTACCATTCCAGAAGATCGGCGCTGTGCGCCCTGACCTCGTCACGCAATGTTTATGCCCCTGTCCGCATGGTTTCGCTGGCACCTTCCGCCAAGGGGTCTAGAATAGTGCGCGATGGACAAAACGCCACGGCATAAAGGAACCACGCGCGGGTTTTCGAGGGTCGCAACGCTGACCCAGTCGCGGATTCGCAAGGCGTCGGAAACCCGTGGATTCGCGCAAAGCCGCCTGTTGACCCATTGGGTCGAGGTTGTGGGCGAAGGGATCGCCGCCATCGCCCGCCCGGTTGAGGTTTCTTATGGTCGGGGCGGTCTTGGCGCGACGCTGACGCTACTGACGACCGGCGCGCAGGCCCCCATGCTGGACATGCAAAAGGACGCCATTCGGGAAAAGGTCAACGCCTGCTACGGCTACAACGCCATTGCCCGGATTCGGGTGACCCAGACCGCACCAACCGGCTTTGCCGAGGGCCGCGTCGAATTCACGCCCGCCCCGAGACGCACCGCGCCGCCCGAAGCCGACCCCGAGGTCACGGCGCAGGCGGCGGAAATCGCCACTGGAATCGACAGCACGGAATTGCGACTTGCACTTGAACGGCTGGCATCCAATGTTCTGACCAAATCGAAACGCAATCAAAATACGTAAGGCCGAGCCATGAACCGTCGCACCCTTCTTGCCAGTACCGCAGCCGTTTTCGCGCTGGGCACCCTCCCCAGCTTTGCCCAGGAAGCAGAGGAAGCGCCTGCATCGCGCGTGATCGAAATGACGATGGGTGCTGAAGACGCCCCGGTGACTGTTCTGGAATACGGGTCGTTCACCTGCCCGCATTGCGCAAGCTTTCATGCGGATTTCTTCAAACAGATGAACACCGACTACATCCAGACCGGGAAAGTCCGCTTCATCTACCGCGAACTGGTCCGCAACCGGGTGGATATCTGGGCCGGGATGCTGGCGCGCTGCGGCGATCCGATGCGCTATTTCGGGGTCAGTGACCTGCTGTTCGACAATCAGGAAACCTGGCTGTCCTCCGGCGACCCTGTGACCATCGCGGACGAGTTGCAGAAGATCGGTCTTGCCGCAGGCTACAGCGCCGACGATCTGGATGCCTGTTTTACCGATGCCGAACTGGCGCAAGAGATCCTTGCCACCAGCGAAGCGAATGCAGAGGCTGACGACATCACCGGCACGCCCACGGTCTTCATCAACGGAGAACGGCAGCGGCTGACCAACTATGCCGATTTTGCCGCCGCGATCGACGCAGCCCTGCCCGCAGAATGACCCCGCTTGCTGGCCTGAAGGTCGTCGAACTGGCACGGATTCTGGCCGGCCCTTGGGCTGGCCAGACCCTTGCCGATCTGGGGGCCGAGGTCATCAAGGTCGAAAGCCCTGCGGGGGATGACACCCGAACCTGGGGACCTCCGTTCATCGAACGGGACGGCGACAAGTCGGCCGCCTATTTCCACTGTTGCAATCGCGGCAAGAAATCCGTCTGCGTCGATTTCCGCACCTCTGAAGGGCAGGAACAGGTGCGCAGGCTGGTGGCTGACGCCGACGTCGTGATCGAGAATTTCAAGGTTGGCGGTCTGTCCAAGTATGGTCTGGACTTCGCCAGTCTCTCCGCCACCAACCCCGGCCTGATCTACTGTTCGGTCACCGGGTTCGGTCAGGATGGCCCCTATGCCCACCGGGCCGGATACGATTACATCATTCAGGGCATGTCCGGGCTAATGTCGATCACCGGGGAACCAGATGGCCAACCGCAAAAGGTCGGCGTCGCGATCACCGATATCTTCACCGGGGTCTATGCTGCCACGGCCATCCTTGCCGCGCTGCATCAACGTGGACAGACCGGCAAGGGGCAGCACATCGACATGTCACTGTTCGATGTCGCGACCTCGATCACTGCGAACCAGGCGATGAACTACCTGTCCACAGGCACGCCGCCGATGCGCATGGGCAACGCCCACCCGAACATCGTGCCTTATCAGGTGTTCGATTGCTCGGACGGGTTCATCATCATCGCGGTTGGCAATGACGGGCAGTTTGCCAAGCTTTGCTCGTTGTTGGGATGCCCTGAACTCGCCACCGACCCGGCCTATGCGACCAACGCGGATCGCCTTGAAAACCGGGCGGCCCTGATTGATCTGCTGATGGTCAGAACCCGGGGCTGGACCAAGGCAGAGCTATTGGCCGGATGTGAAGGTGCTGGCGTGCCCGCCGGGCCGATCAATGACATGGGAGAGGTCTTTGCCGATCCGCAGATCGTGCACCGGGGAATGCAAATCACCCCGGACGGCTTGCCGGGCGTCCGGACGCCGATCACCTTTTCCGGGGCACAGTTGTCGCTGGCCGACGCCTCGCCCAAGCTGGGGGAACATCAGGCCCTTCTGGACGACTAGGTCTTGGGGGTCAGCCCGATTTGGCCCAGCGCGGCATCAAGCGCCGACCAATCGTCCAGTTCAAGCCGGACCGGCAGGCTTAGCACCTTGGGGCGAAAACTGTCGGGCAAACGGACCGCGTCTTTTTCCGTGGTGACAAGTTGCGCCACGCGGGCCTTCCCCTCGACCTCCAGCCGGGTCATCAGGGCTTCGGTCAGGGGCTGGTGATCGGTCAGGGCCTCGGCCCGGATAACCTCGGCCCCAAGGTCGCGCAGAGTGGCAAAGAATTTTTCGGGGTGGCCGATCCCGGCAAAGGCGAGGACGCGCATCCCCTGCCAATGCATCCCGGTTTGCAATGGGCGCAACGCGCCGGTCACATGCGGCATGGCCACGGGAACCGCGCTGCCACAGCGGTCGCGAAATCCGGCCTGATCTGACGGGCTGCCAATGGTCAGAAGCAAATCCCCCCGGGACAGCCCGACGGCCACCGGTTCGCGCAGTGGTCCCGCCGGAATGCATCGCCCGTTGCCAAACCCTTTTCGTGCGTCGACGACGATGATGGACAGATCCTTTTGAACCGCCGGGTTCTGAAACCCGTCATCCATCAGGATCACGTCGGCGCCCGCGTCCTCGGCGGCGCGTATTCCCGCCGCGCGGTCCCGCGCAATCCATGTAGGTGTGAAGGCCGCCAGCAAGAGCGGTTCGTCCCCCACGTCGGCGGCCTTGTGCCCGCGTTCGTCGACCCGAACCGGCCCTTCCAACCGGCCGCCATGACCGCGCGACACAACGTGCACGGCCAGCCCCCAGCCGGTTAGTCGTTGTGCAAGGGCGATTGTGGTCGGCGTCTTTCCCGTGCCGCCCGCGTTCAGGTTTCCGATGCAAATGACTGGAACCCCGGCCCGGTATCCCGGCCCGCGCCGCAACCGCCGTGCGGTTGCCCAACCATAAAGCCATCCAAGCGGCGCCAGCACCCGTGGCCATAGCCCGGGCCTGTGCAGTGGCCTGAACCAGAACAGCGGCGTTTTCATGCGGCCTCCTCTGGCAAGTCTCTGGCGATCAGCCGGGCGGCCCGGTTTGTGGCACCGGCCCCGCTTGAAATCACCTCCCAAGCCGCATGGGCGACAAGGGCGGCCTTGTCCGGGGCAAGAAGCGTTTCCACCGCCTGTCCCAACTCTTCCGCAGTTCGAATGGCCCGGGTCGCGCCCACGGCATCCAACTGCGCAAAACGGCCGGGGTGGGGCGTTGTCAGGGGGCCGTGGATAGTTGCCGATCCAAGCGCCGCCGCCGCAAACGGATCCGGGCTGCCACCACCGACAAGCGTGTTGCCCATATAGGCGATGGGGGCCAGCCGATACCAAAGGCCAAGTTCAGGCCCATCGTCAGCCACCAGAATTTGGGTGCCCTCTGTCAGGTCGACACCGGTGCTGCGGCGCACGACCTGAAACCTCATCGCCTCGAAGCGTTCCGCAATCTCGGCCCCTTCTTCGGGATGGCGGGCATCGAACACCAGCATCAACCTGTGCGCCCGGCGGGCGGCCTGACGATGCGCGGCGGCGATCTGGTTGACCTCCGCCAGCGTCGCTGACGCCGCGACCCAGACCGGCCGGGTCCCAAGGGCCGCGGCAAGATCGGCCCTGTCATCCTCTCGGCAAGAGAGAATTGGCGCGCCTTCATCAAGCCGCCCTGTGACCTCGATCCGGTCGCCCTTGTCAGATGTCAGTCGGGCAAGCCGGTTTCGGGTTTCCGCATCGACGGCAAGAATGTGATCGAACCGGTCAAGAACCGGCCCCGCGATCCGCGAAAACCACCACGACCCGATCCCCATGCCCAGGCTTTGATCGCGGGCATCCAGCAGAAGACGCCGTGCAATCCGATCATCGGTTTCGACAATCAGACCAGGTTCAAGCGCCCCACCCACCCAAACGAGTGTATCGGGCGCCCAATGATCGATGAACCGCGCCACCCCCGCCGGCGTCGGAGCGGGTTCCTCGAGGAACAGCATGTGGGACGGGCTTCCATCATCCTGAATGACCTCTCCCCTGGGAAGGGTCGCGACAAAGGCGAAAGGGTCGCCGTCCGCACGGATCGCTTCGGCAAGGGCGACCGCGGCGGGGATACGATCCGCCCGCTGCAGGCGAAACCAGATCACACGACCGGCCGGGCGATCGGGCCAATCTGCGCCGCCCCGGCCCGTCCGTTCGCCGGACCCGCGCAGCGCCAGAAAGGCCGCAAGTGTCAGGGACCGTGCCATGATGTCAGCCGCAACAGACCAAGATTAGCATCCGGCGTCGATGGTCGGCACGCGCTGTTGCTGTCACGGTCAGCTCCTTCCCGGTGGGCATGGGCGACAACCTATGCGCCGCCCGATGCATCGGCAAGAGAGGCCCCTGCATGAGCCGCCGCCGCCCGCCCGGCCCAGCGCCCGGTGGCAAGGCAGCCGGTGATCAGATAGCCCCCGGTCGGAGCCTCCCAATCAAGCATTTCACCCGCGCAGAACACGCCGGGGCGATTCTTCAGCATCAACCCTTCGGTCAGGGCCGAAAACCGGACACCGCCCGCGGTCGAGATCGCTTCGTCCATGGGGCGGGGACCGTCAAGGCGCAGGGTCAGCGCCTTGATCACGGGGGCAAAGTCATCGGGAAACGGGCGCCCGAATTCGTTGAGAAGGGCCAGTTTCACGCCCTGAAGCCCAAGCACCTTGCGGAGGTGATTTGACAGGCTTGACTTGCCGCGCGCACGTGCCAGACCGGCCCGAACCTCTGCGACCGTCAGATCGGGGCAGAGATCGAGGAAAAGATCGGCCCCGTCACGCACAGCGCGCGACACCGCGTAGATACCACCGCCTTCAATACCCCTCGCTGAAACGACGAACTCACCCCGTTCAACCACGTGACCGGCATGAAGGGCACAGCCCTTCACCGGCGCCCCGAAAAACGGTTCCATATGTGCCGACCACTCCACCATGAACCCCATGTTCGCCGGGGCGAAGGGGGCAACGGACCCCTCTGGCAAGTGCTCAATCCAATCCCCCCGTGATCCAAGCCGCGCCCAGCTTGCGCCGCCCAATGCCAAAACCGTTGCGTCTGGCGTCAGCTGCACCGGACCGTCGGGAGTGTCGAACCGCAGCGCCACACCGTCAAAGCCGGTCCAGCGCCACCGTGTCCGCAGGTCTACTCCAAGATCGGCCAGCCGCCGCAGCCATGCCCGCAATAGCGGCGACGCCTTCATGACCCTCGGAAAGACCCGGCCCGTCGAACCGACGAAAACCTCTTGCCCGAGACTTTCGGCGAACTCGATTACCTGTTCTGGCCCGAAGGATCGCAGGATTGGGATCATCGCCAGATCAATCACCCCGTAGGCGGCGATGAACTGGTCCATCGGTTCAGATTTGGTCAGGTTCAGTCCCGATTTCCCGGCCATCAGGAATTTTCGGGCGACAGAGGGCATTGCCTCGGTCACCGTGACCCGCATCCCTGCCTTGGCCATCTCCTCGGCCGCGGCCAGACCGGCGGGGCCCGCACCGATCACAAGTCCCTGAGTCACGAGGTCTTCGGCATGTCCGGGACAGCGCCCCGGAATTCGACAACACGATGCGGATAGGGAATTTCGATTCCGGCGTCTTTCAGCGCGTTCCAGACGATGAACCGGATCTGGCTGGTGTATTTGTTGCGGCCATCGTCGATTCCGTTGACCCAGAACTCGATTGCAAAGTCGATGCCACTATCCCCAAACCCACGCAGTTCGCAATCGGGCGCATCAGGTTCGGTCAGGACGGCGGGGTGCTTGGCCACTGCCGCTTCGATGATGTCCGGCACCTTGTTGATATCGGTGTCGTAGGAGACCGAGAATTCCACCTCGTAGCGGTTGGCAGACCCCTGATCGGAATAGTTGACAACCCGTGTCGTGATGAAATGCTCGTTCGGAACGACGATCCAGCGGCCATCAAACGTCTCAAGGATCGTGACCCGCATGGTCATCTTGACGATGGTCCCGGCTTCGCCCCCATCAAGTTCCACGTAATCGCCAACCGTCGCCTGCCCTTCGAGCAGAAGGATAATGCCCGAAATGAAGTTCGACGCGATCTGCTGCAGGCCGAACCCGATCCCGACACCGACGGCCCCGCCAAGAACGGCAAGCGAGGTGAGGCTGACCCCCATGATATTCATCAGGACAAGGAAGGCCGCGCCAAAGATCGCAATTTCTGCCGCCTTGATGGCCAGTTGCCGGGTCGCCGGCCGCATGTCTTCCTGTTGCTTCAAGATCTGGGTCGATTGTTCGTTCGACCAGCGCCCGAACCAGAAGATGATGCCGCCGACAACGATAAACTTCGAAAGCCACCAAAGATCAAATGACAGGTTGCCAAGTGGAACAACGGTTGATTCCAGCTTCTCCGTCACGAAGGGCCACAGCCCAAGCGCATAGGCCGCGCCAGCCGGAATCAGGACGTAACGCCCAAGGAACCGCAAAAACGGGTCCGATAGCATGTCGCGGGCAAAGGCCCGGATCGCAAGGAACAGGAACACCCGCTTGCCAAAGGCGATGACCGCGCCGGACCCAAACAGCGACCGGGTGACGCTTTCGCCGATTGCGGTGAACGCATAGGCCGCGAGCGGCAAGACCAGCGGCAGGAACATAAGGACAAAGCGGCGCGCCTTGGCGATGATCGAAGTGTCATCGTCCTTCGGCGTCAGGATGCGTTCGACCTGCGGCGTCACGTGCTTGTTGACCAGAACCGCCGCCACATAGGCCGCCACCAAAAGCCCGAATTGCGACCATGCCGCAGGCGACAGAAGCCATGCCTTGGCGATCTCCCACCCGTCCATCGCATATTGCTGAAGCTGTTCGATCATCGGTCACCCACCACTTGCCAACCAAGCTATTCGTGCCATCCTCCATGCCTGTTCCCGCATGTCAGGACAAGCCCGTGACCACGCCAGACCCGATTTGCGCCCTGTGCGGCCGTCCTATTCCCGAAGGTGTTGCGCAATCCCGCCACCACCTCGTGCCCCGGTTGAAAGGTGGCAAAGGGGGCGAGACGGTGCTGTTACACCACATCTGCCACAAGGAAATACATGCCAGCCTGTCCGAGGCGGAATTGGCCCGCGACTACAACACGCCCGAGGCCCTGCGCGAACATCCCCGGTTGGCCCGTTTCATCGGTTGGGTCCGCAAGCGCCCGCCGGGGTTCCTGTCGCGCACGCCAGGCGGCCGACGCTAGCGCTGGATCAACCTTTTTATGCTCGCAATATGGACCGGATCGGCGGCGAGGGCGTCGGTTGCGATGATCCGCGCCTCGGCCAGCGGGTCGTCGGCAATCCGGTCGATCAACCCGAAGGACAGCGCTGTTTCAGCATCAATCTTCTGCCCACCCATCAGCAGCAGTTTGGCCCGCGCCGGTCCGACAAGCGCCGCCATTCGGGCCGGGTCTGACGGTTGCGGAAGAAAGCCCAGCTTCATGACCGGGTAGAAGAACTTTGCCCCGGCAACCGCGATCCGAAGATCGCAGGCGAGGGTCATTCCGAATGCCCCGCCCGCTAGGGTGCCATTCAGCGCGGCGATGGTGAGGCCCGGCAAGGCGGCGATGGCGCCCGACAACCGTTCCCACACCGGATCGGTTGCCAACCCGGCCCGGGCCTCGTCCAAATCGGCCCCGGCACTGAACACCTTGCCCGCGCCGGTCAGAATCAGGACCTTGGCCGCCTGCGCCTCCTCCGCGATATCGGCAAGGTCGCCCAGCATTGCGCGGGTCAGCGAATTGGCCTTGTCCGGCCGGTTGATCTTGGCAACCCAAAGGTCACCGTCCTTGTCCAGCCGGATCATGCGACACCGACCTTCCGCCGAATATCCGGGTCACGCAGGGACACGTCATCGCCCAGCCACCCATCGGCCTCGGCCCCGCACATCCAGACCAGCGCCTCGGCCGCCCACTCGGGCGGGATATGTTCGGACCAATCCAGTTTTGCGACCGGACCAAGGCCAGACTCCTTGATCTCACGCTGCATCTGCGTGGCGACGGTACCCGGCGACAGACCCAATGCGCGAATTCCCTGCGCCCCGTATTCCTTGTGCAAGGATCGGGTCAGCATGTAGGCCCCGGCCTTTGACGCGCAGTAGGCAGACCAGTTGTCGACGGGGCTATGGGCGGCCCCCGACGACACGGTCAGGATTGTTCCGGCCCCGGCCTTCAGCATCACCGGCAGGGCCGCCTGCATTCCGTAGAAGACACCCTTGAGGTTCACATCAATCGTGCGGGACCACTGGTCCGGGTCCGCGTCGGCGATGGGTGCCATGGGGTCGATCATCCCGGCATTGCCGATCAGGATGTTGAGGCCACCAAACCGTTCAACTGTTTGGTCCACTGCGCGATTTACCGCCGACCGATCGGCCACATCGCAGGGGATGGCCAGCGCCGAAGGTCCGATCCGCGCGGCAAGCGATTCGATCGCTGCCGTGCTGCGGGCAAGAAGCGCCACCTTTGCCCCCCTTGCGGCAAAGGCAAGCGCGGCGGCCTCTCCGATACCGCGGCTGGCGCCGGTGATGGCGACAATCTTTCCATCAAGGGTCATGGGTGACTTCTCCGTTGCTTCAGTCCGGGCCGGTTCGGGCGGCCGGGTCCAGAATTCCCCACCTTGACCCCGGGAGCAAGGCAGAGGAACCTTTGTCCAACAGAGATTGGAAAGGATTACCCCATGTCACCAAATCATTTCATCCGTAGTTCCGCATGTGTTGCCGCCCTTCTGATGGGCACATCGGCCATGGCCGATGTCACCGCGGAAGAGGTCTGGGCCAACTGGATGGCGCAGATGGAGGTCTACGGTCAGGACGGCATTTCGGTCGGGTCGCAAACCTATTCGGGTGGCGTGCTGACGATCAGCGGGCTGTCAATGAACATGGTCAACGAAGAAATGACCGTTTCGGCCAATTTCGATGACATCACCCTGACCGAGAACGGCGACGGAACCGTGACGGTTGTCATGCCCGAGGTCACGCCGATGACCATCAACCCCACCGGCGAAGTCGATACCGACCGTATCGTCCTGACCATTCGGACCGCCGGGGCCAAGATGAATGTCTCTGGCACCCCCGACGCGATGCAATACGACACCAGCGCCGACCGCTATTCGATCACCGTTGATGAAGCGCTGGAAGGCGGCGAACCCATGCCTCTGACGCTTCAGGCCAACATGAACGATGTGTCGTCGCGGCAGATGGTGACCGAAGCCGACGGCATGCGCACGACCGATGTCGAGATGACGGCTGCCTCTTTCGATATCCTTCTCGCCGCGCAGGACGGTTCAGAGAACTTCGACCTGTCCGGGCAGGTAACGAATATGGCGCTGTCCGGCGGATCGACGATGCCCATGGACTATGACCCGACGCGCCCCGAAGAGATGTTCATGATGGGGTTTGCGACGAACCTCGACTACACCGCCGGGTCGTCGAATTTCATCATGGCCGTGACGGATTATTCCGGCACGACGAACATCGCCACCACCTCTATGGACAGCAGCTTTGCCCTATCCATGGACATTGACAATTTCGGCATGAGCTTCGGGGCCAAGGATGTTGCGGTCAACGTCATGGGCGGACAGGTTCCCTTCCCGGTCGATCTTGCCCTCACGGAATATGGTGCCAGCATCGACATGCCGCTGACCCGGACGGAAGAGCCTGCGCCCTTTGCCATGTCGATCAACCTGACCGATCTGGCGGTGAACGACATGATCTGGATGATGCTGGACCCGGGCAGCATGCTGCCGCACGATCCGGCCACAGCGCAGATCGACCTGACAGGCACCACAAAGCTGTTCTTTGACATCCTTGATCCGGAACAGGCGATGGCGATGGAAAACGCCGAGGTTCCCGGCGAATTGCATTCGCTGACCCTGAACAAGCTGAACCTGGCGATTGCCGGGGCCATGGTGACCGGACAGGGCAGCTTTGACTTCGACAACAGCGACATGATGACCTTTGGCGGAATGCCGCGCCCTGAAGGCAAACTGGACCTCGAAGCCAAGGGGATCAACGGGCTGATGGATACGCTGGTCGCCATGGGCTACATGCCCGAGGATCAGGTCATGGGCTTCCGCATGATGATGGGGATGTTTGCCAATGTCGTAGGCGACGACCACCTGACCTCGACCCTCGAAGTCAACTCCGAGGCGCATGTCCTCGTGAACGGACAGCGCATCCAGTAACCCTGTCCCAAACACTGCGGCCCGCCCTGATGCAGATCCGGGCGGGCTTTTCCACTTTTGAAGGTTTCCAGTCATGTCCTGCCGGTCTTGTCTTTGTCTTGTGCTTCCCTCTGCCCTGATGCTCGCGTCCCCTGCCCTTGCAGATGTGACCGCGGATGACGTCTGGGCGAATTTGCAAGCGCAGGCGCGGGCGACCGGCGGCAGTCTGGACGCGACCCTCTCCCGCACGGGTGAAACCCTGACGGTCGACGGGGTGCAGATTGACTGGACCCTCCCTGAAGGCATTGGGCAGGTCACGCTGACCACACCGGGATATGCGATGATCGAACAGGGCGACGGCACCGTCCAGATCATTTATCCCACGACCCAATCCTATGTGCTGGATATGCTGATTGACGGTGAACGCGCATCTGTCGAGGTCGGGTTGGAAACCGCCGCTTCGGTCACCACGGCCAGCGGCGATCCCGGGGACATTTCCTATGGCGCGCAGATGTCCAGTGACATGTCCGGATATTTCCAGGTCGCGTCGGAAGACGAGGGGCCGATCCGTTTCGACTTTGACCTTGCGGGTGGAGGCATGGATTTTTCATACCGCGTCACAGAAGGGCCGCTGTTGACAATCGCCGGGCAATCGACAGCCACGCCCGCAACTTTCGACATACAGATGGCAATGGGCCCGGATGTCACCGGGGTCGTGGCCGGCGAGGTGGGCGCATCCAACAGTCAGTTTGAAATCCGTCTGCCCGCCGATGGGTTCGACCTGCTAGACGTCGCGGCGGCGCTTCGGGCGGGCCTGCTGTTTGACATGACGAGCGTCATGGAAAGCAACAGCTACTCCACCCGAGTCTTCCTGTACGGGCAACCGTTTTCCGAGGAAGAACGCTGGTCCGGCAGAACCGAAAACAGACTGGCGCTGGACGCGGATCGGTTGATCTACGACCTGACCGGAGCCGATACGGCGATCATGATGAGGGGTGAAAACGACCTTGACCTACCGGTCGACATTGCATTCGAGGCAGCAGCGGCCAGCGTCCATATCGACGTTCCGGTCAGCGGGCGGGACAGTCCGCAAGACTTCGACCTGCGGATCAATGCCGAAGGTTTGCGAATGGGCGCGGGCCTGTGGGCCCTGTTCGATCCGGCCAAGGCGATCCCCCGTGATCCCGCCACTTTCGGTATCGACCTGAGCGGCACGGTCCTGAACCGCGTCGACCTTTTGGACTTCCGGCAATTCATGGGCGATGTCTCGCGGCTTCCTGAACCTGAATTGCTGTCCCTGACCCTGTCACGGTTCATCATGACCGGGGCCGGGACCGAAACCACCGGGTCCGGAGCCTTCACCTTTGACAACAGCGACATGGAAAGCTTTGACGGGTTGCCCCGCCCGGAAGGTCGGGCAGATTTCGAGGCGTCAGGTATCGAAGGATTGATCGAAACCCTTGTGTCGATGGGTGTTATGACACAGGACGATGCCTTTGGCGCCCGCATGGGTCTGGGCATGGTCACCGACATGGTGGGCGACGACAGCTATCGCAGCGAGGTCGAGATCAATGCAGAGGGGCATGTGATCGTCAACGGCCAGCGGTTGCGCTGAACCTTGCAGGCAGGGCGGGCAGGCACTAGGTCTGACGCGACGAAAGGACATTGCCGATGACCCGTTCCCTTGCCGATCTGACCGACCAGCTTCTGACAGCGGCCCGAAAGGCCGGCGCCGACAGCGCTGATGCGCTTGCCGTCGATGGCACGTCGATCAACATCGACGTTCGCAACGGGGTGCTGGAGCAGGCAGAGCGGTCCGAGGGGATCGAGTTGGGCCTGCGGGTTCTTCTGGGCAAGCGGCAGGCAGTTGTGTCCGCCTCTGACGTGCGGCCCGAAACCATCGCCCAGATGGCAGAACGCGCCGTCACCATGGCCCGTGAAGCGCCCGAGGATATCCACTCTGGCCTCGCGGACCCGGACCAATTGGCGACCGATCTGGATACCGCGCGCCTTGAGCTGTTCGATCCGTCCGAGGAACCGGACCCCGCGACGCTTCAGGAAGACGCGGCGCGGGCAGAGGCCGCCGCGCGCGCCGTTGACGGGGTCACCCAGGTGCAGTCGGCCTCTGCCGGCTATGGTCGCCGCCGGGTGCATCTGTCCGCGTCAAACGGGTTTTCGGCGGGCTACGAACGGTCCGACCGGGGTCTGTCCTGCGTCGCGATCAGCGGCAGCGGAACCGGAATGGAACGCGACTACGATTTTGACAGCCGCATTTTTCAGGCCGACCTGCGCAGCCCCGAAGACATTGGCCAAAGCGCCGGGCAAAGGGCGGTCGAGCGGATGAACCCGCGACGGCCCAAGACCGGCAGCTATCCGGTTCTGTTTGATGAGCGGATCGCGAATTCGCTGGTCGGGCACCTGTTGCAGGCGATCAACGGCACGATGATTGCGCGGGGATCAAGCTGGCTGCGCGATGCCTTGGGCGAACAGGTGCTTCCCAAGGGGCTGTCACTGATCGAAGATCCGCACCGCCCCCGCGCCTCTGCCTCGCGCCTGTTTGATGCCGAAGGGCTGCCCACCACCCGGCGGGCGATTGTCGATGACGGGGTGCTGACGGGGTGGACGCTCGACCTTGCCACGGCCCGCAAGCTGGGGATGGACAGCACTGCGAATGCGGCGCGCGGCACCTCCGGCCCACCCTCCCCGACCGTGACGAACGTGGCCCTGACCCAAGGGGACAAGTCGCGCGCGGACCTCCTGGCGGATATGGGAACCGGCCTATTGGTCACTTCGATGATCGGGTCCACCATCAACCCCAACACCGGCGACTATTCGCGCGGGGCATCGGGCTTCTGGGTGGAAAACGGCCAGATCGCCTATCCGGTCAATGAATGCACCATCGCCGGCAACCTGCGGGAAATGCTGCTGCGGATCATCCCCGCCAATGACGCCCGCCCACACCTGAGCCGGGTCGTTCCCTCGCTTCTGGTCGAAGGGATGACGCTTGCCGGAGAGTGATCTTGATCTGCTGGTCAGCGCAGCACGCGTGGCAGGCGACATCGCAATGCGTCATTTCCGGTCCGATCCGGAGATCTGGGAAAAGGACGACAACGCTGGCCCGGTGACCGAGGCCGATCTGGCCGTTGACCGCATGTTGCGGGAACACCTGTGCGCGGCGCGTCCCGACTATGGCTGGCTGTCGGAAGAGACCGAGGACGATGGCGCGCGGCTCTATTCCGACACGCTGTTCATCGTCGACCCGATTGACGGAACCCGCGCCTTTATCGAGGGCAGCAAGGATTGGGGGCATTCGCTGGCGGTGGTTCGGAACAGGCGGGTCACGGCAGCGGCAGTTTACATGCCGGTTCGGGATGAAATGTTCGCTGCCTTTCGGGGCGGCGGGGCCACCCGGAACGGGTTGGCCATCAAGGTTTCAACGCAGAGTTCCATTGAATCGGCGGATGTCCTGGCCACCCGGCCAAACCTCGCGCCGGAACATTGGAAGGACGGCACACCGCCGGACTTCAAGCGCAGTTTCCGGTCGTCACTGGCCTATCGTCTGTGTCTTGTGGCCAACGGCAGGTTCGATGCGATGCTGACCCTGCGCCCCAGTTGGGAATGGGACATCGCCGCCGGAAGCCTGATCATCGAAGAAGCAGGCGGCTGGGCCACGGACAGGTCCGGCAATGCCCTGCGGTTCAACAACCCCGTTCCCAAGGTCGACGGGGTTGTCGCCGGTGGGGCGCTGCACCCCCGCCTGATGGATCGGCTGGCCCGGCGCCTGCCGGGCGCGGATTATCCCAGATAGGCGCGGATCGCGGCCTCGGTCCCTTCCGCCCAGATCGTGGACAGGTGGCGGGTGAAAGCCGATGCGAAGACCTCGCTCTCGGCAAGGTCACCGTAGATCGTCGTCTGTTCCAGCCATGCGGCGGGGCGGGTCTTGGCCTCGGTCGCCTTGGCGTGCAGGGCGTCCCAGAAGGGGTCGTTCGGCTCGATCCGGCTACCGTCTTCCCGCGTCCCTTCGCACATGCGTGCCCAAAGGGCCTCGACCAGGGCAAGCCCGTCGATTGAAACGCCCGCAGCAAGTCCGCTACGCACCAGCGGCAGCAGGAATCCTGTGTGGCGCGACGATCCGTCAAAGGCGACCCGGCGCGTCGTATCGACGATGGACGGGTTGGAGAACCGCCGCGCGATCAGATCAACATAGCTTTCGGGCGTCATGCCGGGCACGGGCCGGACATGGGGAACGATCGACTCCATTTCGACCTTGCGGAACAGCCCGCCGATCAGCGGATGCGCCATGCAGCCCGCGATGGTTTCCACCGAAAGGATCTCTCCGGGGTTGGCGATCACCTGATGGCCCGCGTTCAGGATGCGGATCTTCATCGTCTCGTAGTCGTGCACATGATCCGAGAAGGTCGCCCCGGCCTTGTCCCAATCCGGGCGGCCCGCGCAGAAATCATCCTCGATCACCCATTGGCGGAAATTCTCGTGGGTGACGGGGGCGTCATCCTCGATCCCGAGACCCCGGACGAGGTCCAGTTCCTTTGGGCCGGTGGCGGGCACGATGCAATCGACCATCGAGTTGGGGAAACTGCAGTTCGCGTCGATCCAATCGGCAAGCGCCGGATCGCTCAGCCGGGCGAGTGACACGATGGTCTGCCGCAGGATCGCGCCGTTGCCCTGAAGATTGTCACAGCTTTGACCAGTGAAGGGGCCGGTGCCCGCGTCGCGGCGGCGGCGCAGCGCGGCCACCATCGCGCCAAAGGCGGTCCGGGGGCTGTCCGGATTGGCCGCGTCATGCACGATATCAGGATGCGCCGCATCGAACCCCTTGGTCACGGGATCAATGTAGTAGCCGCCCTCGGTCACGGTCAGCGCCACGATGCGAATATCGGCTTGCGACATCCGGTCGATCAGCGGGCCGTTTCCTTCGACGATCGGGACATAGTCGATCATCGATCCCACGACCTCGGCAGACTGGCCTGACGGGTCCAGTTCGATCAGCGTGGTCAGGTAATCCTGCGCGGCAAGCCGTTGGCGCATCGCTTCGTCATAGGGGCGGACCCCGGCGCCGACGATGGCCCAGTCCAGAGCCACCCCCTGCTGCATCAGCCGGTGCAGATACCACGACTGATGGGCGCGGTGGAAATTGCCAAGCCCGATATGGACAATCCCGGCGGTCAGCGCGGAACGATCATAGCGGGGCCGGTCGATCCCGTCGGGCAATTGGCCCAGTGTCGCGTTGCAGAGTTTCATGCGGGCCTCGCTTCCACCGTAGTCTTTCATCAGCTCATCCAGTTTCCGCCGTCGACGTTGTAGGTCTGGGCGACGATGTAGTCGGCCTCTTTCGAGGCAAGGAAGATGGCCATTCCGGTCAGGTCATCGGCGCGGCCCATCCGCCCGAATGGCACGGCTTCGCCGACTTCTTTTCTCTTCTGGCCGGGGGCCTTGCCTTCGTATTTGGCAAAGAAGGCATCGACACCGTCCCAATGGTCCCCGTCGACAACGCCGGGGGCGATGGCGTTCACGTTGATGCCATGTTCGATCAGGTTCAGGCCCGCGGATTGGGTCATGGAGATGACCGCCGCCTTGGTCGCGCAATATACGGCGACGAGGCTTTCGCCCCGCCGCCCGGCCTGGGAGGCCATGTTGATGATCTTGCCGCCGCGCTGCCGCGCGATCATGCCCTTTGCCACTGCCTTCATCATGAACAGGGTTCCGGCCACGTTGACCGAAAACACCCGGTCGTAGTCGGGGCGCTTGATCTCGACAATCGGGGCCGCGGTGAACAGCGCAGCGTTGTTGATCAGGATATCGATGCCGCCGAATGCAGTTTCCACTGCCGCGACGCAGGTGTCGATGGAGGCCTGATCGGTCACGTCCAGATGGACGGCCATGGCCGCATCACCCAGTTCGGTCGCGGCCGCCTGTGCCGCGCCGAGGTTGATGTCGCAGATCGCGACGCGCGCGCCCTCGGCAACATAGGCCCGGGCAAACTCAAGCCCGATCCCCCGCGCGGATCCGGTGATCAGCGCCGTCTTGCCGTCCAGCCGTTTCATCCGATGCGCAGCCCGTTCTGGTCGAAGCGATGGATCTTCTCCGGGTCCGGGGTCAGAAAAATCTTGTCGCCATGACGCATGTGCACCTCGCCTTCCGCGCGGACCGTCATCGCATCGGCAAGTCCGGTGCCATGCACGTGGAAGAAAGTATCGGACCCAAGGTGTTCGGACACGCCGACGGTCCCTTCCCACAGCCCTTCGGTCGCGGAAACAGAGATATGTTCAGGCCGCACGCCGATTGTGGTCGCGTCATGCTTTGCCGCTTCGGCCCCTTCGATCAGGTTCATCTTCGGGCTGCCGATGAAACCGGCGACAAAGGTGTTGCGCGGTTCACGATACAGTTCCAGCGGGCTGCCGACCTGTTCGATATTACCTGCCCGCAGCACGACGATCTTGTCGGCCATCGTCATCGCTTCGACCTGGTCGTGGGTCACATAGACCATGGTGGTCGCAAGCCGGTTGTGCAGTTCCGAGATTTCCAACCGCATCCCAACGCGCAGCGCGGCATCAAGGTTGGACAGGGGTTCGTCGAACAGGAAGGCAGCCGGTTCCCGGACAATGGCGCGGCCAATGGCGACCCGCTGCCGCTGCCCACCCGAAAGCTGGCCGGGCCGGCGATCAAGGTAGTCGGTCAGGTTCAGTGCCTTGGCCGCGCTTTCGATCCGCCGGTTCTGTTCCGCCTGATCCAGCCCCGCCATCCGCATAGGGAAGGCGATGTTCTTGCGCACCGTCATATGCGGGTATAGCGCGTAGGACTGGAACACCATCGCCAGCCCCCGCTTTGCCGGGGGAACGGAGGTCGCGTCGTTGCCGTCAATGCTGATCGTGCCCGAGGTGACATCTTCCAGCCCGGCGATCAGTCGCAGCAGGGTCGATTTCCCGCAGCCCGAAGGCCCGACGAAAACCACGAACTCCC
The DNA here is from genome assembly GCF_035969385.1 of Marivivens marinus. Classification (NCBI taxonomy): domain Bacteria; kingdom Pseudomonadati; phylum Pseudomonadota; class Alphaproteobacteria; order Rhodobacterales; family Paracoccaceae; genus Marivivens; species Marivivens marinus. The sequence continues at coordinate 406,553 of NZ_JAYKKJ010000002.1, read as the reverse complement.
CATCGTTGATTTCAAGGTCTAGCGGCGGGATGACCTGCACATCGCCGAATCTCTTGGTCACTTTTTCAAGTGTAATGCGTCCCATGTCAGGTCCTCTTATTTAACCGCGCCGAAGGTCAGGCCGCGGACAAGTTGTTTCTGGCTGAACCAGCCAAGGATCAGGATCGGTGCGATGGCCATGGTCGAGGCCGCGCTGAGTTTCGCGAAGAATAGGCCCTCGGGGCTGGAGTAGCTGGCGATGAAGGCCGTCAGCGGCGCGGCGTCGACTGCAGTCAGGTTCAGCGTCCAGAACGCTTCGTTCCAGGCCAGGATGAAGTTCAGCAAAAGGGTCGACGCGATGCCGGGGATCGCCATGGGCGTCAGGATGTAGAGCACTTCTTCCTTGAGGGTCGCTCCGTCCATTCGCGCGGCTTCAAGGATCTCGCCGGGAATTTCGCGGAAGTAGGTGTAAAGCATCCAGACGATGATCGGCAGGTTGATCAGCATCAGGATAACGACCAGTGCCGCCCGGTTGTCGAGCACCCCAAGTTTGATGCAAAGCAGGTAGATCGGGTAGAGCACACCAACGGCTGGCAACATCTTGGTCGACAGCATCCAGAGCAGGATGTCCTTTGTCCGCTTCGACGGAACGAAAGCCATCGACCATGCGGCAGGGACCGCGACGATGAGGCCCAGGATCGTCGATCCCCCCGCGATGAGGATCGAGTTCCACAGGAAACGCGCATAATTCGAGCGTTCCATCACCACGCCATAGTTTTCCAGTGTCCAGTCAAAACCAAGGAAGATCGGCGGGTTTGCGATCGCCTGCGCCTCGGTCTTGAAAGAGGTCAGAATCGTCCACAGGATCGGGAAGAAGATGAGCAATCCGATGCCCCAGGCAACGGTGGTGTTGAGTGCCTTGCGGCGGGGGGTAACAGCACGGGCCATGATCAGTTGTCCAGGTTCTTGCCGACGATCCGCATCAGGAAGATCGCGACGATGTTTGCAAGGATGATGGCATAGACGCCACCGGCGGACCCCAAACCGATGTTCTGGCTTTCCAGCACGCGTTGGAAGATCAGGTAGGACAAGGTGCGAGTCCCAAAGGCACCACCTGTGGTCACGAAAATCTCGGCGAAGACGGCCAGAAGAAAGATTGTTTGGATCAGGATCACGATTGTAATCGCGCGGGCAAGGTGCGGCAGGATGATGTAGAAGAAGCGCTTCAGCTGCGGTGCACCGTCCATCTCGGCCGCTTCCAGTTGTTCGCTGTCCAGAGACTGGATCGCGGTCAAGAGGATCAGCGTGGCAAACGGCAGCCACTGCCAGCTGACGATCAGGATGATCGAAGGCGTAGCGGCATCCGACAGCCAACTGACCGGATCAGCCCCGAAGAACCGCCACAGATGTGCGAAAAGGCCATTCACCGGGTCCATGAACATGTTCTTCCAGACCAGTGCCGAAACGGTGGGCATGACGAAGAACGGAGCAATCACAAGGATACGGACAACGCCCTGTCCCCAGATCGGCTGATCCAGCAACATCGCGATCAGGATCCCCAGCACGACAGTAATAATCAGAACGCCCAGGACGATGACGAGTGTCGTCTGGACCGCGGGCCAGAACGAACTGGAACTGACGAAGCGAATGTAGTTGTCGAACCCGGTCCAGCCCTGGTCGCCACCACGTAGCGGCAGATAGGTTCGGAACGAGAACCACAAAGTCATGATGAGGGGGACCAGCATCCAGCCAAGCAGCAGGACAACAGCCGGGGCCATCATCATGCGGGCCGCGGATCGGGACGCCTTGGTTGCCATGGGATGCTTCTCCTCCGTTGCCTGACCGCACATTCCGGCCGGGCGTGATGGTCGCCTGAAAAGTGAAAAATGGAAACATGGGTGAGGGGCGGCGGGATATGCCGCCCCTCTGCAGTCAGGACTGCTTACTGGTAACCTGCGCCTTCGAGAGCTTCGTTGACGATGGCCTGGCCCTTGGCGAGTGCCTCCTCTACCGTCTGCTGACCTGCGTAGGCGGCAGAGAATTCCTGGCTCACTTCGGTCCAGAAGCCGGCGAACTCGGGGATGGCCATGAACTGGATGCCGGTGTAGGGAACAGGGTCCACGGTCGGGTTGTTCGGGTCAGCCGACAGGATCGAGTCCAAGGTCATCTGCGCGAACGGCACGGCCTGATACTCAGGATTGTCATAGAGAGACTGACGCGCACCCGGAGGCACGTTGGCCCAGCCTTCATTGGCAGCAACCAGCTCGATATACTCTTTCGAGGTGGCCCATTCGATGAACTGCTTGGCGGCTGCTTCCTGCTGGGTGCCCGCCGGGATGGCAAGCGCCCAAGCCCAGAGCCAGTTGCCGTTCTTGCCAAGGCCGGTGTTCGGGGCCAAAGCAAAACCAACGCTGTCCGCAACTTCCGAGTCATTGGGGTTGGTCACGAAAGATGCAGCAACGGTGGCGTCAATCCACATGCCGCACTTGCCCTGGTTGAACAGCGACAGGTTTTCGTTAAAGCCGTTGGTGGCATAGCCGGTCGGGCCGGACGCGTCCATCATGTTCTTGTAGAAGTTCAGGGTGTTGGCCCAGGCTTCGCTGTCAAGCTGTGCGACCCAGTTCTCGTCGACGACACGGGCGCCGAAAGAGTTTGCCATGGCGTTGATGAAGGCACCGCCCTCACCCCAACCGGCCTTGCCGCGCAGGCAGATGCCGTTGATGTCGTTGTCGCGGTCGGTCATCGCGGCAGCGGCTTCTGCAATGAATTCCCAGGTCGGGGACGCGGGCATTTCAAGGCCGGCAGCTTCCATCAGGTCGGTGCGATACATGACCATCGAAGATTCGCCATAGAACGGGGCCGCGTAGAGCGTGCCGTCGTGCGACAGACCCCCGGCCATTGCCGGCAGGATGTCATCGACGTCGTATTCTTCGCTCAGATCATCAAGAGCGATCAGCCAGCCGTTCGCCCCCCAGATCGGGGCTTCGTACATGCCGATGGTCATGATGTCGAACTGGCCGCCGTTGGTGGTGATGTCGGTGGTTACACGCTGACGCAGAGTGTTCTCTTCCAGCGTCACCCACTCGACCTCGATTCCGGTCTGTGCGGTGAACTGGTCGGTGTAACCCTGCATGCGGATCATGTCGCCGTTGTTCACGGTGGCGATGGTGATCGTCTCGGCCGAGGCGATCGCACCAACGGAACACAGCGCGGTGGCGCCCAGAAGGGCGCGGAATGTCTTGGTCATATTTCCTCCCATATGCCCGACTTGGGCATTTGCTAAGTCAGTGGGCAAATACTCATTAAAAGACCGAGTCGTGTCAAGGGGGGCCTTTCGGGCGCCCGAAAAGACCTTCCATAGCGTTGAATTTCTTGGAGTTAATTCAGACCGATTTCGCCAGGATCGCTTCGGCGGTCGCTTCGTTCGTGATCAAACCATTGATCAACCCGCCCCGTAGCGCGGCGATGATCGCAGGCACCTTGGACGCCCCGACGGCAACCCCGATCGCCCTGTGACCCGGTGCAAGAGGGAACGGTACAGAGGTGACCCGCGCCGTCACATCATGCTCAATGACCCGTCCCTCTGCGTCATAGACCCAGGATGTGATCTCTCCGACTGCTCCTGCCGCCAGAAGTTCCGCGTGCTGTTGCGGCGTCAGAAAGCCATCGACGAACATCGGCGCGGTGTTGTCCATCTGGCCGATGCCCACCAAAGTCAGGTCGGCCCGCTGCGCGAGGGCAACCGTATTGCGCACCGCGGCCTGCGCGTGCTGGCGGGCCAATTCTTCGGGATCGGCGGCAAGCACTGGGAGCGGATAGGGGTAATGCGGCGCGCCGACCCTTTCGGCCAGCCGGATCGTCGCGTTATACGCGGTCGCGGCGCCGTCCTCCATGACGTTGCCCAGCCGCGATACGATCTTGTGGTCCGGGCAGGACATCCGACCCACCTGTTCCACGGTGGCTTTCAACGCGCGGCCAGTGCCCAGTGCCACGATCTGTGGTTCCTCCCGCTTGAGAACCCGTTCAATCTCGGCAGCCGCCGCAATCGCAACCCCCGTCAACAGGCCCGGCGCATCCGGGTCAGAGGGAACCACCTCGCAAAAGTCGATCCCGAACCGGTCCCGCAAAGCGCCCGAAAGGTCCATGCACAAGGCGATGGGGTGATCCATCCGCACCTTCACCAGCCGTTCAGACACCGCCGTCGCCACAAGGCGCTGCGCCGATTGTCGGCTGACCCCCAGCTTTCGGGCAATCTCGTCCTGCGTGTTGCCTGCGACATAATAAAGCCACCCGGCGCGGGCAGCATCATCCAACCGGGTTGTTTCAGGGGTAAAGCGTCCGACGCTCACTGGGCCTCACCTCGTTTAATCATCTCTTCTATGAGGTGCGGTAAATCTTCCCATTTGTCAAAGGAGCGGACGGGAAACTCTGCGGCGGGCGGCTGTCCGGCCATATGCGTGCCGCCACAATAGGCCAGCATCCGCATCCCCGCAGCGCGCGCAGCCTGAAGCCCCGGCAGGCTGTCCTCGATTACCAGCGCCCGGGCGGGATCGACCCCCAAAGTCTCGGCTGCCAACAGAAAAAGGTCCGGCGCGGGCTTGCCGCGTTCGACCTGCGACGCGGTAAATACGCGCTCGTCGAAGAACCTGGACAGTCCCGTCATCGACAAAGACCGTTCGACACGCGTCGGGCTGGACGAGGTTGCCACGCAATAGGGTATGTCCAGCGACCGCAGAAGGTCCGCGACGCCCTCGGTCGGTTTCAAATCGGTCTTGAAACGCTCCAAAAGGATATCGCGATAGCGCTGTTCGAAATCCTGGGGCAGCGGGATTGCGTGCTCCCTGCGGATCGTAGCGGCCACCGTGGGCCAACTGCGGCCAAGGAAGTTTTCGCGAACATAGGCGCGGTCGATCGCGATCCCGACCTTGGCCAGTTCTTCGATAATGGCGTCGGCGGACAGAACTTCGCTGTCGATCAGCACGCCATCACAATCAAAAATGATCAGGTCGATCATCGCGGGCCTCCTTGGTCGGGTCTGATCTAAGCAGCGGGCACAGCCATGAAAAGCACAAACCGACCAATCCAGCCTTGCGGCGGGACGGCAGGCCGATAGTGTCGCACAATGATTACCCGAACCCACCAGAAGGGCGACGCGCATTCGGTCGCCGTCTATTCACCCTGCGAACGCTACCGCTATAGCCTGACCCGAACCTGGGATGCCGATGGCGGGCGGGCGCTGTTCGTGATGCTGAACCCGTCCACCGCGACGGAGGTTCAGAACGATCCGACCGTGGAACGCTGTGAACGGCGGGCCCGAACGCTAGGGTTTGGATCGTTCCGGGTGACCAATATCTTCGCCTGGCGCGACACTGACCCACGCAAGATGCGCGCAGCGCCGGACCCGATCGGGCCAGGGAACGATGATGCGATCCAAGACAGCGCGGCCGATTGGATCCGGAACGATCACGACCGGATTATCTGCGCCTGGGGCGCGCACGGCGACCACCTTGATCGCGGCGCGGCGGTAGAAGCCCTGCTGCGGGCCACGAACCGGCCGCTGTTTTCGCTTGGGCTGACCAAGGCCGGGCACCCCAAGCACCCCCTATATATCGGCTATGACACCCAACCAATGCATTGGTCGGCCTGAATGCTGCGCCGTTAACCCTTTTGGACAGAATTTGAGGTAGAACAGTCGCAACGGGGGTAGTCTTTCGCCGGTGTGCATTGTGATACACCGCAATGGGTGAGTTGGTCTTATGATTGCATTGCTTGCATTTTTGGGCGTGGCCTTTGTTGGGATGGCGATGCTGCCCATGATCGAAGGAACCGACGACGACGACGTACTGACTGGAACCGACGACGGAGAAATCATCGACGCGCGCGATGGTGACGATTTCGTCGACGGTGCGGGTGGGGATGACACGATCAGCGGCGGGGACGGCGACGACAGCCTGCTTGGCGGGGATGGCGACGACTATGTCGATGGCGCCGACGGGTCCGACACGGTTGACGGCGGCACAGGCAACGACGACCTTCACGGCGGTCGCAACGGGGACACCATCACGGGCGGCGACGGCGACGACGACCTGTTCGGTCATATCGACGACGACCTGATCTATGGCGAGGGTGGGTCCGATGATCTGACATCCGGCGATGGCGACGATTTCCTCGACGGCGGCGCCGGAAATGACAACCTGATGGGCAACCTGGGCGATGACACGCTGATCGGCGGCGACGGGTTTGACCAGATGTTCGGTGGAACCGGGAACGACATCGTGGACGGCCGCGATACGACCACCCAGGAAATGGATTTCGTGAACGGCGGACTTGGCGACGACGTCGTGATCGGGGGCGCCTTCGACCAACTGCACGGCGGCGGCGGGAACGACACCTTTGCCCTGACCGCCGGGTCTTCGGCGGCGGCGATCATCGCGGACTTTACCGTTGGCGAAGATTCCATCGAAATCTATTTTGACGGCGACGGGCCTGCGCCGGTCATCACCATCGGCGGTGATCCGGGCGCGCTTGTGCTTTATGCGGACGGTTCGGAACTGGCCCATTTGAACGGGCTCGACTCGTTTGATCTGTCCAACGTGACCCTGATCCAGACCTGACATCGGCCCGGCAAACGGCACAAACCCCTTTCATTTCCTGTGGATATCGACTATCCGCACCCATCTTCGCGATTCCGTCGCGACGATACCCTCCACGGGCCCTGCTGGACGACATCCCGGCTTGTGCCATAACCCTTTGTTTTCGAAAGGAGACCCCGATGTCGATTACGGCTGAAGAAAAGGCTCGCCTGATCAAGGAATTCGCCACCAAGGAAGGCGACACCGGTTCGCCGGAAGTCCAGGTTGCGATCCTGACCTCGCGGATCAACACGCTGACCGAACACTTCAAGACCCACAAGAAGGACAACCACGGCCGCCGTGGCCTTCTGATGATGGTCGCCCAGCGCCGGAAGCTGCTGGACTACACCAAGGCCAAGGACGAAGCGCGCTACCAGTCGCTGATCCAGCGCCTCGGCATCCGCCGCTAAGGGAAACAAGGTTTCCGATGGAACGCCCGCCGCACCCCGGCGGGCGTTTCCTTTTTGGGGCTTCGGCGTCCAAACGCTTGACCAGAACCCCCTGCCGGGCGTATCTCGCCCATGTGGCGATTTGTACCGGATTGCGGGCCACGTTAAACATGCCGCTAAAGAGGAGACGGGCCACCCGCCCCGATACCTTTGCCGGTGTCGGGGTTTTTTGTTGGCCGAAAGGAACCGGGCACATGGAAGAATGGAACAAACGCACCAAGGCGGTGCACAGCGGCACCCGCCGCAGCCAATATAACGAAGTCAGCGAGGCGATCTTCCTGACACAGGGCTTCGTCTACGACAGCGCCGAACAGGCCGAGGCCCGTTTCCTGCAGTCTGGGCCGGATGAATTCATCTATGCCCGCTATGGCAACCCGACCGTGCGCATGTTCGAAGAACGCATTGCCGCACTGGAAGGCGCCGAAGATGCCTTTGCCACCGCCAGCGGCATGGCCGCCGTCAATGGCGCACTGACGTCCCTTCTGAAAGCAGGCGACCATGTCGTGTCGGCCCGAGCGCTGTTCGGCTCGTGCCTTTACATCCTCGAAGAAATCCTTGGCCGCTACGGGGTCGAAGTGACCTTTGTCGACGGAACAGATCTTGACCAGTGGAAGGCCGCAATCCGGCCAGACACCAAGGCCGTCTTCTTTGAAAGCGTGTCCAACCCGACGCTTGAGGTGATCGACATTCGCGCGGTCGCGAACCTTGCCCACGCGGTCGGGGCGACAGTGATCGTCGACAACGTCTTTGCGACGCCCGTATTCTCCGGCGCGATCGAATTGGGCGTCGATGTCGTCGTCTATTCGGCAACCAAGCATATCGACGGTCAGGGCCGCGCGCTGGGCGGTGTGATCCTTGGCACCAAGGACTTCATCCGCAAGACAGTTGAACCCTACCTCAAACACACTGGCGGGGCGCTGTCGCCGTTTTCGGCCTGGCTGATGCTGAAGGGACTTGAGACAATGGATCTGCGGGTCCGGGCGCAGGCCGCAACAGCCCAGAAACTGGCCGAGGCGCTTGCCGCCGATGGTCGTCTGACCTCGGTCCTTTATCCCGGCCTGCCGGGGCACCCGCAGCATGGGCTGACCCAATCGCAGATGGGCGCGGGCGGCACGGTCTTGTCTTTCGACGTGGGCAGCAAGGACGCGGCGTTCAAATTCCTCAACGCGCTTCAGATCGCCGTGATCTCGAACAACCTTGGTGACGCGAAATCCATTGCGACTCATCCGGCTACGACAACCCACCAGCGCCTGTCCGACGACCAGAAGGTGACACTCGGGATCACCTCGGGCCTGATCCGGTTCAGCGTCGGCCTTGAGGACGCGGACGATCTGCTGGCCGATCTGAAGGGCGCACTGGACGCCGCAAACTGATCCGAACGGCGCTTTCCGGCGTAAAGATTCCGCTTTTGTTGGAAAACTGTCGTCGGTTCGCCATATAGTGGCATCTGTCGCACCGCCGAAGGGGGCTGCCATGAATATCCATTCTGTTGACCTCGACCGGGATCCCACCCGGGACGAAGCCGAAACCGCGCTTGCGCTGCTTCGGCGTTGGGCCGGGGGCGTGACCCCCGAAGAGGTTGCAACGCTGGACCCGCTGGTCAGCCGCCTGATCCCCGGACAGGAAGTGTCGAACTATCCGGCCCTTGCCCGCGCCTACCCCGAAGATTTCGTGGTCGACGAGGATTACAAGGCGTCGATGCCCGACCTTCAGAACGGGCCAGAAAGCCTGATCAAGGGCGCCAAGCGGCAGATCCAGCACGTTGGTATTTCCAACTTCCGCCTGCCGATCCGGTTTCACACCCGCGACAATGGCGACCTGACCCTGGAAACCAGCGTCACTGGCACCGTCAGCCTTGAGGCGGGCAAGAAGGGCATCAACATGTCCCGGATCATGCGCAGCTTCTACAAATACGCAGAAGAGACGTTCTCCTTCGCGGTCGTGGAACGGGCGCTGGACGCCTACAAGGAAGACCTCGACAGCTTCGATGCCCGTATCCAGATGCGGTTCTCCTTCCCGATGAAGGTGAAATCGCTGCGGTCGGGGCTGGAAGGGTTCCAGTACTACGACATCGCGTTGGAACTGGTGGAACAGAACGGGGTGCGCAAGGAAATCGTGCATCTGGACTATGTCTATTCCTCGACCTGCCCCTGTTCGCTCGAGCTGTCCGAACATGCCCGCCAGTTCCGAGGCCAGTTGGCGACCCCCCATTCGCAGCGGTCGGTGGCGCGCGTCTCGGTCGCGTTGGAACCGGGCAGCAAGTGCCTTTGGTTCGAAGACCTGATTGACATGGCCCGTGCCGCGGTGCCGACCGAAACACAGGTTATGGTCAAGCGTGAGGACGAACAGGCCTTTGCCGAGTTGAATGCAGCGAACCCGATCTTTGTCGAGGACGCTGCGCGCCTGTTTGCTGAACAGCTTCAGAAAGACCCGCGCATCGGGGATTTCCGGGTGATCGCAAGCCATCAGGAAAGCCTGCATAGCCACGATGCCGTCAGCGTTCTGACCGAGGGCGAGACCTTTGCCTCGCAAAGCCTTGACCCGAAGCTGTTCAACACCCTGTTCCACGTTGGCTGATCCGACGCGGGTTCTTCGGCCGGCCACGGTTGACGATCTGGACGACCTTTCGGCGCTGTGCATCCGGTCCAAGGCGCATTGGGGCTATGATCAGGCCTTTATGGCGGCCTGTCTGCCCGAGTTGATCGTCACCGAAGATGACATCGACGGCAGCCGCGTGATCGTGGCCGAGGTCGATGGCGTGCCGGTCGCGGTATCGCAGGTGGCTTTCGGCAGCGGTATCGCCGAATTGGTACGGCTGTTCGTGGACCCCGACGCGCTGGGGCAGGGTCATGGCGCGGCGCTTTACCAAGATGCGCTTGAGGCCGCGCGGGCCGCCGGGGCCCCCTTTCTGCGGATTGAAAGCGATCCGTTCGCCGCCCCGTTTTATGAACGAATGGGCGCCGAACGGGTTGGCGACGTGGCGTCCGAAACGGTTGCCGGGCGGCGTATCCCGCTCCTCCACCACCGTCTGGACCGCCATCGCGCTTGACACCCGCGCCGCCCCCGGCCAAGCCTTCGCCCATGCTGGACCTTCGCCCTGTCGGATATGTGATTGGCCTTCTGGTGGCCGTGATGGGCGTGGCCATGCTGGCGCCGCTGGTCTTCGACCTGATCGAAGGCGATCCAGAATGGCAGACCTTCCTGCAAACCTCTGTCATCACCTTCATGGCGGGTGTGGCGCTGGCTCTGTCCTGCGCGAATGGGGCCGCATCGGGCTTTAACGTCCGGCTGTCCTTTATCCTTACCACTGGCGCCTGGATCGCCCTGCCCGCCTTTGGCGCACTCCCGTTCATTTTCGGGGAAACCGACCTCGCGCTAGTCGACGCGATGTTCGAGGCGGTTTCCGGCATGACGACCACCGGCGCCACAGCGATTCACGGGCTGGAGGAACACTCCTACGGCATCCACCTGTGGCGGGCGATCCTGCAATGGCTGGGCGGCCTTGGGATCGTGATCGTCGCCCTGATCTTCCTTCCGGAAATGAAAGTTGGGGGGATGCAGTTCTTTCAGTCCGAGGGGTTCGACACTTTCGGCAAATCGCTGCCCCGTGCGATTGACATCGCCAAGGGGCTGCTTGGGGTCTATGTGGCGCTGACTGTCATTTGCGCACTGGCCTATTTCGCATCCGGAATGAACGCACAGGATTCCATCGTCCATTCCTTCACCACCATCGCAACGGGCGGGTTTTCGACAACGGATGCGTCCTTCGCGGCCTTCCCCGGCGCGCCGCAATATGTGGCCGTGGTCTTCATGATCCTTGCCGGGGTGCCCTTTATCCGGCTGCTGCAACTGACCCACGGCACGGCAAAACCCCTGTTTCAGGATGGGCAAGTCCGGGCCTACGTCGTTTGGTCCGCCTATGCCGTGGCGCTGATCGTGGTCTACCGCCTGTCCGCCAATGGAGAGTTCTCGGAGGAAACCTTCCGAAGCACCCTGTTCAATGTCGTGTCGATCTTTTCCGGCACGGGCTACGGCGATGGGGATGTAATGGCCTGGGGTCCGTTCCCCTTCGCCATCCTGTTCTGCGTCGGGGCTATCGGAGCTTGTTCGGGGTCGACCGGCTGTTCGGTCAAGGTGTTCCGCTACCAGATCATGCTGCGGGCCATCGCCGCGCAGGTGCGGCGAATGTACAGCCCCAGCCGGGTCGTCTCGGTCAAATACGAAGGGCGCGTGGTGTCAACAGAGGTGCTCGATTCCATCATGCTTCTGTTCACCTGCTTCATCCTCAGCTTTGGGGTGCTGATCGTGTTGATGGGCATGACCGGCTTGTCGTTCATCGGAGCTGTCACCGGGGCGTGGACATCCATTTTCAACATCGGCCCGGTCTTCGGACCCGAGGTCGGGCCATCGGGCGCGGTCAACACCTTTCCCCATGCCGCCAAGTGGCTGATGATTGGCGGAATGATCTTGGGGCGGCTTGAAATCGTGTCCGTCTTTGTTCTGCTTCTACCCCGGTTCTGGAGGGCCTGATCCATGCAACGACCGCTTGGCGCGCAACTTTCCCATATGCTGAAGGATCGGGGGGTCGAGGTGATCTTTGGCATTCCGGGCGTCCACAATCAGGAAATGTATCGCGGCATCGAAGAGGCCGGGCTGACCCATGTTCTGGCCCGCCACGAACAGGGGGCCGGGTTCATGGCCGATGGTTATGCCCGCGCCACCGGGCGCCCCGGCGTCTGCTATGTCATCACCGGGCCGGGGCTGTGCAACATCATGACCCCGATGGGGCAGGCTTATTCGGATAGCGTACCGTTGCTTGTCATTTCGTCCTGTCTTGCGGAAACCTCGGCCCGACGTGGGCAATTGCACCAGATGAAGGATCAGGAAGGGGCGGCGCGCACGGTCTGCGACTGGTCCGAAACGGCGCGAACAGCCGAGGCCGCCTATGCCCTGATCGACCGGGCGCTGTCGGAGTTCGGGACGGACCGGGCCCGGCCAAAGCACCTGTCGGTTCCGATCCCGCTGCTCGAGGCGGACGCGCCCACCTTTGCCCGCCATTTCGCCCAGCCCTTTGATCTGCGCGAACCGCATGCCGCGGATGTGGCGATGGTTGCGCAGCTTTTGGCAGCCGCGAAAAAGCCCATGTTCATCTTTGGCGGCGGTGCCCGAGCCGCGACCCCGGCGGCGCGAGAACTGACTCGCCGGTATGGCGCGGCCTCTTTCACCACCTATGCCGGGCGGGGGATCATCGACGCCGATGATCCACTGCATTTCGGCGCCTTCCTTGCCCGCCCCGACAGCGCTAGGGTTCTGGCCGAGGCGGACCTGCTGATTGCCATCGGAACCGATCTGGCCGAGGTGGATATCTGGCGCGACACCCCGGGCCATGACTGTGAAGCGGTGATTGTGAACATCGACGCCGAGGTTCTGGCCAATGCCAGCCCGCAAGACGCCCGCGTCCGTTGCGGCGCGGTGGAATTCTGCCGCGCGCTTGCGCATCAGCCTGCTGCGCCCGCGACCGGATGGTCCAGCGCTGACATCGCCGCCACCCGCGCCAAATGGCGGGCCGAAATCGAGGCCGAGCGCCCCGGCATCCTGCCCGTGGCCGACGCCCTGCGCGAGGCACTGCCCGCCGAGACGATGATCTTTTCGGACATGACCCAGTTTGCCTATGCCGCGAAAGAGGTCTGGCCGATGCCCGCGCCGGGGCTGTGGCACCACCCCTTTGGCTTTGGCACGCTGGGCTATGCGTTGCCCGCGGCCATCGGCGGCAAGATCGGGGTCGGGGACCGGCCCGTCATTGCCATCGCCGGCGACTACGGGTTCCAATACACGCTTCAGGAACTGGGCGTCGCGGTGGAACTGGGCCTCACCCTGCCAATCATCCTTTGGGACAACGGCAAGCTGGGAGAGATCGAGGCTAGCATGGTTGCCGCACAGATCGCGCCCAACGCGGTGATCCAGCGCAACCCGGATTTCTGCAAACTGGCCGAGGCCTACGGCGCCCGCTCCGCCGCGCCCCGCAGCAAGGCCGCTTTCCAGAAAGCCATTGCCGAAGCACTCTCTGCCGATGGTCCGACCCTGATCCACACGACACCTGATTGCGGTCTCTGAGGGGCGAAAACTCCCTTCTTTCCAAGGCCCTTGTTTTCCTGTATTGCCCCGCCATCTGAGACGTGACGCTTGGGACCCCGGCGCATGAGATGATAGAGGGGTCGGCGGCAATGGGGCCGCCATTGAAACGGAGGACCCGAGAGGGCTCGGGAGTGCCTCCAATCAGGATACGCTAGATGTTCAACGAAGTGAAAAAATCCATCCAGTGGGGTGAAGAAACCCTGACTCTGGAAACCGGCAAGGTTGCCCGTCAGGCTGACGGGTCGGTCATTGCCACGCTTGGCGAAACCTCGGTCATGGCCAACGTGACCTTTGCCAAGACCCAAAAGGAAGGTCAGGACTTCTTTCCGCTGACTGTCCACTACCAGGAAAAATACTATGCCGCCGGTAAAGTTCCGGGCGGCTTCTTCAAGCGCGAGGCGCGGCCGACCGAAAAGGAAACGCTGACCGCCCGCCTGATCGACCGTCCGATCCGCCCGCTGTTCGTCGAAGGCTTCAAGAATGAAGTTCTGGTGATGTGCACCGTGCTGAGCCACGACCTTGTCAACGACCCCGATATCGTCGCGATGATCGCCGCTTCGGCCGCGCTGACGATTTCCGGCGCGCCCTTCATGGGCCCGATCGCCGGTTGCCGCGTGGGCTACGAGGATGGCGACTACATCCTGAACCCGACTGTCGATGACATGCAGGGCCTGCGCAACAACCCCGACCAGCGTCTGGACCTTGTTGTCGCCGGGACCAAAGACGCCGTGATGATGGTCGAATCCGAAGCCTACGAGTTGACGGAAGATGAAATGCTGGGTGCCGTGACCTTTGCGCACGAACAGATCCAGCCGGTCATCGACCTGATCATCGACCTTGCCGAAGACGCCGCGAAAGAGCCCTTCGACTTCACCCCGCCGGACTACAGCGACATCCTTGCCGCCGTGACCGCCGCTGGCGAAGAGAAGATGCGCGCCGCTTATGCGATCACCGACAAGCAGGAACGCACTGCTGCCGTTGCCGCCGCCAAGGCTGAAATCAAAGACGCCCTGACCGAAGAACAGCTGGCCGACGCCAACCTTGGCACCGCGCTGAAGAAACTGGAATCGAAGGTTCTGCGCGGCGATGTTGTCAAGCACGGGCGCCGTATTGACGGCCGCGCGCTGGACACCGTTCGCCCGATCGTCTGCGAAACTGGCCTTCTGCCCCGGACCCACGGGTCGGCCCTGTTCACCCGTGGTGAAACCCAGGGTCTGGTCGTGACCACCCTCGGCACCGGCGATGACGAACAGATCATCGACGCACTGCACGGCAACTTCCGGTCCAACTTCCTGCTGCACTACAACTTCCCGCCCTACTCGGTTGGCGAAGTTGGCCGCGTTGGATCGCCCGGTCGTCGTGAAATCGGCCACGGCAAACTGGCATGGCGCGCCCTTCAGGCCGTTCTCCCCGCCGCGACCGACTTCCCCTACACCATCCGTCTGGTGTCCGAGATCACCGAATCGAACGGGTCGTCCTCCATGGCGTCCGTCTGCGGTGGCTCGCTGTCGATGATGGATGCAGGCGTTCCGCTGAAGTCCGCGGTTGCCGGTGTGGCCATGGGCCTCGTGCTGGAAGAAGACGGCTCCTACGCCGTTCTAACCGACATCCTTGGTGACGAAGACCACCTTGGCGACATGGACTTCAAAGTGGCCGGGACCGAAAACGGGATCACCTCGCTGCAGATGGACATCAAGGTTGCTGGGATCACGCCCGAGATCATGAAGAAGGCCCTCGCCCAGGCGAAAGAAGGCCGGATGCATATCCTTGGCGAGATGAACAAGGCCCTGTCCGGCGCTGGCGAATTCAGCGTCCACGCCCCGCGCATCGAAACGATGCAGATCCCGACCGACAAGATCCGTGAAGTGATCGGGTCCGGTGGCAAGGTCATCCGCGAAATCGTGGAAGTGTCCGGTGCCAAGGTCGACATCAACGACGACGGCATCATCAAGATCGCCAGCCCGAACGGCGAAGCCATCCAGAAGGCCTATGACATGATCTATGCGATCGTGGCAGAGCCGGAAGAAGGCGGGATCTACAAGGGCAAGGTCGTGAAGCTGGTCGATTTCGGCGCCTTCGTGAACTTCTTCGGCAAGCGCGACGGCCTGGTGCACGTCAGCCAGATCGAAAACCGCCGCCTGAACCATCCGTCGGATGTTCTGAAGGAAGGTCAGGAAGTCTGGGTCAAGCTTCTGGGCTTTGACGACCGCGGCAAGGTCCGCCTGTCGATGAAGATCGTTGATCAGGAAACCGGAGAAGAGATCAAGAAGGAAGAAGCCGAGTAATCCGGCAGCTTCCTTTGCAAATGGAAAGGGCCCCGGTTTCGGGGCCCTTTTTTCTTTTCTCGGGTCGCCTAGCCCGGGTTCTTTGCGAACCGCAGGTAGGGCAGGCGCTTGTCCAGCGCGCCATATTTCGCTTCGGCCGCCGCATCGTCCAGTGCAAGCGCGACGATCACGTCATCGACGCTGGTCCAGTTGGCAGGCGTGGCCAGCGGCTGGCCCCAGGTCCGCTGCAACCCGTCCAACGCGCGCAGCACTTCGGCAAAGTTGCGGCCAACCGACATCGGGTAGGTCATGGTCAGTTGCAGCTTCTTGTCGGGCGAGATGATGAAGACCGACCGGACAGTCGCGGTATGGGCCGGGGTGCGGCCATCGGGCAGATAGGCCTCCGCCGGAAGCATGTCGAACGCCTTGGCCACGGCAAGATCGGTGTCGGCGATGATCGGGAACCCGGCCTTGGCCCCGGCGAACCCTTCGATATCGGCCTTCCACTTCACGTGCTCTTCCGCACTGTCGACGGAAATGCCCATGACCTTGGTGTCGCGTTTGGCCCATTCGTCGGCAAGCTGCGCGACGGCCCCGAATTCGGTGGTGCAAACCGGGGTGAAATCCTTGGGGTGGCTGAACAGGATCGCCCAGCTGTCGCCGATCCAGTTGTGCAGGTCAAAGGTGCCCTGATCGGTTTCGACTGTCAGATTCGGGATGGTATCGTTGATGCGCAGGGTCATAGGGGCGCTCCTTCGTGAATGTTTCGTTGGGCCCGATATATTCGCGACATTCCCCTGTCGCTAGGCCCCTTGCGGAACTGTCGCACCCCTGACAGTCTCGGCCCGAAATTCAGACAGGTGCACCATGATCGAAAAGCGCGATTTCTATATCAACGGCCAGTGGGTCGCCCCGGCCACCCCCCGCGATCACGATGTGATCGACCCCTCCACCGAAGAGGTCTGCGCGATCATCTCGCTGGGGGATCAGGCAGACACGGACGCAGCAGTTGCCGCCGCAAAGGCCGCCTTCCCCGCTTGGGCCGCGACGCCGCCAGCGACCCGTCGGGCCTATGTCGAAAAGATCCTCGAACAATACGAGGCCCGGAAAGAGGAGATGGCGCAGGCGATCAGCCTTGAGATGGGCGCGCCCATCGACATGTCCCGCGACAGTCAGGCCCCCTGCCTGCCCTGGCACCTTGAAAACTTCCTGACCGCCTTCGATCAGATCGAATGGATCCGCCCGCTGGGCCCGCACGCCCCGAACGACCGGATTTCGATGGAACCGATCGGCGTTGTCGGCCTGATCACCCCGTGGAACTGGCCGATGAACCAGGTGACGCTGAAGGTCATTCCGGCGCTTCTGGCGGGCTGTCCCTGCGTGCTGAAACCGTCGGAAGAAGCGCCGCTGTCGTCGCTGCTTTTTGCCGAGTTCTGCCACGACGCGGGCCTGCCTGCCGGGGTCTTCAACCTTGTCAACGGTGACGGAGTTGGGGTCGGGTCGCAACTGTCGTCGCACCCGGATGTCGAAATGATCTCGTTCACCGGATCGACCCGCGCAGGCCGCGCCATTTCCAAGGCGGCGGCGGAAACGATGAAACGGGTGACGCTGGAACTGGGCGGCAAGGGCGCGAACCTTGTCTTTGCCGATGCCGATGCCAAGGCGGTCAAGCGGGGCGTCCTGCACTGCTTCAACAACTCGGGCCAATCCTGCAACGCGCCTACCCGGATGCTGGTGGAACGCTCCTACTATGACGAGGCTGTCGAGATCGCCCGCGAGGTTGCCGAGGCGACCAAGGTCGGCCCGGCCTCTGAATCCGGCCGCCACATCGGGCCGGTCGTGAACAAACGCCAATGGGACCAGATCCAGGGCTATATCCAGAAGGGCATCGACGAAGGCGCACGGCTTGTCGCCGGTGGTCTGGGTCTGCCGGAAGGCATGAACAAGGGTTACTACGTCCGGCCCACCGTCTTTGCAGATGTCAAACCCGGCATGACCCTCGAAAAAGAGGAAATCTTTGGCCCGGTCCTGTCGATCATGCCCTTCGACACCGAGGAGGAGGCCGTGCAGATCGCCAACGACACGATCTATGGCCTGACCAACTATGTCCAAAGCAGCGATGGCGCGCGGCGCAACCGTCTGGCCCGTCAATTGCGGTCCGGCATGGTCGAGATGAACGGCCAGAGCCGCGGCGCGGGATCGCCGTTCGGCGGGGTCAAGGCCAGCGGCCGCGCCCGCGAAGGCGGCGTCTGGGGGATCGAGGAGTTCCTGGAGGCCAAGGCGATTTCCGGCTGGGACCCTTCTGCCGAATAACCGGAAAAGGAACGGGGGCCTTTGGGCCCCCGGTTTCGTTCAGAATGGCACCTTGGCCTTGAACCGCACCCCCTGGCCTCCGTCCGGGTGCCGAAGTTGCAGCGTTTCGGAATGCAGCATCATCCGGGGGAAATCCCGGGCGGGGCCGGTCGCATAGAATGGGTCGCCAAGGATCGGATGACCGATTTCTTTCATATGCACTCGCAACTGATGGGACCGACCGGTCTTTGGGAACAACCGGACCCGGCTTTCGCCATTCCCGACCTTGACCCGTTTCCAGTCGGTATGGGCGGGCTTACCATTCTCATGGTCCACATGCTGCAGCGGGCGGTTCGGCCAATCGACGATCAGGGGCAGGTCCACCGTGCCTTCCTTTTCGGCCATCTCGCCCCAGACCCGCGCGACATAGGTCTTTTTCGCCTGTCGTTTTTCAAACTGCAGGCCAAGGTGCCGCTGCGCATGGGGGGTCAGGGCAAAGACCATCACGCCCGAAGTATCCCGGTCCAACCGATGCACCAAAAGCGCCTGCGGAAAGGCCGCCTGCACCCGCGACAACAGGCAATCGGCCAGATGGTCCCCCTTGCCGGGGACCGACAGAAGGCCCGCGGGCTTGTCCACGATCAGCAATTCGTGGTCGTCATGCAGAACAACCAGCGGGTCGGTCGGCGGATTGTAATCACTGCTCATTCCGGGCCTCGGTGGGGGTGGGTCAAGACCCACCTTACCACCACAGCCCGGCCCGGGCCGCAACCCGGCTTGTCACGCCTTGGTGCGGGCGCCGGTCGGGTCGTACATCGGTTTCAACGATGCCTCGGCCCGGACGCGGGTGCCCATCACGTCGATCTCATAGGTCGAAGCCAGAACATCCGCCGCGCTTTCGCCGGCGCAGGGCACATAGCCCATGCCGATCGCCCCGCCCAGATGATGACCATAGGCCCCCGACGACAGATAGCCCACGATCTCGCCATCCCGGATCAGCGGTTCGTTGTGATACAGCAGCGGTTCAGGGTCGGTCAGGCGGAACTGGACAAGGCGCTTTTCCAGCCCCTTTTCCTTTTTCGCCAGGACCGCATCGCGGCCGATGAAATCCGGCTTGTCGGTCTTCACCGCGAACCCAAGCCCGGCCTCGAGTACATGGTCCTCGCAGGTGATGTCGTGGCCGAAGTGGCGGAACGCCTTTTCGATCCGGCAGCAATCCATCACATGCATCCCGCACAGCTTTAGCCCGTGGTCCTGTCCGGCTTGCCAAAGCGTTTCAAACGCGTGGCCTGCCATGTCTGCGCCGACGTAGATCTCCCAACCCAACTCACCGACATAGGACACGCGGTGCACCCGGGCGAGGCCCATGCCCAACTCGATCTCCTGCGCGGTGCCAAACGGGTTCGCCTCGTTCGAGAAATCGTTGGGCGACACGGCTTGCAGGACCGCACGGGCGTTCGGGCCCATGACAGCCAATACGCCTTCGCCCGCGGTCACATCGGTAATGACGACATGTTCGTCCCGCAGGTGCCGCTGCATCCAGGTCTGATCGGCCTGTCGGGTCGCGGCGGGGGTGACGACCAGATAGGCGGTTTCCGACAGGCGGGTCACGGTCACATCCGCCTCGATCCCGGCGGTGGAGTTCAGGAACTGGGTATAAACGATCCGGCCTACCGGAACGGCGACATCCGCCCCGCAGATCCGGTTCAGGAACCGTTCCGCATCGCGCCCTTCGACGCGCAACTTCCCGAAGGACGACATATCGTACATCCCCACCCCGGTGCGGATCGCCGCATGTTCGGCGGCGACGTTGTCAAAGAAGTTCTGCCGCCGCCAGCTATAGCGATACTCGGCCTCTTGCCCCGGATTGGCGTACCAGTTTGCGCGTTCCCAGCCCGACAATTCGCCAAAGACCGCGCCCTTCTCGGCCAGTTGCGCGTGGAACGGGGTCCGCCGGACGCCGCGTGCCGTGGCCTTTTGCCGATAGGGGAAGTGATCGGCATAGAGCAGGCCCAGTGTTTCCTTGGACCGCTCAAACAGGTAATGTTTGTTGCCCTGAAAGGGCTGCATCCGGCTGATGTCCACATCGCCCAGATCAAAGGGTTTTTCGCCACTGTCCATCCAAAGGGACAGCGCATGCCCTGCCCCACCCGCCGACTGGATGCCGATCGAATTGAACCCGGCCGCGACCCAGACGTTGTCCATCTCGGGCGCAAGGCCAAGGTGATAGGCGTCGTCGGGCGTGAAACTTTCCGGGCCGTTGAAGAAGGTGTGAATGCCCGCCTCTGCCAGCATCGGCAGTCGGTTGACCGCCGCCTCTAGGATCGGTTCGAAATGGTCGAAATCTTCGGGCAGCTGGTCGAATTCAAAACTGTCGGGGATGCCATCCATACCCCAGGGCTTTGCATTCGGTTCGAACGCGCCCAGCATCATCTTGCCCGCGTCTTCCTTGTAATAGGCGCATTCATCCGGCACCCGCAGCACCGGCATCTGGGTCAGCCCTTCGATGGGTTCGGACACGATGTAGAAGTGTTCGCAGGCGTGCAGCGGCACGTTGATCCCGGCCATGCGGCCCACCTCGTGCCCCCACATTCCGGCGCAGTTCACGATCATGTCGCAGGTGATATGGCCCTGATCCGACCCATCGTCCGACACCCAGTCCACCCCGGTCACCCGGCGGCCTTCCCTACGGATGCCCGTCACCTTGCTCCGTTCGGATACCACCGCGCCCCGCATCCGCGCACCCTTGGCCAGCGCCAGCGCGATATTGGCCGGATCGGCCTGTCCATCGGTCGGAAGCCAGACGCCCCCCGTCACCCCGTCGATGTTCAAATGCGGATAACGGTCCTTGACCTCGGCCGGGGACAGTTCTTCGACCGGGACGCCGAAAGCACGGGCCATGGCGGCGTTGCGGTAAAGCTCCTCCAGCCGCTCGCCCGTCAGTGCCGCCGACACCGAGCCAACCTGACGGAACCCGGTGGCAACGCCGGTTTCGGCCTCTAGCCCGGTGTATAGTTCGGCGGAATAGCGGGCCAGCTTGGTCATGTTGGACGAGGCCCGCAGCTGGCCGATCAGCCCCGCCGCGTGCCACGTGGTGCCGCTGGTCAACTGTTTACGCTCCAGCAGAACCACATCGGTCCAGCCAAGCTTGGTCAGGTGATAGGCGACCGAGCAGCCAACCACACCACCGCCGATGATGACGACACGCGCATTCGTAGGGAGAGCCATCTGACGTTATCCGTTCTTGATCAGGTTTGAAGGAGGGGCTGGGGCCGTCAGGCCCGCAGTCTTTCGTTTTCGGGATCCCACAGGGGCGCGTCGGGCTGCACCACGGCGCGCCTGCGTTCGCCATAGATTTCCACCTCGACCTCGGTTCCAGGCACGGCCAGATCGGTGCGCAGCATCCCCAGCGCGACCGAGGCACCAACGCGGTAGCCCCAACCACCGGACGTAGTTTCGCCGACGATCTTCCCGTCATGCCACAGCGTGGACATGTACGGGGCGTCGCAATCGCCCGCATCGACGACCAGGGTCACGAACCGCTTTTTCGATCCTTGCTGCGCCTCGTTCATCAGGGCGGCCTTGCCCGGGAAGTCCTGCGGCTTGTCCAGCTTCACGAAGCGGTCCAGCCCCCCTTCGAACAGGGTGTAGTCGGTCGACAGGTCGCCCTTCCATGCGCGATAGCCCTTTTCCAGACGCAGGCTGTTGAGCGCCCACATGCCAAAGGGTTTCGCGCCGCCCGCCAGAACCGCGTCGTAGATCGCGGGCATGTCTTCGTTCTCGGCATGGATTTCCCAACCCAGTTCACCAGTGAAGGACACCCGGATCAGAAAGGCCTTCTTGCCCGCCACGGTGGCGTGTTGATGCGTCAGCCAGCCCATCGACAGATCGGCGTCAGTGATCCCCGACAGGATCTCGCGCGATTTCGGGCCCGCGACGATCAGACAATCCCGTTCGGTCGTGGTTTCGCGCACGGTGACGCCCGCCGGAACCGACCGGCGGATCAATTCGCCATCGTGCCATTGGGCGGTCGCCGCAGTGATCAGGACAAAGCTGTTTTCTTCCAGCCGGATGCAGGACAGTTCGGTCAAGATGCGGCCGCGCACATCGGCCACATAGACAAGGTTCATCCGCCCGACCTTGGGCAGGCCGCCGGTCACGAAACCGCGCAACCATTCATCTGCACCTTCGCCCTGCACCCAGAACCGGGAAAAGCCCGGCAGGTCCAACACGCCGCAGTGGTCGCGCACCGCCTCGCATTCTTCCTTGATGCGCTGTTCCCACGGACCGGACCGGCCCCATGTGTGGGTCGACGCTTCGCTGGTGTCGTCGCCGGGCTGAGCGAACCAATTGGCGCGTTCCCACCCGTTGTAGGCGCCCATCACGCCGCCCAACGCCTTGACCTTGTCATGGACCGGGGACAGTTTCCGGTCGGGCGCGGCAGGCCAGCGGTGCCACGGGAAATGCATGGCGTATTCGTTGCCATAGACCTCCATCCCCTTTTCCACACAGTATTCGTGGTCGGTGTAATCGGTGTATCGGCGCGGATCACAGGACCACATATCCCATTCGGTGTGACCATCGACGATCCATTCGGCCAACACCTTGCCCGCGCCGCCGCCCTGCGCGATGCCAAAGGTAAAGACGCAGGCCTCGAACGCGTTCTTGACGCCGGGCATCGGCCCGATCAGGGGCAGCCCGTCCGGGGCGTAGGGGATCGGGCCGTTGATGACCCGGGACAAACCGGCGGTGCCCAGTGCCGGAACCCGCTCCATCGCGTCGGTGACGATATCCTCGATCCGGTCCAGATCGTCGTTCCAAAGTTGGAAACTGAAGTCATCCGGCATCGGATCGCTGTCGTCGGTCCAATGAGCGCGGCAGTTGGGTTCATAAGGGCCAAGGTTGAACCCGTGCTTTTCCTGCCGGAGGTAATAGGACACGTCCACATCCCGCAGCAGCGGCAGCTTCTTGCCCGTCGCCTTGGTGTGGGCCTCGATCTCGGGGATTTCCTCAGACAGCAGGTACTGGTGGCTCATCACCATCATCGGCACGGTGCGCCCGCCATAGGGCTTGAACCACTCGCCAACACGTTGGGCATAGTAGCCCGCGGCGTTGACCACATAGTCACATTCGATGTCACCCTTGTCCGTGTGAACGATCCAGCTGTCGTCATCCTTTTGGGTGACGCCGGTTGCCGGACAGAAGCGCAGAATTTTCGCGCCCATGTCCCGCGCGCCCTTGGCCAGCGCTTGTGTCAGCTGTGCCGGGTCGATATCGCCGTCATTCGGGTCATAGAGGGCGCCGACAATGTCGTGGGTTTCGATGAAGGGATAGCGTTCCTTGACCTCGTCCGGCGTCAGGATCTCAAGGTTCATGCCTTGTTGCAGACCCATGCCTTTGGCCCGTTCGAATTCCTGCATCCGTTCCTTTGAATGCGCCAGACGGATCGATCCGGTCTGGTGGTAGTTCATCGGGTAATCGACCTCGGCCCCCAACCGCGCATAAAGCTCGGTCGAATAGCGCTGCATGTTCATCACGGCCCAGGAGGTGGAAAAGGTCGGCACGTTGCCCGCCGCGTGCCAGGTCGACCCCGCTGTCAGTTCGTTCTTTTCCAGCAGGACACAGTCGGTCCAACCCGCCTTGGCAAGGTGATACAGCGACGAGGTGCCGACGACCCCGCCCCCGATGATGACAACGCGCGCTTTTGTCGGAAAGTCTGACATCTCTGTCTCCCTAGTATTTCTCGATCTGGTCGGCGCCATCCGCGCCGATGGAATAGTAGTCGCCCTTGTCCGCGACAAAGATGTGCCGGGTCAGGGTCAGTCCTGTGGGTTCATCGACTGCCCCGGCCGCGATGTTGATCGTGGCCTCTCCCTTCATCTGGTAGAACAGGCTGGACCCGCAGGTGTTGCAGAACCCGCGCTTCGCCCAGTCAGAGCTTTCGAACCACGACAGCCCGCCATCGCGGCTGAATGTCAGGTGGGCGAGCGGGACATGAAATGCCGCCCAGACATGGCCGCTGGTCTTACGGCATTGGGAACAATGGCAGGCCGTGACCTTCTCCGGCCCGTCCGGGAAGGAAAATGAAACCGATCCGCATAGGCATGAACCCGTCTTCATGGCTGTTCCTTTTTTCAATAAACCGGTGGGGCGATCACCCAGATCGCCACAGCCGGTTCGTCATAGGGGTTTTCCCAGCGATGCGGTTCGCCCCGGATCCGGAAACTGTCGCCCGGACCCACGGAAAAGCGGCGCCCATCAATCACCACGTCAAGCCGGCCCGAGATGATATAGGCCACCTCTTGCGTTGGGCGGGTCACGGTCTCGCCAATGCTGGACCGTGGGGCAAAGGTCGAATGGACCATTTCGAAGTCGTCGGTCAGGTCGGGGGACAGAAGTTCTTCGATCAACCCGGCCTCGCCCGACCCGATCGGACGGCGCGCGCCCTTGCGCACGATCACGCCCGCCTCTTCTGCCGGGGCGTTGGATTGGCCAAACAGGATCGACATGGGCACATCGAAGGCGCGGGCGATACGGCGCAGGTCGTCAACCGATGGCTGCGACAAGTCGCGTTCCACCTGACTGACCCAGCCGACGGACCGACCCAGCGTATCGGCCAGCGCCTGCAAGGTGATCCCACGCGCCTTGCGCAGGGCACGAATATCGGCCCCGAGCGTTCGGCTGTTGGGTGGCACCTGATGTTGCACGGGCGACTCGCGTGAAAAATTCGCTTCGTTTTTCACGCTGCCACGGCTGCATGAAAAATCAAAGCAAAATTTCACGCGCCCGGTGAATCAGCGGCCAAATACCATTGTCAGGATAGCAGTCAGCCCGGCAACGTCCGCAACATCAAAGGCGTCGGGCTGGTCACTGTCGATATCAAGGACCGCCAGAAGCCGCCCATTGCCGTCCCGAACCGGCAGAACGATCTCGGACCGGGTCGAGGAGGCGCAGGCGATGTGACCGGGAAAGGCATCCACATCCGGGACCAGCTGCACCTCTCCGGTGCGGGCACATGCACCACAGACCCCGCGCGAAAACGGGATCGTCAAGCAACCGTGCCCGCCCTGATAGGGCCCGATCTTCAGCAGCTCTGGCGCAACCACGCGGTAGAACCCGGTCCAGTCGAACCGGTCGTCGGCGTGATACAATTCACAGGCCAATGTCGCCATCAGCGCGACCTCGTCCGTCTCGCCCGCGACTAGGGCCGCAATCGCCTTGGTCCGTTCGGCATAGTCGATGCGCATCGGTTCAGACCCGTTCGATCGCGATGGCCGTGCCTTCGCCGCCGCCGATGCAGATCGCGGCGATCCCGCGCTTCAACCCACGTGTTTCAAGTGCGTGAAGCAAGGTGACGATGATCCGGGCCCCCGACGCGCCAATCGGGTGGCCCAGCGCACAGGCTCCGCCGTTGACGTTCACCACATCGCGCGGCAACCCCATTTCGCGCATGAAGGCCATGGGGACGACGGCGAAGGCCTCGTTCACTTCCCACAGGTCCACATCGGACACGGACCAGCCGATCTGGTCCAGCAGTTTTCGCGCGGCGGGCACCGGGGCGGTCGTGAACCAGCCCGGCGCCTGCGCATGGCTGGCGTGACCAAGAATACGGGCGCGGGCATGGCCCGCGTCGGACGACAGGACCAGCGCCGCAGCCCCATCGGAGATAGAACTGGAATTGGCGGCCGTGACGGTGCCGCCATCACGGAAAGCGGGCCGCAAGGTTGGGATCTTTTCCGGCCGCGCCTTTCCCGGCTGTTCATCAACCGAAATGACCTGCTCGCCCGTGCGGGAGTGGACGGTGACCGGGGCGATTTCGGCCTTGAAGGCCCCTGTCCGCTCCGCCTCGAGCGCGTTGGACAGCGACCCGATGGCGTATTGGTCCTGATCCTCGCGGGTGAACTGGAAATGTTCGGCGCAATCCTCGGCAAAGGTGCCCATCAGCCGGCCCTTATCATAGGCATCTTCCAGCCCGTCCAGGAACATGTGGTCAATCACCTGACCGTGACCCAGACGGGCCCCGCCGCGCATCTTGGGCAACAGGTAAGGGGCGTTCGACATGCTTTCCATGCCGCCTGCGACGATGGTTTCGGCCCCGCCCAGCGCGATCTGGTCACTGCCCATCATCACGGCCTTCATCCCCGATCCGCACATCTTGTTCAGGGTGGTTGCCGGAACGCTTTCGCCTAACCCCGCCTTGAACCCGGCCTGCCGGGCAGGCGCCTGCCCCTGCCCCGCGGGCAGCACACAGCCCATGATCAACTCGTCCACCTGCGGGTTGCCGCTGCGGCTCAGGGCGGCGCGAATGGCCGTTCCACCCAGGTCGGCGGCAGACACCTGACCAAGCTCCCCCTGAAGCCCGCCCATCGGGGTACGCGCACTGCCGCAAATATAGACTGGTCGCATGGTTGATCCTCCGTTTGGGCGCAGATTGGCCCGTTCTTCGGGAATGTGCAATCGCCCCGAAAACGCCCAGATTGTTCCACGGGTGCGCCCCGAATCCCGGCCATCTTGCGCATGTAGCTGCAAAAAGCTTCCCTCGGCGCCGCGTAGTCTAAGCCCCCACCCAGTTGCGCGGCGTCGAGGTTCTTCATCCAAGCAAGCATCGCAAATCGTTGCCTCGGATGCCGTTGCATTCGGGCGCAAGGTCCGTGCCAATGCCGTGCCGGGCAGGCTCTAGTTCAGTTGGAAATGGAGCGGGTACTGGCCGTCTTCGAAGGGGCCAAACAGATCGTCCAGATCAGGATGGCTGACCGGTTCTCCGGAATAATCGGCGATCAGATTTTGTTCCGACACATAGGCCACGTAGTAGCTTTGGTCGTTTTCGGCCAAAAGATGATAGAACGGCTGATCTTTGGCCGGGCGGCTGTCCTCGGGGATCGCCTCGTACCATTCGTCGGTATTGGAAAAGATCGCATCAACATCGAACACCACACCCCGAAAAGGGTGTTTGCGGTGGCGAACCACCTGCCCAAGATGATATTTTGCGCGCGTTTTCAGCATCAAAATATAGCCCCCACAGCCAACCTAACTGTTCCGCACCCGGTTTGTCCACGAATCCGGCCCTGATTCTCGGGAAACAGTCTGTGGAACACAGGCTTACAGTCCGTCCGCCCGGCACATCCACCTTGGCGGCAGATCACCGCCGAAAATCGTACCAAATCCCAGTTTCCTGTTTGCGCGGGATCGGCTAGACTTGGACCAAACAAAGAAAGCGAGAGGCAGATGAGCAGATTCTTCCTCGCACTGATGGTTGTTGCGGCTTTGGGTAGCTGCGGAGAGCGTCAAGGGTCCGCGCCGCGCGATCTTGAAAACGCTTGCGCGATCCTGCGTGAACGGCCGGAATATGTGCGCGAGCTACGACAGGCGGAACGCAATTGGGGCGTCGAACCCCATGTCCTGATGGCCATGATCTATCAGGAAAGCAAATTTATTTCCAATAACCGGACCCCGCATCAATACGCGCTTGGCGTTATCCCCGTCGGTCGCCAATCCTCGGCCTTTGGCTATGCGCAGGCGCTGGATGGCACGTGGGATGAATACCGCCGCAAGCACGGTGGCATGGGCGCACGGCGGGACGATTTCGGCGACGCGACCGATTTCATGGGCTGGTACATGGCGCAGACGGTCGAAGAGACGGGTTTGGGCATGAATGACACCCGCGGCCAGTATCTGGCTTATCACGAAGGGCGGACAGGATACCTGCGCGGCAGCTATCGCGGCAAAAGCTGGCTTATCCGTATCGCGGACGAAGTCGCGGCCCGTGCGATCGTCTATGAACGGCAGATCGCCAGTTGCCGGGGTGTCCGGATCTGACACGAAAAAGGGCGCCCCTCAGCGCCCTTTCTTTTCGAGGGTCAGGTCAGTTGGATGACCACCGTTGTTCTTCGGCAATGATGTTGAACAGGGCGTCACGGATGCGCCCACCAACCTGCATGTCGCCAAGGATGACCGTCGTTTCCCCCCCAGCATTGTCACTGATCACCCATTGTCGCAGCTGAACAGGCGATCCGGTGAACACCAGCTTGATATTGCCGTACTCGGGGTGGTCGGGGTCCTGCGCCACGACGTAGGTCGCGTTGCCTTCATCCCCGTGATCCACGACCATCCGGGCGCGGTCCAGATTGACCTCTCGGGCGAGGATGATGGACAGGGGCGTTTCGCTTAGCGGATAGCGATCCGGCCCGGTGTTGGACCTTGGATCGAAAACCGCAAGGGATCCGCCGCCCGCGATCACCAGCGCCCGTTCGGGCGGGTCGTATTCAAACCGGATGCGTCCGGGCCGCTTGATATAGATCGTTCCGGTCGAAATTGTCCCATCAGCGTTGATCTGGGTGAACTGCCCTTCTGCCGTCTGAAGCGAATTCAGATAGGCCGACAGGTCCGACAATGGGATCGACTGGGCCAGTGCCTGCCCCCCAAGTGCCGCGAGCACGATCGGCGCGGTCAAAAGAAATCTGCGAAACTTGTTCATATCTGGTCCTTCCGGAAACACGCGGCATTGCCTGCCTATCAGATGGGCCCTACAGATCAGGAACCCAAGCGATAATCGATAACAACCCGGTCGTCAGCGAATAGCTGCGCCTCAAATCTTGATGTCATAGGTGATCCAGCCAGTCCGATCGGCAAGCTGATCATAAAGCCCGCGCGCCCGGTAGTTATTGTCGGCGGTGATCCAACGGATCACCGACCAGCCCCGGGCTTTGCCTTCCGCCGAAACCGCCTCGATCAGCGCCCGTGCCGCCCCGCTGCCCCTTGCCGCGGGATCGACGAACAGATCGTCAAGAAATCCGCCAGTCGCCGCAGCAAGCGGCCGAGCGAAGGGCCGGAAATGGGTCAGGCCGATAACGGCTCCATTCAGGTCCGCCACAAGCCCGTCAACCTCATGCGCCGGATCGGTAATCCAGGACCAGACCTTGTCGCGCATGTCTTGGGTCTGGGTCACTTGATAGAAATCGGCGTAACCGGCGTAGAGTTCATTCCAGCTTTCCCGGTCTGTATCGGTCGGGCGGCGAATTTGAAGGGGCATGGGGAATCCTTGGCAAAACTTCATTGCCATCAAGAATAACCGGCTTAGAAGCAGCCACCACCCCAATCACAAGTAGTGACGGCGACGCTCATCGCGTCGCCGATCGTGACATGGCCTACTCTGGCTAGTGTTGTTCGGGCACCAGAACTTCGCGTTTGCCAACGTGGTTGGCCGCGCTGACAACGCCCTCGTCTTCCATCTGTTCGACCAGCCGGGCAGCCTTGTTATAGCCGATAGCCAGCTTGCGCTGGATGTAGGACGTGGAACACTTCCGGTCCTTGGCCACGATGGCGACCGCCTGATCATACAGCGCATCTTCGCCGTCGGTATTGCCGCCTAGCCCCAAGACGAGGTCGATATCCGCGCCTTTTTCCTCGTCCGGTCCGTCGACCACGCCGGACATGTATTCCGGCGGGCCAAAGCCCTTGAGGTAATTGACGATCTCTTCGACCTCTTCGTCGCTGACAAAGGGGCCGTGTACGCGGCTGATCCGACCGCCTCCGGCCATATAGAGCATGTCGCCCATACCAAGCAGCTGTTCGGCCCCCTGTTCTCCAAGGATCGTGCGGCTGTCGATCTTCGACGTCACCTGGAAGGAAATCCGGGTCGGGAAGTTGGCCTTGATCGTGCCGGTGATCACGTCGACCGACGGGCGCTGGGTGGCCATGATCAGGTGGATACCGGACGCCCGCGCCATCTGGGCGAGGCGCTGGATGCAGGCCTCAATCTCTTTGCCCGCGACCATCATCAGGTCGGCCATCTCGTCGACGATGACGACGATATAGGGCATCTTCTCGGGCGCGAATTCCTCGGTCTCGAAGATCGGATCGCCGGTTTCCTCGTCAAACCCGGTCTGGACGGTGCGGCTGAACATCTCGTTCCGGCCCAGCGCGTCGGCAACGCGGCCGTTGTAGCCTTCGATGTTGCGCACGCCCATCTTGGACATCTTGCGATAGCGTTCTTCCATCTCGCCGACGACCCATTTCAGGGCGACGACCGCCTTTTTCGGGTCGGTCACCACCGGCGACAGAAGGTGCGGGATGCCGTCATAGACCGACAGTTCCAGCATCTTCGGGTCGATCATGATCAGCCGGCATTCGTCCGGGGTCAGCTTGTAAAGAAGCGACAAGATCATCGTATTGATCGCAACCGACTTGCCCGAGCCCGTGGTCCCCGCGATCAGCAGGTGGGGCATCTTGGCAAGGTTGGCGACAATCGGGTCGCCGCCGATATCCTTACCCAGCGCAAGCGGCAGTTTCATGTTGCTGTCGCCGAAATCCCGTGCCGCCAGAATCTCGCGCAGCACCACTTTTTCGCGGGCGGCATTGGGCAGTTCGATCCCAATCACCGACCGGCCGGGCACAGTGGACACACGGGCCGACAGGGCCGACATCGACCGGGCGATATCGTCGGCAAGGCCGATCACGCGGCTTGCCTTCAGGCCCGGCGCCGGTTCCAGTTCGTACATGGTCACGACGGGGCCGGGGCGGACGCTTACGATCTCGCCCTTGACGCCATAGTCGTCCAGAACGCTTTCCAGCATCCGGGCGTTTTCTTCCAGCGCCTCGTCGGACAGGTGGTGCCGCTGGATTTCAATCGGATTCATCAGAAGCGACAGAGGCGGATGTTCATAGTCCGCATGGCGGTCTTCGAATTGCAGTTTCGGCTGGGCCTCGGCCCGGGCCTGCTTGGACGGGATGACCTTGCGGTTCAACTGATGCTGGACAACCTTGCGCGGCTCTGCCGTCGGGGTCTGAACGCGGGGTTGAGCCTGCTCCTGCGTGTCGAACAGGGGTTCAGCGGTCAGGGGCGCGCGGCTGTCCACCGGCGGCATTTCGTCCATCCATTCGTCTTCCAGCACCAACAGATCATCCTCGTCCGCGACAACCGGAGCCTGCGGCGCGAAGTCTGCCTCGACCGGTGTCGGCGCGGTCGGCGCAAACACCAGCGGGCGCGGGCCCTTGCCAGCGGTCAGCGACGGTTCGATCCGAAGACCAGCCTCGGTGCGGGTGACCGGCGGCTGCGCCACCGTTGCGGTTTGACGGGCGCGGATGGCCTCGGTGATGCGGCTGCGAATGCGGTCGCCATCGACGGGCATCGACGGGTCCGGCGCAAGGCCCGGATCAACAAGTTCCGGCGCGGGCATCGGGTCCGGTTGGCGGCGCAGCAACGACGGCATCAGGCCGCGCAAGCCGCCGGTCGGGGCCGGCTGCGCCCTGACCGGGGCAACCAGTGGTTCGTCGGCCCAACCGGCATCCTGTGGCAGGGGCGGCATGGCACGGTGCATCTGCGGTTCCGTACGATGGGTCGGCATAACAGGGTTCGCACGAATGACCGCAGCCACTCGGCTGCGCTCTTCGGCGGTCGGCGGGGCTGGAAACCGCTGTTCGGCCTCGTATTCCTCGGTCAGTTGGGCGCGCTCTGCACGGGCCTGTTCCCGCCGCGTCTGAACCGTTTCATGCAACCCGGTCGCGGCCTTCATCGAGGCCGAGGCCCCTTTGCCAAGCACCCGCAAGACCAGCGTATAGAGAACGATCAGCCCGATCAGCAGGAAACGGCCCACCTGCCGCAGTTCCGGTCGGGTAAACCCAAGTACGAAAGCCGCAAGAACAAGGGTCAAAACGCCCGCGATCAACGAGAACAGCTTGACCCCAATCGACGCCGGGACCGGCAGGATCGTCAGACCAATCGACAGGGCCGTATCCCCGAACAGCCCGCCCAGACCAAAGCTATGGGTCCAGCCCTGCCCCGGTGCCAACGTGGACGCATAGACCGCGGCAACGGCGATGGCGATGGGGGCGAAAATGATCCGGCCAAGGGCCCGGTCCTGCCCGTTGTGCATCACCATTCGCACACCCCAGGCAGTAAGGCACAGGGCAATGCCCCAGGTCGCCCAGCCCGCGATCATGAACAACGGCGCCGCGATGGAGGCCCCGGCCCGGCCCATCCAGTTCTGGACAGGCGCGTCGGTGGCCAGCATCCAGTTCGGATCCTCCGGGCTATAGGTTCCGATCATCATGCCGGCCATCACGCCCAGAACCACCAGACCGATCCCAAGCAGTTCCCGGCCCCGCTTTTCAAGCGCCGCCTGCGTGGTGCTGTCCAGTAGCGGATCGCGCTGTCGCGTCGTGTAAGATGCCATGCCTGTCGTCCTCAATCACCGTAGAGGCAGTCGCGGATCGCCGTCAGCCCGCGCTGCATTTCTTCTTGCCCGGCCACCATCGCGACCCGGATGAACCCCCTGCCGGGGTTATGCCCCCCGACCTCGCGGCTCAGGTAGGCGCCGGGCAGGACCCGCACGCCGGTTTCAGTCCAAAGTTTCGCCGTCGCGGCTTCTCCGTCCTCGACGGGCAGCCACAGGAAGAACCCCGCTTGCGGGGCCATGTAGCCGGGCACATTTCCAAAGATGCGGTCGGCCATGCGGTATTTCTGCTGATAAAGCGTTCGGTTCTCGATCACGTGGACCTCGTCCGCCCAGACCTTTTCCGCCACCCGCTGCAGGGGCAGCGGCAGCGGCGCACCCGCATAGGCCCGCAATTGCCGGATGCGCACGATGGACTTCACGCCCCCCGCACAGAACCCCGACCGCAGCCCCGGCAGGTTCGACCGCTTCGACAGCGAATGAAAGATCACCACGCGTTCGGGGTCCGCGCCCATCCGCGACGAGACTTCCAACGCGCCGACCGGCGGCGTATCGCGGTAAATCTCGGAATAGCATTCATCGGCGAAGATGCGGAAATCGTGCTTTTCCGCCAAGGCAATCAGGTCGCGCCAGTAGTCTTCCGTCGCCACCGCCCCCTGCGGGTTGGCGGGCGAACAGACATAGGCGATGGCGGTTCGGTCCAGAACATCCCCGGGAAGGGCGGTGTAGTCGGGCAAATGGCCGGTGGCATCGTCAGCGGCGACATAGACCGGCTCTGCCCCACAGGTCAGGGCGGCAACCGCATAGACCTGATAGAACGGGTTCGGCGTCAGGATCACCGGCCGTTGGCCGTTCTTCTGTTCCGGGCACAGGGCGATGGCCGCGTTCATCAACCCCTCGCGCGTGCCATTCAGCGCCATGATCTGATCCGGCGTCACCGACACGCCGTAGCGCAACGAAATCCACCCCGCGATGGCCGACAGCAGTTCGGGCGATCCATCGTTCGGCGGGTATTTGGCAAAACCACCGATATTGGCCGCAAGCACATCAGCAACGAACGGCGGCATCGGATGCCGCGGTTCGCCGATTGTCATGACAATCGGTTCGCCACCCGGTTCAAGGTGATCAAGAAGCGTCC
This sequence comes from Marivivens marinus, assembly GCF_035969385.1. Classification (NCBI taxonomy): domain Bacteria; kingdom Pseudomonadati; phylum Pseudomonadota; class Alphaproteobacteria; order Rhodobacterales; family Paracoccaceae; genus Marivivens; species Marivivens marinus. The sequence continues at coordinate 373,493 of NZ_JAYKKJ010000002.1, read as the reverse complement.
GCAGGCGCGGAAACGCGTATTCCGGAAGGTTCGAAAACCGCTCGGGAAAATCCATAACTGCCTCAGGTTTGCAGGATCATTGTCGCCCTGCTTTGGCATGACCTTACCCCGCGTGGCGCGGCGCTGTCCAGAAAAACGGAACGAATCGCGGGGGTTGCGGCCCCGGATTGTTGCTTTTTTGTGCTGGTGGCGGCGCTAGGACAGAGCCGCCTCGGCGGCGATCCCCAACCGCAGCAGCGCTTCCTCCTGCCCCGGCGCGCTGTTGAACAGGATGCCGCAGGACGGCACGCCGGTGGGAATGGTCAGGCCACAAAGCCCCATCAGGTTGCCGACGCGGGTGTTTCGCAGGGCCAGCAGGTTCTCTGTCACATAGTAATCCGCGTCCGTTTCCAGCCGGGCCAGATTGGGCGGCAGGCTGGGCACCGTCGGCATGATCACCGCGTCATATCCCGCCGTGGCGGCAAGGTAGTCCGCCCGGATCGTGTTCAATTCGCGCCAACCTGCGATGTAGTCAGAGGCCGTGTAGTCTCCGCCGGGCAGGATCCGGTCATAAATCTGGCGGAACATCTTGTCCGGGTTCGGTTCGATCAGGTCGCGCCACGCGGCCCAGGCGTCGGCGGCATAAAGCATCCCGGCAAGCTCATAGGCACGGGGCAACTCTGGCACCGCGCAATGAACTACCTCTGCCCCGGCGTTTTGCAGCCGTTCCACCGCGCTTTGAAACGCTGCGCGCGGGGCATCGCGCAGCCCTTCCATCGCGACTGTATCAAGAATCATCAAACGGGCACCGTCCAGCGAGGCGCCTTTCAGGTCCGCGGCTTGCCCGCCTTCAAGCACCGCCAGCAGAAGGCTCGCGTCCTCGACCGAGCGGCACAAGGGCCCCACGGTGTCGAAGGTTTCGCACAGGGGCACGACGCCCTCAATCGACAGCCGCCCATGGGTCGTTTTCAGCCCGACCAGATCATTCCACGCCGATGGCACCCGCACCGACCCGCCGGTGTCGGACCCGATCGCCGCCGCCGCCAATCCAAAGGCGACAGAGGCCGCGGCCCCGGACGATGAGCCACCGGGAACCGAATCCGGGTCGTTCACGCAGGGCGGGGTCGCGGTCATCGGGTTATAGCCGAGGCCGGAAAAGGCGATTTCCGACAAGTGGGTCTTACCAAGACAGACCAGCCCGGCGGCAGTCGCATTGAGCAGAACCTCTGCATCCCGGTCGGGAATGCGCCCCTCCATCAACCTGGTCCCGGCCTCTGTCGCGGTGCCGGCGGTATCGAACAGGTCTTTCCAGCTGATCGGCACCCCATCCAGCGGGGACAGCCGGTGCCCGGTCTTGGCGCGGTTCGACGCGGCCTTGGCCTCGACCCGGGCGCGGTCATGGGTGACGCGGGCATAGATCCGGTCCCGCAGGGGATGGGCATCAATCTCGGCAAGATAGGTTTCGCACAGGTCCACCGGGTCGATCTGCCCAGCGCCAATCCCGCGCCCAAGATCCGCCGCCGATGCCCAAAGCCAATCCCGCATGGTCGCCCCCCGTTTCGGTTTCAACAGACGGTAGCGGCGACGGGACACATGGACAATCCCGCGCGGGGCGGCATATGTCAGGGCATGGCACAGGATCAGGACATCCTTATCGTCGGTGGCGGGCTGAACGGCCCGGCGCTTGCCCTTGCGCTGGCCCAATCCGGGTTCCGGGTCGGCGTGATCGACGCGCTGCCCATCGACACCCGCAAGGATCCTGGGTTTGACGGGCGGGCCTATGCGCTGGCGCTGGCCTCCAAGCGGCTGTTGTCCGCAATCGGGGTCTGGGCGCGGGTCGCGGACCATGCCCAACCGATGCTGGAGATCAAGGTCACCGACGGGCGCGCGGGTGAAGGCCCCAGCCCATGGATGATGCATTTCGACCATGCCGAGATCGAGGAAGGCCCGATGGGCTTCATGGTCGAAGACCGGCACCTGCGCCGCGCCTTCCTTGACGCCATGGCCGACACGCCCGGGATCACCCAATATGCCGGGGAAACCGTCACCGCGCAGACTGTGGATGCCGCTGGCGTGACAGTCACCCTCGCCTCGGGCCGGATGCTGGGCGCGTCGCTCTTGATCGGCTGCGATGGCCGCCGGTCGGGCACCGCGGAACGGGCCGGTATCCGCCGCACCGGTTGGGGATATGGGCAAACGGCGATTGTCTGCGCCGTGGCCCATGACAAACCCCACGACGGGATCGCACATCAGTTTTTCATGCCCAACGGCCCGCTGGCCATTCTTCCCCTGACGGGCAACCGGTCATCCATCGTCTGGAGTGAAACCGAACAGCGCGCCGCTAAATGCGCCGCCATGTCCGACGCAGAATTCCTTGAGGTCCTGAAGCCCGCCTTCGGCTCCTTCCTTGGCGATATCCGGCTGGAGGGCGCGCGGTTCACCTACCCGCTGAACCTGACCCTTGCGAACAGTTTTATTGCTGATCGTCTGGCGCTTGTCGGCGATGCGGCCCACGGGATGCACCCGATTGCCGGGCAGGGGCTGAACGCAGGCCTGCGGGACATTGGCGCGCTGGCCGAGGTCCTGTCAGAGGCTCGCAGCCGGGGCGAGGACATCGGAAGCCCCATCGTGCTGGCCCGCTACCAGCAATGGCGGCGGTTCGACACCGCCACGCTCGCTTTGTCGACAGATGCCTTCAACCGGCTGTTTTCGAATGACAATCCGGCACTTCGGGCAATCCGGGATATTGGGATGGGGATCGTCAACGCCCTGCCCGGCCTGCGGCGTGGGTTCGTCCGCGAGGCCGCAGGGCTGACCGGCGATCTGCCAAGGCTAATGCGTTAGTTGGCCTTGGGAAGGGTGGGTTGAAACCCACCTTACGGCGATTCGACAGGATGTATGGTGGGTTTCAACCCACCGGTCTAGCGGCTAGTCGATCACCCGCGCCTCGTCGACCAGCATCACCGGAATGCCGTTGCGGATCGGGTAGGCCAGCTTCGCCTTGTCGGAAATCAGCTCTTGCGCCTCGGCATCATAGCGCAGCCCGCCTTGGGTCTGCGGGCAGATCAGCGCCTCGAGCATCTTGCGGTCAAACGGGGCATGGTCGGTCATTGGATGGTTTCGTCTCCACCGCCCGCAAGGGCGAATTCAATCAATGTCACAAGGGTTTCGCGGCGGGTGACCAGCGAGGGGGCTTCAAGAAGGGCCTGTTTGTCCTCGACCTCGAACGGGCAGAGCATGGACAGGGAATTGATCAGGAGCTCATCCTCCGCCTCGCGCATGGCGTCCCAATCCGTCGACAGGCCCTGTTCCTCGAAGTAGCGACCCAACAGGCGTACAAACTCGGCGCGGTCAAACCCGCGGTCCTTTTCAACCGGGCCACGGTCCCGTTCGAACCCGTCCCAACTGACCTTGGCGCGGCGGTAAGGGGTGAATCCCTCCACCTCTTCCGTCACCCGAAACCGTGATATGCCCGACAGGGTGATCATGTAGCGGCCGTCTTCGGTTTCGGAAAAGGCGGTCAGCCGTCCGGCGCAGCCGATCTTGTGTAATTGCCCCGACCGCCCTTCCATTGGCTGGATCATCCCGATTAGCCGGTGCGAGGTCTTCAGCGTGTCATCCAGCATCGCCAGATAACGCGGCTCGAAGATATGCAGGGGCAGCCGGGCGCGCGGCAGCAGCAACGCACCCGGCAAAGGAAAGATCGGAATGATGTCGGGCAGATCAGCAGTCTGGATCATGGCCCAGACCTAGCACGCGGCCCGCATCAGGCAAATATCATCGACGACAGTTTGCGCCGCCCGTTCAGAACGATCGGATCGGTCGGTTTCAGCGCGTCGAAGATCTGGAACAGTTGCGCCTTTGCGGCCCCGTCATTCCATTCCCGATCGCGCCGGAACAGCTCCAACAGCTCTGCGACGGCCTGTTCGGTCTTGCCCGCTCCGTGCAGGGCGGTCGCAAGATCGAACCGGGCCTGAAGATCGTCCGGGCTGGCCTCGACCGCTGCCTGCAATTCTGTGACGGGTCCGGCATCGGCGGCCTGCCGCGCCAGTGCGATCTGGGCGCGCGCGGCTTCCAGTTCCGGTTTGTCGGCGATTTCGGCGGGGGCGCCATTCAGGATCGCCTCGGACTCATCAACCTGTCCAAGTGCAAGCGTCGCGCGGACAAGCCCGCCATAGGCGGCTGCGTTTTCCGGCTCTTCCTGCAGGATCGCGGCAAAGGTTTCGGCGGCCCCTTCGGCGTCACCTTCCTCCAGCATGGTTTCGGCTGCAGCGACCGCCTCGGCCAGGCTTTCATCTTCTTCGCCACCGGCAAGGTCGGCCAATTTCTTCACAAATGCCTCGACCTCGCTGGGCGGCAGCGCGCCCTGAAACCCATCGACCGGCTGACCCTGCCAGAAAGCATAGACCGTCGGGATGGATTGCACCCGCATCTGCCCCGCGACCATCTGGTTGCGGTCCACGTCGATCTTCACCAGCCGGACCTTGCCACCCGCCTTGGTCACCGCGCTTTCCAGTGCCGGGCCAAGCGTCTTGCACGGGCCGCACCATGTGGCCCAAAAGTCCACGATCACCGGCACCTGTTGGGACGCCTCGACAACGTCCTGCATGAAGGTCTGGTCAGACCCGTCGATAATCAGTTCGCCTTGCGCCGGGGCGTTTCCGGCCGCGCCGTTTAGTTCGAGCATCCTGTGGCTCCTTCATTGCGTGTTGCCCCCTATATGCGTCCGCGCAAGCCGAAGTTGAAGGGGGCAATCCCTGTTTACAGGTCGGCGGGCTGCGGCGTAGCGTCCGTGGAAACCCAACGAGAGGCGACCCCATGCCCACCATCCTGACCTTTGGCGACAGCAACACCCACGGGACGCCGCCGATGCCCTCGGCCGATGTCATCCTGCGGCTTGGCCCGACAGAGCGGTGGCCTCGTGTCATGGCGCAATCGCTGGGAGCTGGTTGGGAGCTGGTCGAGGAAGGATTGGGAGGCAGAACGACGGTGTTCGACGACCCCGAAACCGGGCCGCTGATGAACGGCGGTCTGGCCCTGCCGATGGCACTGCGCAGCCACGGGCCGATTGACTGGCTGACCATCATGCTGGGCACGAATGACTGCCAGTTCGTCTATGGGCTGACCGCCGAACAGATCGCAGCAGGCCTTGCCCGGCTTTTGGTGATTGCGAACCGACCCGATCTTCAGGCCCGTCATGGCGGATTCCGGGTGCTGGTCATCGCCCCGCCGCCTGTCGAAGAAGTCGGCACCTTCGGGCGCGAATTCCACATGGGCGCAGCGAAATCGCAGGCCCTGCCAGCGCTTTATGCCCGGCTTGCCCGCGACTATGGGGCTGAGTTCATGAATGCGGGCGATCATATCGCGATCAGCCCGGTGGACGGGGTGCATTTCGATGCCGCGGCCCATCGGACGCTTGGACTGGCGGTGGCGGACAAGATCCTGTCGTTTTGAATGAAAAAGGCCCCGCGCCTGTCCGGACGCGGGGCCAATTCAGTTCTTGCTGTCAGGCAATCAAGCGAGGGTGCTGTCGATCCCTTTGCAGGCAGCGACCAACCCTTTGACCGCATCGACCGACTTGTCGAACATCGCCTGTTCGTCCTTGTCGAGCTTGATGTCGATGACCTTTTCGATGCCGCCCGCGCCGATCACGGTCGGGACGCCCACATAAAGACCTTTCAGTCCATAGGCACCGTCCACATAGGCGGCGCAGGGCAGAACGCGCTTCTGGTCCCGAAGGTAGGCTTCGGCCATTTCAATCGCGCTGGTCGCGGGGGCATAGAAGGCCGACCCGGTCTTCAGCAGGCCAACGATTTCAGCGCCGCCGTCACGGGTCCGCTGAACGATGGCGTCCAGCTTGTCCTGCGTGGTCCAGCCCATCGACACCAGGTCGGGCAGCGGGATACCGGCAACGGTCGAGTAGCGGGCCAGCGGCACCATCGTGTCGCCGTGGCCGCCCAGCACGAATGCGGTGACGTCGCGCATGGACACACCGAATTCAAGGCTCAGGAAGTGGCGGAAGCGCGCGCTGTCCAGAACGCCGGCCATGCCGACGACCTTGTTGTGGGGCAGGCCCGAAAATTCGCGCAGCGCCCAGACCATCGCGTCCAGCGGGTTGGTGATGCAGATGACGAATGCGTTCGGGGCGTGCGCCTTGATGCCTTCGCCGACGGACTTCATAACCTTCAGGTTGATGCCCAGAAGGTCGTCACGGCTCATCCCCGGCTTGCGCGGAACACCGGCGGTGACGATGCAGACGTCGGCGCCCGCAATGTCGGCATAATCGTTGGTGCCCTTGAAAGAGCCGTCAAAGCCCTCCGCAGGTCCGGATTCGGCGAGGTCGAGCGCCTTGCCCTGGGGAATGCCTTCGGCGATGTCGAAAAGAACGACGTCGCCAAGTTCCTTGATTGCGGCGAGGTGGGCGAGCGTGCCGCCGATCTGTCCGGCGCCGATAAGCGCGATCTTGGGTCTGGCCATGGAAAGTTCCGTCCTTGGATCGGGTTGAAATCGGCTTTCTGGTAGTCGTTTGCGACCGCTCGCGCAAGCCCGCTGCGCTGCGGCATGGGAAACCGGGCTGGCATTATGCCTTGTTTGCGCTAAACGTCGCACCAGAGGAGAGCCTTCTTTGGACAGCATCTATTTCTGGCCGCTCGCGATTGCGGCTTCGGTCTTTGTCGGCATGGGAAAGGGCGGATTGCCCGTGATTGCCATGCTGGCCGTTCCGGCACTGGCGCTGGTCATGTCGCCCGTCGCCGCGGCGGGCATGTTGTTGCCCGTCTACGTGGTGTCGGACATGTTCGGGCTGATCGCCTATCGGCGGGACTTTGACCGAACTGTCCTGACCATCATGATCTGTGGCATGACCGTAGGCGTCGGGATCGGCTGGGCACTGGCACATATCGTGCCGGAACCTGTGGTGACGCTGGTTGTCGGCCTGATCGGCGCGATCTTCGCCCTGAACCTGATCCTTCGGGAAAAGCCCGACACTCCTGCCCGCAAGCCGCGTTGGGGCAGCGGCATGTTCTGGGGGACCATTACCGGGTTCACCAGTTTCGTCAGCCATTCGGGCGGGCCACCCTATCAGGTCTGGGTCCTGCCTTTGAAACTGTCCAAGGCGGCTTTTGTCGGCACTTCGGTCATCGCCTTTTCCTATGTGAACGCGATCAAACTGGTGCCCTATTACTTCCTCGGGCAGTTGAACCTTGAAAACCTCAAGATCGCGGCCCTGCTGATGGCCCCGGCGGCGGCGTCCGTCTGGATCGGTGTCTGGCTGGTGCGCATTCTGCCCGAAAAGCTGTTCTTCGAGATCGTAACCTGGGCGCTGCTGATCCTGTCGCTGAAACTGATTTGGGACGGGGCGACTGGACTTTGACCGGTCAGGTCCAGTCCAGCACCACCTTGCCCGAGGCACCGCCTTTCATCGTTTCGAACCCGGTCCGGAAATCATCGGCCTTGAACCGGTGGGTGATCACCTCCCGCACCTTCAGCCCGTTTTCCAGCATGGCGATCATCTTGTACCAGGTCTCGAAAATCTCGCGGCCATAGACGCCCTTGATCGTGATCGCCTTGAACACGATGCGGGACCAGTCGACCGGCGATTTGCCCGGCGGGATGCCCAGAAGGGCGATCCGCCCGCCCATGACAAGGTTTTCCACCATCTGGTCCAGCGCCTGCTGGTTGCCCGACATTTCCAGCCCGACATCAAAGCCTTCGGTCATCCGCAGCGCGCCTTCGACGTCGCGCAAATCCTGTTTCGCCACGTTGACCGGCACCACATCCGCGACCCGCGCGGCAAGGTCCAGCCGATCCTGATTGACGTCAGTGATCACCACATGGCGCGCGCCGACGTGGCGGGCGACGGCGGCGGCCATGATCCCGATGGGCCCGGCCCCGGTGATCAGGACGTCCTCGCCCACGAGATCAAAGGACAGCGCCGTGTGGACCGCATTGCCCAGCGGATCAAGGATCGCGCCGATTTCATCGTCGATCGCGTCCGGAAGGGGCACCACGTTGAAAGCGGGCAGGCGCAGGTATTGGGCAAAGGCCCCCTGTTCATTCACCCCAATCCCGCGCGTCGCCGGATCAAGGTGGAACTTGCCCGCGCGTGCCTGCCGGCTTTTCTTACCGATCAGATGGCCCTCGCCGGAACAGCGCTGCCCGATTTCCAGCCCTTCGACATTGCGGCCGATCTCGACGATCTCGCCCGCGAATTCATGGCCGGTGATCAGCGGCACAGGCACGGTCCGCGCGGCCCAGTCGTCCCAATTCCAGATGTGGATGTCGGTGCCGCAAATGCCGGTCTTGTTGACCTTGATCAGCACATCATCCGGCCCGATTTCCGGCACCGGGGCGTTGACCATCCACAGGCCCGGTTCAGGCTTGGATTTTTCAAGGGCCTTCATCTGGTTGCTCATGACAGCACTCCGGTTTCGCAGCCAGCCTGTTCAAAGGCGGCAAGAGCGGTATCAAGGTCGGCATGGGTTAGCGCCGCGTTCATCTGAGTCCGGATACGGGCCTTGCCTTTGGGCACCACGGGAAAGAAGAACCCCGACACATAGACCCCAAGGTCGAACAGTCGCGCCGCCATCGCCTGCGCCTTGCGTGCGTCATAAAGCATGACCGGAATGATCGGGTGCTCGCCGGGCAGCAGTTCGAACCCCGCGCGTTCCAGCCCCTTGCGCCAGTAGCCTGCGTTGTTGAACAGTTTTGCCCGCAGTTCGTCCCCATGTTCGACAAGGTCCAGCGCTGCAAGCCCGGCCGCGACGACCGAAGGCGGCAAGGCGTTGGAAAACAGGTAGGGCCGGGCACGTTGCCGCAACAGGTCGATAACCGGCTGCGGCCCGGCGATATAGCCGCCCAGCGCGCCGCCAAGCGCCTTACCCAGCGTGCCGGTCAAAAGGTCAGACCGGACACCAAAATGCGCGGGCGTCCCCGCCCCTTTCGGCCCCATGAAACCGGTCGCGTGGCAGTCATCGACCATCAGAAGCGCGTCGTATTGGTCCGCCAGCGCCCGGATTTCCGGCAGTTTGGCAAGGTAGCCATCCATACTGAATACCCCGTCGGTGGCGATCATCACGTGCCGCGCCCCATCGGCACGGGCCTGCTTCAACAGCGCCTCAAGGTCGTCCATGTCGGAGTTGGCGTAGCGATAGCGCTTTGCCTTGCACAGCCGGATACCGTCGATGATCGAGGCGTGGTTCAGCGCGTCGGAAATCACCGCGTCCTCCGGCCCTAAAAGGGGCTCGAACAAGGCGCCGTTGGCGTCGAAACATGCCGCGAAAAGGATCGAATCCTCGGTCCCCAAGAACCGGGCCAGCCGATGTTCCAGCTGTCGATGCAGGTCTTGCGTGCCACAGATGAACCGGACCGAGGCCATACCATAGCCGTGATCGTCCATCGCCGCCTTTGCCGCTGCGACCAGCGCCGGGTGATTGGCCAACCCAAGGTAATTGTTGGCGCACAGGTTGATCCGATCCCCGCCCGCGACGGTGATATGGGTCGACTGGGGCGAGGTGATCTCGCGTTCAACCTTCATCAGGCCGTCCGCCTCGATCGCGGTCAGCGTTTCGCGGATACGGGCAAGAAAAGAGTCGGACATCGCTGCGCTTCCTTTGGTGGCTGCGCGAGTCTTGTCCGTTATTTTGGATCGCCGGTCAATATAAAAGATACAAGATAACGGATTTCATCCGTTATGGCGTCTCGACGATCAGGAAGGCGCGCGCAGGGCCGTCGAGCGCGATGATAGCATGGGGAACGTCCGCCGCATATCGGGCGGTGTCGCCGGAATTCAGGTCTTGCACGTTGTCGCCCGACCGAACCGTCACCCGCCCCTCCAGCACCGTCAGATGTTCGCGGGCGCCGGTTCCGTGCGGGTCGCTGTGCAGGTTCCCGCCCGCATCAAGGCGCAGGTCATACACCTCGTGCACGCCCACCTGTTCCGGCGCGGACAGGATGGTGATCCGGCACCCCTTGCCGTGGCCCGCGATCTTCGGGGCCTGGGCGGCGGTCACCACCTCGATCCCCGGCGGGGGGGCGCCATCGTCCAGCAAGCCCGCAAAATCGACCTGAAGCGCGCGGGTCAGGTTCCAGAGCGTCGCGACGGTGGGCGACGATTCCCCCCGTTCAATCTGGCTGACCATGGATTTGCTTACGCCCGACAGTTTTGCCACCGCATCCAGCGACAGGCCCTGCCTCTGGCGGGCTTCCTTCAGGCGGCCCGGCAGACGGGACAGGACATCGGTGACATGATCTTCGGACATGCCCCGACATTGCCCGCAGCGGGGCACAAGTCAACGCTGCCTGTGACGGAACGTCCTTCTTTTCCCAACCCTGAACTTGGCTAGGGTGGCGCCGAACAAGATGGAGAGCCCAATGACCGACATCGTGATCCTGTCCGGCGCGCGCACCGCAATCGGAACCTTCGGCGGCAGCCTTGCGGGCACCGCGCCCATCGATCTGGCCACCGTCGTCTCGAAGGCAGCGCTTGACCGGGCCGGGGTCGACGGAGCGCAGATCGGCCATTCGGTCTTTGGCCATATCATCAATACTGAACCCAAAGACATGTATCTGTCCCGGGTCGCCGCCATGAACGCGGGTGTGCCCGAAAGCACCCCGGCGATGAACGTCAACCGGCTGTGCGGATCCGGGGTGCAGGCCATCATTTCGGCCGCCCAGTCGCTGATGCTGGGCGATGCCCAGTTTGCCCTAGCCGGTGGTGCCGAATGCATGAGCCGGTCGCCCTTCATCATCCCGGATCAGCGCTGGGGCGCGAAGATGGGCGATGTCCGGACGCTCGACATGATGCTGGGGGCGCTGAATTGCCCCTTCGGCACCGGGCATATGGGCATCACCGCAGAAAATGTTGCCCGTGAACACGGGATCGACCGTGCCGCGCAGGACGCCTTTGCCTTGCAAAGCCAGACTCGCGCCGCAGCCGCCATCGCCGCCGGTCACTTCGCCGCCGAGATCGCGCCGGTGCCGGTCCGGGTCAAACGCGAGATGGTCGATTTCGACACCGACGAACATCCCAAGGCGACCAGCGCCGAAGGACTTGCCGCCCTGCGCCCCGCCTTCGAAAAGGACGGAACCGTCACGGCGGGCAATGCCAGCGGCATCAACGACGGCGCGGCTGCCCTTGTCCTTGCCCGCGCCGAGGCGGCGGAACAGGCGGGGCTGACCCCCCGCGCCCGCATCATCGGTTATGCCCATGCCGGGGTCCGGCCCGAGGTGATGGGCATCGGCCCGATCCCCGCCGTGCGCAACCTGTGCGACCGTACGGGCCTGTCCCCCGCCGATTTCGACTGGATCGAATCGAACGAGGCCTTTGCCGCGCAGGCCATCGCCGTGAACCGCGAGCTTGGTCTTGATCCGGCCAAGGTAAATCCCGACGGCGGCGCCATCGCCCTTGGCCATCCGGTCGGGGCCACCGGCGCGATCCTGACGGTAAAGGCCCTACATGCACTGGAACGAACCGGCGGCCACCGTGCCCTGATCACCATGTGTATCGGCGGCGGACAGGGTATCGCGCTGGCAATCGAACGGATCTAAGCCCCCCTCTTGCAATCCCGGCGTCAGACCGGGATGGTCTGGCCGAATGTGTAATCGGCCCTATCTGGCGTCGAAACCGAACCCAACGGAGCCCGCCATGCTGACCGTCATTTCCCCAGCGAAGTCGCTTGACCTTGACCCGGTCGGGATCGACCCGACCCAGCCTGAATTTGCCGAGGACGCGCTACGGCTGGCCAAGACGTCGCGCAACCTCACATTGGGTGATCTGAAAAAGCTGATGTCGATCTCGGACGATCTGGCGCGACTGAACCGGGACCGGTTCCGCGATTTCATGGCCGACCCGACCCCGGACCGGGTGAAACCGGCCGCCTTCATCTTCAACGGCGACACCTATCAGGGGCTCGAGGCCAAGACCCTGTCCGAGGATGATCTGCGCTGGGCCCAAGACCATTTGCGCATCCTGTCCGGCCTTTATGGCCTGCTGCGACCGCTGGACGGAATCCAGCCCTACCGGCTGGAGATGGGCAGCCGGTTGAAGACGCGGCGGGGGAAATCGCTCTATGACTACTGGGGCGATACGATCGCCAAGGCCCTGAATGCGCAGGCCGCCGCCGTTGGGACCGACACCTTGGTCAACTGCGCCAGCCAGGAATATTTCGGCGCCGCCGACACAAAGGCGCTGAAACTCCGGGTCGTGACCCCGCAATTCTACGAAGACAAGGACGGCAAACCCCGGATCGTATCCTTCTTTGCCAAGCGGGCACGGGGCGCCATGGCCCGCTTTATCGTCGAAAACCGGCTGACGGATGCCGAAGCCATCAAGGGTTTCGAAAGTGGCGGATACCGCTTTGATCCAAAGCTGAGCGAGGGCAACACCCTCGCCTTCGTCCGCCCCTACCCGGTTACTACCGCCGGATAATCCGGGGAATCATTGCCAGACAGCCGGACAGGTGCGACCCTTTGGGCATTGTTGCCCGATGGAGTCGATTGATGCGCCTGCTTTCCCTTTTGCTGATTGCCTTGACCTTGCCCTCCCATTCGATGGCCGAGGATTACGTGCCGGAAAACAGGGTGGCGATTTCCCGCAATGTCGATTTCTACGGCTCGGACCTTGCAAATATCTTCGACACCACTCTGGACGCCTGCCAGACCGCGTGCCTGTCGAATTCCCAATGCCGGGCCTTTACCTTCAATCAGCGGTCCGGGGCCTGTTTCCCAAAGGCGGGCGTGTCCGAGCTTTCGCCCTATGACGGTGCGATTTCAGGCCGCATTTTGCCAACTGACCCTGCAGTTCTGGCCAATGCCACGGCACGGGCGACCGATCTGTCCTTCCTGCGCGATGCGGATCTGGTGGCGGCCTATGACCTGGCCCGGGATATTGGGCGGCTGCATTCCTCGGACGAACGCAGCGCGGCGGAGCTTCTGGCCGCCGCCCGAGCCCGCGAAGCCTCGGGGGACCTTCTCAACGCCTTCCGCCTGACCGGGGCATCGGCTTCGGTTTCGGACCTGCCGGAAACGTGGCTCGATTACGCGCGTCTGGCGCGCATCGCAACAAGCTCTGACCGGGGCGAACAGAACCGCATTCGGGCGCGTGCGGTTCCCGCGTCTGTTGCAGCCTACCTGCGGGCGCAAACTGATGGCGCCCGCGCCACCGCCCTTGGCGATCTGGCCATCGCACTGGAGGCGGGTGGGCGCGGGCGGGACATGATCCCGGCGCTGCGACTGGCACTGGATATCCAGCCGCGCCGCGATATCGAGGCGCAACTGGATGACGCTATCGCCAAATACGGGTTCCGCGTCGCCGACACGCAGGTCGAGGCCGAAATCGCCAGCCCCCGCATTTGCGCGATCTTCTCGGAACCGCTGATCCGGGCGGGCGTCGACTACACCCCCTTCGTCCAACTGCCCGACAGTCGGATGACCGTCGAAACTTCGGGCGACCGGTTGTGCATCGCTGGGGTGGACCATGGTAGCCGCACCCGCATCGTCCTGCGCGAGGGCCTTCCCGCCGCGAGTGGCGAAGCGCTGGTTCGGCCGGTGGAACTGACCCTTTACGTTCGGGATCGGTCCCCGTCGGTCAGTGTGCTGACCAATGGCTACGTCCTGCCCCGCACGTCCGAGGCGGCAATCCCGCTTCAGTCGGTCAATCTGCCAGAGGCAGAGCTGACGCTTTACCGGATGACCGACCGGAACCTTGTCCGCGCCATGCAGGAGGACCTTCTTGGCAGTCCGCTTTACGGCTGGAGCGAAGGGTATCTGTCGGCCCAGATGGCCACGGAAATCTGGTCGGGTACCGCAGAGCTTCAGGTTGAGTTGAACCGCGACATGCTGACCCGCGTCCCCCTGGCAGAGCCGCTGGAGGGGCAGGAGCCCGGCATATTTGCACTGGTCGCACGGGTGCCCGGCGCCGACCCCTATGAAACCCCGCCCGCGACCCAGTGGTTCGTCCTGTCGGACCTTGGCATGGCGACCTTCCTTGGCACGGACGGCTTGACGGTCGCGGTACGGTCACTGGCCGATGCCTCCGCTGCCGACGGCGCAGAGGTCACGCTCTTGTCCGAGGCAAACGCCGTTCTTGGCACGGCCCTGTCCGATGCCGACGGGGTGGCCCGTTTCGATCCTGGCCTGACACGCGGCACCGGCTCTGCCGCCCCGGCCATGGTGACGGTGCGCAAGGGCGATGACCTTGCCTTTCTGTCGTTGACGGCCGCCGCCTTCGACCTGTCGGACCGGGGCGTCGAAGGCCGCGACCCGGCTGGCGCGATCGACGCCTTCATCGCGACCGACAGGGGCGCCTATCGCGCGGGCGAGGTTATCCATCTGACCGCCCTTGCGCGGGATGCCTCTGCCGCCGCGCTGCCGGGCCTGCCGCTGACCGCGATCCTGCGCCGTCCGGACGGGGTGGAATATTCGCGGCATTTCTCGGGTGAGGACATTGCGGGCGGCCATGTCTTCGCCCTGCCGGTCGCCGCCTCTGCCCCGCGCGGGCCCTGGCGGATTTCGGTCCATGCGGATGTGGATGCCCCGGCACTGGCCAGCACGACCGTTCTGGTCGAGGATTTCCTGCCCGAGCGAATTGATTTCGACCTGACCCTGCCCGACGGGGCGATCCGATTGGGCGACGTTCCGATGCTGGACCTGTCGGCGCGGTATCTGTTCGGCCCCCCCGCCGCCGATCTGGCGGTGGAAGGCGATGTGCTTCTTCGGGCTGCCAGCGCGGTCGAAGGGTTTGAAGGCTACCGCTTTGGCCGCCACGACGAAGGGTTCGACGCGCGCCGCGACGTTCTGCCCGGCACAAGGACCGACAGCGATGGACAGGCGCGGCTTGCCGTGCCCCTGCCCGAGGTTTCGGCAGAGGGACGGCCGTTGGAAATGCGGGTCACGGCCCGTGTGTCTGAAGGATCTGGCCGCCCGGTGGAACGGCAGATCACCGCGCCAGTTCTACCCGATGGCCCGATGATCGGGATCAACCCCCGGTTCGACGGTGTCGTGCCCGAAGGCGGCCGCGCCCGGTTCGCCCTGATCGGCCTTGGCCCGGACCTGTCCCCGGCAGAGATGCAGGTGAAATGGACCGTTAACCGGGTCCGGACGCGCTATCAGTGGTATTCGCTCTATGGCAGCTGGGAATGGGATGCCGTCACCACCCGGACCGAGGTTGCAAGCGGCACGGCCACCCTTGGCGGCGAGCCGGTCGAGGTGTCCGCCGACGTGGACTGGGGCCGCTACGAGATTGTCGTGGAACGCACCGATGGCAGCTATGTGGCGTCCTCGACCGGGTTCTACGCGGGCTGGTATGCCCCAGCGGACGCGGGCGATACGCCCGACCTGCTGGAGGCCTCGCTTGACGCCGAAAGCTACCAGATCGGCGACATGGCCACCTTCCGGATCGTGCCGCGCTATGCCGGGACCGCACTGGTGACGGTCATGTCGAACCGCGTGATCCATATGGAGGCGGTCGCGGTGACCGAGGGCGAAAACCTGATCCCGCTGACAGTGACCGACGACTGGGGCGCGGGGGCCTATGTCACCGCGAGCGTCATCCGACCCATGGACGTGCAGGCCGGGCACAATCCGGCGCGCGCGCTTGGGCTGGGCTACGCATCGGTTGATCCGGGTCCAAAACAGCTTTCGGTTCGGCTGGACGCGCCAGAGGTGATGCGCCCCCGGCAGCCGATGACCGTGGGGATCGACGTCGCGGGCCTGTCAGAGGGCGATACCGCCCATGTGACCCTTGCCGCCGTGGATCTTGGAATTCTCAACATCACCGGCTTCGACAACCCCGATCCGTCCGGCCATTACTTCGGCCAGCGGCGGCTTGGGGTGGAACTGCGCGATCTTTACGGGCGGCTGATCGACGGGCTGAACGGCTCGATGGGCGCGGTCCGGTCGGGCGGCGATGCCATGGCTCAGATGGGCATGCAGTCGCCCCCACCGACCGAGGAACTGGTCACCTTCTTCGAAGGCCCCGTCACCGTCGGCCCGGATGGGCGGGCCGAGATCCGTTTTGACCTGCCTGCCTTCAATGGCACCGTTCGACTGATGGCAATCGCTTGGTCCGAAACCGGGGTCGGTCAGGCCGAGGCGGATGTCTTGGTGCGCGATCCTGTGGTTCTGACGGCCTCTGCCCCACGGTTCTTTGCCCCCGGTGACCAAAGCCGCATCCTGTTAGAGGTCGTCCACGCGAACGGACCCGCCGGTGAAATGGCGCTGCGAGTGCAGGGCGATGGCGTAGCACTGGCCGCGCAGGAGGTGCCCGCGCGGTTCACCCTTGAAGAAGGTGAAAAGGTCAGCTTTGGCCTGCCGGTCGCAGCGGTCGACCCCGGCATCCACGAGGTGACCCTCATCCTGACCACGCCGGACGGCACCACCCTTGAACGGCACCTGACAATCCCCGTGGTTCGCAATGACCCGGAAATGACCCGACAGTCCCGGTTCAACCTTGCCCCCGGCGAGGTGTTCACCTTCGACAGCAACGTCTTTGCCGGTCTTGCCGATGGCACCGGCAGCGCAACGCTATCGGTCGGCCCCCTCGCGCGGTTCGATGCGCCGGGCCTGCTGAACGCGCTGGACCGCTACCCCTATGGCTGCACTGAACAGGTCACCTCGCAGGCGATGCCGCTGTTGTATTTCGACGAGGTTGCAACCGCGATGGGCCTTGCCGGTCGGGACCGCGTATCTGACCGGATTGATCAGGCCGTGGCCCAGGTTCTGGCCAACCAATCCGCCAACGGGGCCTTCGGGCTGTGGGGGCCTTACTCGGGCGATCTCTGGCTTGATGCCTATGTCTCGGACTTCCTGAGCAGGGCGCGGGCGCAGGGGCACGATGTCCCCGATATCGCCTTCCGCAATGCCATCGACAACCTGCGCAACCGGGTCAACTACTACCCCGATTTCGACAGCGGCGGTGGTGATCTGGCCTATGCGCTGATGGTTCTGGCCCGCGAAGGGGCCGCTGCGGTCGGCGATCTGCGCTACTACGCGGATCAACGGGCCGAGGCGTTCGCGACCCCGCTGGCGCTGGCGCAGCTGGGGACTGCACTTGCGATGTATGGCGACCAGACCCGCGCCGATGCCCTGTTCCGCCGGGCCGGGGTGCTTTTGGCCGCGCGGTTTGTCGACGGGTCCGAGGCCCCGATCTGGCGGGCCGATTTCGGCACCACCCATCGCGATGCCGCCGCCGTTCTGGCACTTGCGGTCGAGGCGGGCAGCACAGCGGTGGACCGGGACATGATCGCGCGGCAGGTTGCCAATTCCGGGCGCCACCTGTCCACGCAAGAGGCCGCATGGACCCTGATGGCCGCCAACGCGCTGATCGCGGACCTGTCGACCGCCGGAATCGAGTTTGACGGCGAACCGGCCACCGGCCCGCTGGTCCGGGTGCTTGAAGGGCAGACCGATGCGGCCCCGATCCAAGTGTCGAACACCGGTGACCGGGCGACGGAACTGACCGTCACCACCTTTGGTGTTCCAGCAACGCCCGAACCCGCCGGTGGCAACGGCTATGCAATCGAGCGCAGCTATTACACGATGGACGGCGACCCGGTCGCCCCATCGGATGTGTCCGTCGGCACCCGCCTTGTCACCGTCCTGACGGTCACGCCGTTCGGGCGGCAGGAGGGGCGGCTGATGGTGTCCGATCCGCTGGCGGCGGGCTACGAGATCGACAACCCCAACCTGCTGAACGCCGGGGATATCCGGGCGCTGGACTGGCTGGACCCCGTCGCGACCCAGTCGGCCGAATTCCGGTCCGACAGGTTCCTTGCGGCGGTGGACTGGCGGTCGGATCAGCCGTTCCGGCTGGCCTATATCGCGCGGGCGGTTTCGCCGGGCACCTTCCACCACCCGGCGGCCAGCGTTGAAGACATGTATCGGCCCGACCGCCGCGCATGGACCAACGCGGGCGAGGTGACGATCCTGCAATGATCCGCGCGGGGCATCTTTGCCTGACCCTTGCCGTCGTCCTTTGGGCGGCGGCTTTGGGCCGGGACAGGGTCGATATCTGGATCGATGCGACCGATCTGCCCACGCTTGAAATCGCCCAATCGATCGAGGTTCTGGACCGGGACGGAACCCTGTTGCGCGCCTATACGGTGGCGGATGGACGCTGGCGGATGGGCACCGATCCCGCGTCCGTCGACCCAACCTACCTTGCCATGCTGATCCGCTACGAGGACAAGCGGTTCCGCGGCCACGCAGGCGTCGATCCTCTGGCCATGGCGCGGGCGGCGGCGCAGGCGCTTGGTCGGCAAGAGGTCGTCTCGGGCGGGTCTACACTGACCATGCAGGTGGCCCGGTTGCTTGAGGACAGCGGCACCGGGCGCTGGTCCGGCAAACTGCGTCAGATCCGGGTCGCGCTGGCGCTGGAACGTCAACTGTCCAAGGACGAGATCCTGACGCTTTACCTGAACCTCGCGCCATTCGGCGGCAATGTCGAAGGGGTGCGGGCCGCGAGTTTCACATGGTTCGGCAAACCGCCCGAGCGGCTGACCCCGGCAGAGGCCGCGCTTCTGGTCGCCCTGCCACAATCACCCGAGTCGCGGCGGCCCGACCGGCATCCGGAAACCGCGCTGGCCGCCCGCAACCGAGTGCTAATTCGGATGGTTTCGGACGGGGTGCTGGAGGCCGAAACTGCCCGCGCTGCCATGTCTGAACCGATGCCCGACGACCGCCGCCCCTTTCCAACGCTGGCGCCGCACCTGTCGGACCGGCTGGTCGCTGCGGGCGGGCCGCGCGTTGTCCGGACCACGCTCGACGCCGGACTTCAGGCCCGGATTGAAGACCTTGCGCAGGCCGCCGTTGCGCAGCGGACGGACCGGGTGCAGGTGGCCGTGATGATCGCGGATCACCAGACCGGCGAGATCCTCGCCACTGTCGGGTCGGGCGCCTATGCGGCGGATCGGCGGGGCGGATTTCTGGACCTCACACAGGCGGTTCGGTCGCCCGGATCGACGCTCAAGCCGCTGGTCTACGCGCTGTCCTTTGACAATGGGCTGGCCCATCCCGAAACGCTGATCGCGGATCGGCCAATGGATTTCAACGGCTATCGGCCGCAGAACTTCGACGGGGCCTATCGCGGCGACATCCGGGTGCGGGATGCGCTGCAATGGTCGCTGAACATCCCCGTTGTCAGCCTGACCGAAGCGCTGGGGCCAGAGCATGTTCTAGCCGGATTGCGCCGGGCCGGGGCCGATCCGGTCTTGCCCGGAGGGCGGCCGGGTCTTGCGGTTTCACTGGGCGGTGTGGGCATGACGCTCGACGATCTGGTCCGGCTTTACGCGGGCCTTGCGCAGGGCGGCGTCGCCGTCGATCTGCGGGCCCTGCCTGACCCGTCGGACGGTTTCGCGCCGCAACGGATCGTCGGAGAGGTCGCGGCCTGGCAGGTTGCCGACATCCTGTTGCAGGCGCCACGCCCGGCCGGGGTGCAGGGCGCTGGGATCGCCTTCAAGACCGGCACCTCCTACGGGCATCGGGATGCGCTGGCGGTGGGGTTCGACGGGCGGCATGTGGTGGCGGTGTGGATGGGTCGGGCGGATGGAACGCCGGTTCCGGGGGCCTTTGGCGCCGACCTTGCCGCACCGATTATGTTCGAAGCCTTTGAGCGGCTGAAACCGCGGATCGACCCGATCCCGCCACCGCCCCCCGCCACACTGCTTCTGCCCACCGCGCAACTGCCGCTGCCCCTGCAACGGTTCCGGCCAAGAGGCGGACAGCTGGACGAGGGCGCGCCGCGCATCGCCTTTCCCCCAGATGGCGCAAGGATTGCCAGCGGCGGTCTGGTGGCGCGGGTCAGCGACGGAGCAGGCCCCTTCACATGGCTGGCCAACGGCGTTCCCGTCGGCACGACCCATCGGCGCGAGATTCAGATCGACGCCCTTGGGCGTGGGTTTTCGGCCCTGACGGTGATCGATGCCGAAGGACGCTCGGCCAGAGCCGAGATCGAGCTTCTGACGCCCTAGCCGTCGTCCTGCAAAACCGACAGGAAGGCTGAGCCGAACCGTTCGGAATGCCTGTCCCCGATCAAACGGGCCAGCGCGCCAAGGTCGGACGGCCGGGCCTTGGCGACCTTGGCCAGCTGCGCGGCGGTGCAGGACATGGGCTTGTCCAATCCCGTCTCTCCCCGCGCCAGATCGGCCTGAACGGCCAGTAGCCGGTCATAGACCGTGCCCTCTGCCCGACCGGCCAGTTTGCGGCGGGCCGGGTGCACCTCATCCACCGCGCCCGCGATCACCGACAGGAAGGCATCGCCGTAGCTTTCCAGCTTTTTCGCCCCGACCCCGCCGATCTGCGCCATGGCGTCCAGAGTCACGGGGCGCTTTTCGGCCATCTCAATCAGGGTCCGGTCGTTGAAGATGATATAGGCGGGAACACCTGCCGCCTCGGCCAGCGCCCGCCGCTTAGCCTTGAGCGCGGACAGAAGCGGCGCGTCTTCCTCGCTCACCAGCATCTTGACGCGCAGGCCCTTGCCCTTGGCGGCGCGGATGGTGTCGCGGCGCAAGTCGATGCTTTCCTCGCCTCGCAGGATCGGGCGGGCGCGGTCCGTCATCCGCAATCCGCCGTGGCGTTCTGGGTCCGGGCGCAGAAGGTCGTGCCCCATCATCTGCCGAAAGATCGCCTGCCATTGGCGCCGGTCGTATTCCTTGCCCACGCCATAGGTCGGCAGGCTGTCGTGACCGCGCTGACGGATCTTGTCCGTGTCGGACCCCAGCAAAATCTCGATCAGATGCCCGGCCCCGAAACTTTCCCCGGTGCGCAGCGCCGCGGACAGGGCCATGCGGACCGGGGTCGTGCCGTCAAACACTTCGGGCGGCTGGTCGCACAGGTCGCAATTGCCGCAAGGCGCGGCCTCCTCTCCGAAATAGCCCAGAAGGGTCTGACGGCGGCAGCTCAGCGCCTCTGCCAATCCCAACAATGCATTCAGCCGGCCGTGATCGGCGGCGCGGCGTTCCGGCGGCGCCAGCCCTTCGTCGATCTGCTGGCGGCGGAATCGGATGTCATCGGGGCCGAACAGGGTCAGGGTTTCGGCGGGGGCACCATCGCGTCCGGCGCGGCCGATTTCCTGATAATAGGCTTCGATACTTTTGGGCAGGTCCGCATGGGCAACCCAGCGGATATCGGGTTTGTCGATCCCCATGCCAAAGGCCACCGTGGCGCAGACGATCAACCCGTCGTCCTGCTGAAACCGCGCCTCGACCACGCGGCGGTCCTCGGCCTCCATCCCGCCGTGATAATGGCATGTGTCATGCCCGGCCTCTGCCAGCGCACGGGACAGGGTTTCAGTCTTGGCGCGGGTGCCGCAGTAGACAATCCCGGACTGGCCTTTGCGAGCGGCGGCAAAGGACAGAATTTGCTGGCGCGGGCTGTCCTTGACCGCGAAGGCAAGGTGGATGTTGGGCCGGTCAAAGCCACGCAGGAATGTCGCCGGGGCCTGCCCATCGAACAGCTTTTCGACAATCTCGACACGGGTTTCGGCATCCGCCGTGGCGGTGAAGGCGGCCAGCGGCACGTTCAGCGCCCGCCGCAACTCTCCAATCCGCAGGTAGTCGGGGCGGAAATCATGGCCCCATTGGCTGACGCAATGGGCCTCGTCCACGGCAATCAGGGACACGCCCGCCTGCCGCAGCAGCCGCTGCGCCCCGCCCGAGGCAAGCCGTTCCGGCGCCATGTAAAGCAGCTTGCATGTGCCCGCGGTCAGCGCCTGAAACGCCGCATCGGTTTCGACATCTGTATTGCCCGATGTCAGCGCATGCGCCTCTACCCCGGCCTCGCGCAACCCGCGCACCTGATCGCGCATCAGGGCAATCAATGGCGAAATGACGACCGTGACCCCATCGCGGACAAGGGCCGGAAGCTGGAAACACAGGGATTTCCCACCCCCAGTGGGCATGATGGCCAGCGTATTGCGGCCCTCGACCACGGCTTCCACGATCTCCTGCTGGCCGGGGCGGAAGGCGTCGAATCCGAAGACCGACCTCAGAAGCGTGGCAGCGCTCATGCGGGGGTGCCTGTAAGGGTGTGTGCTCGTTTAGGGCACAATCCCACAGGCGGGAATCAGGGGCAAGGCCCCCTGACGATCAGGCTAAAGCAGGATCGCGGGTAGGATGATGTCACGCAGTGCGATAATCCCCACGAAGACGACCAGCGGCGACAGATCCAAGGGCCGCGTATCCGGCAGAATGCGGCGGATCGGGTCAAAGATCGGCTGCAACAGACGGTTCAGCCCGACCCAGACCTGCTGGACCATCGGCTGACGCGTGTTCAGAACCTGAAAATTGATCAGCCAGCTCATGATCACGAAAACCAGCATGATCCAGAAGGCGACGTCCAGAAGCAGGGCGAGCAGCCGATAAAGTTCAACCATCGTTCCGGTCTCTTTCTCTTGGGTTCCCCGACAGGTAAGTCGTGGCCGCCCGCCGCGCAAGCCCCTGCCCTCACGTCACGGTTGACGCGCAGGTCACCCCGCCCCAAGCCTGCCCCAACGAACGGAGGCCCCGATGTATCCTGTCATCCGCATGACCTGGCAGATGTGGAAAACCCGCAAGAGCCCGAAACTGCCCTTTGATGGTACCCACATCAGTACCCATTACTGCCTGCCCTGGGATCTGGATATCTTCTGGGAGTTGAACAACGGGCGCACCCTGACGCTGTATGACCTTGGGCGCATCCCGTTGGGCCACCGGACCGGGTTGATCGACGCGCTGCGCCGCCGGGGCTGGGGGCTGACCGTTGCCGGATCGTCGCCGCGCTACCGCCGCCGCATCCGGGCCTTCGAAAAGATCACCATGAAGTCGCGCGGAATCGGTTGGGACGACAGGTTCTTTTACGTCGAACAGACGATGTGGAAGACAAATGGGGACTGCGCCGGTCACGTCCTGATCCGGTCGGCCGCCACCGGGCCAAATGGGATCGTCCCGCCCACCGAGGTCGTCGCCGAGATGGGGCTGGACCCGATCTCGCCGCCCCTGCCCGATTGGGTCACCGCATGGGTCGCGGCGGACGCCAAACGCCCCTGGCCGCCGATGCAGGAGTGACGCAAACCGGCCTGACGCTGCGGCATCTGCAACGCCACGCTTGCCAGAACCCCCGCGCCGGGGTCTTATCCCGGCAAAAGGGAACAGGGGACAGGCATGGCAAGCGCGAACAAGAAACGCATCTGGGGATGGATGTTCTTTGATTGGGCCACACAGCCCTTTTACACGCTGGGACTGACGTTCATCTTCGGGCCCTATTTCGCAGCCGTCGCTACCGGCTACTTCGCCGGAACCGGGCTGGACGAGGCCACAGCGGACGCACAGGCGCAATCACTGTGGTCGCTGGGGCAAACGCTTGCCGGATTGCTGATCGCCTTTACCGCGCCTTTCATCGGGGCCTATGCCGACCAGACCGGCAGGCGGATGCCGTGGATCTGGGTGTTCTCCGCGATCTATGTCGTGATGGCGGCCCTGCTGTGGCAGACCATGCCCGACGGATCGACCATGTGGACGATGCTTCTGGTCTTCTCAGTAGGATTTGTCGCCGCTGAATACCTGCTAATCTTTGTCAACGCGATGTTGCCGTCACTTGGCAATGACAAGGAAGTCGGGCGGATCTCCGGCTCTGGCGCCGCTCTGGGGTATTGGGGCGGTGTGCTGTCGCTGTTCATCATGCTGATCTTCTTGGCCGAAAGCGAAACGGGAAAGACCCTTGTCGGGATGGACCCGGCCTTTGGGCTTGATGCCGAAGCGCGGGAAGGCACCCGGTCCGTCGGACCGTTCATCGCGCTTTGGTTCGTTGTATTCATGGTGCCCTTCTTTGCCTGGGTGCGCGAAGACAAACCGGATGCAAACGCGCCCAAGGCCTCGGTCATGAAGGCCTTTGATGACGTGGTCAGCACCGTGTTGTCCCTTCCCGAACGCAAAAGCCTTTTCGCCTTCCTTGGCGCGTCGATGTTTTATCGCGATGCGTTGAACGCGCTCTACGGATTTGGCGGTGTCTATGCGACGCTGGTGCTGAACTGGTCCATCACCATGGTTGGCCTATTCGGGATCGTTGGGGCCATCACCGCCGCCGTCGCCACATGGGTCGGCGGATTGTGCGACAGCCGGTTCGGCCCGAAACCGGTGATCCGGGTCTGTGTGTGGCTGCTGATTGTCGTCTGTACGGTGATCGTGTCGATGACCCGGGAAGAGCTGTTCGGGATCGCATTGCGCAATGACATTCCCACCCCCGCCGCGCTTGCCCCGATGATCGGAGCTACGCTGGGGACTGCGGACATCATCTTCTACATCCTAGGCGCGGCGATCGGCGGGACCGGCGGAGCGCTTTATGCCGCCAGCCGGTCGATGATGGTGCGTCACACCAACCCCGACAAACCGAACGAAGCCTTTGGGCTTTTCGCCCTTTCGGGCAAGGCCACCGCCTTTCTGGCGCCCGGCCTGATCGGGATATTCACCGCTTCGCTGAACTCCGCTCGTCTTGGGGTCTCGCCGCTGATCCTTCTTTTCATCCTTGGATTGATCCTGCTACGCTGGGTCAACAAAGAGGGAGATCGCGCAGAATGGTCCGGGTCGCAGTCCTAGGTTTTTGTGCCCTTCTGGGGCTTGCCGCCTGCAAGGGGGGGGATGATTACGACGGCCCGGTCGAAACCCGGGTGTCCAGCCAGAACGCCAATGACGCCCGCGTCGCGAAAGAGGTGTTCGGCTACATCCCCACCGCGTCCAGCCAGCCATCGCAAAGTTTCGGCGGCTATGCGCGGGGCTGCCAGGCGGGCGCGGTCCAACTGCCGGAAACCGGCCCGACGTGGCAGGCGATGCGCCTGTCCCGCAACCGCAACTGGGCGCAACCGCAGACCGTCGATTTCGTGCAGGACCTGTCGCGCTTTGCCGCCACCCTGCCGGGGTGGGAAGGCCTGTATGTCGGAGACATGTCGCAGCCACGCGGCGGCCCGATGCTGACCGGGCATGCCAGCCACCAGACCGGCCTTGACGCGGATATCTGGATGCTTCCGCCGCAGCGCCTGAACCTGAGCCGGGACGAACGCGAAAGCCTGTCGTCCATTTCCATGCGCCGCGCGGGCGGGGCCTATACCAACAGTGATTGGACCGAAGCACATATGCGGCTTCTGCGCGAGGCAGCCCGCGACCCCCGCGTCGCCCGCATTTTCGTGTTCCCCGGCGCCAAGATCGACATGTGCAACTGGGAAACCGGCAACCGCGACTGGCTGCGCAAGATCCGGCCGTGGCATGGGCATCATTACCATTTCCACGTCCGGCTGAACTGCCCCGCCGGCGCGCCGGGCTGCGAAGATCAGGCCCCGCCGCCCGCTGGTGATGGCTGCGCCGATGCGCAGGTCTGGGTGGACAATATCCTTAACCCGCCGCCGCCCGACCCGAACCCCGCCCCGCCGCGCGGGCCGCTGACCATGGCCCAGCTTCCCGGACAATGCGCCGCGGTCGCCGCCAACTGAATGCGCAAAACCTTTGCCTTGTTTGCTGGCCTTTTCTGGCTTGCCCCAGTGGCATGGGCGACCGATGATCCCCGCCCTTCGGTCTTCCACTGGGCCCACCAAGACGCCGGTCTGGGCGGGTTTTCGGGGATCGAGGTCAGTGACGACGGTGCGCGTTTCACCGCAATCTCTGACAGCGGGATCTGGGTGCGTGGGACATTTAGCCGGTCCGATGCTGGCACCATTGACCGGATCGACCTGACCGCGCAGGGTCCGCTGAATGACACCGACGGCACCCCTGCCACCGGATTTCGGGCCGATGCAGAGGGTCTGGCGATACGGGATGACGGGCGCATCTACGTCAGCTTTGAAGGCGAGGCGCGGGTCTGGACCTATGCGACCCTGACAGGCGAGGCCGCATGGCTGCCCCGGCACCCGGACTTCCGGGACATGCAGGTGAATTCCAGCCTCGAAGCCTTGGCAATCGGCCCGGATGGGACGCTTTACACCATCCCTGAACGATCCGGGGACTTCGACCGGCCCTTTTCCGTCTACCGCTACTCCGGTGGGAAATGGTCCATCCCGTTCTCTTTGCCCCGGTCCGACGAATACCTTGTTTCCGGCGCCGACATCGGCCCCGACGGGCGGCTTTATATCCTTGAACGCAAGGTCGGGCTGCTGGGCTTTCAGAGCCGCCTGCGCCGCTTCGATCTCGACGGGTCCGGCGGGGTGGAACTCTGGTCCGGCAGCCACGACAACCTTGAAGGGGTCGCGATCTGGCGGGATGCCCGCGGGCGGCTCGTCGCCTCGATGATTTCGGACGACAACTTCCTTCCGATCCAGCGCACGCTGATTGTCGAGCTTGTCCTGCCATATTGACCGTTTGACCCAAGGGGCGTAGAGGGGCGCGTCCCCATGGTGGGGGCCAAGTCGCCGCACCCTTGTAAAAAACGGAGCACCCGAAATGACCCGCATTCTTCCCGGCATCCTTGCCATGGCCGCCATCGTCGTGGCCTCGAACATCCTTGTCCAATTCTTCGTCGGCGACTGGCTGACCTGGGGGGCATTCACCTATCCCTTTGCCTTTCTTGTGACCGACGTTATGAACCGGGTCTATGGCGCGGCGAGCGCCCGCAAGGTTGTCTTCGCGGGCTTCATCGTGGGGCTGATCTGTTCCTACATCGGGACCTTCGTGATGATCGACCTCGCGCCCGATTTCTCGGCCCCCGCTGTGACCGCGCGGATCGCGATCGGCTCGGGCACGGCGTTCCTTGTGGCGCAGCTGGTGGATGTCTTCGTGTTTGACCGGCTTCGGTCCGGGGCATGGTGGCGCGCGCCTCTGGCGTCGACCCTGATCGGGTCCACCCTTGACACTATCCTATTCTTTTCGCTGGCTTTTTCGGCGGGTTTCGTCGGAATTCTGGGCGCGGACCACAACACGGATTTCTTCAACGAGGTCGTCGCGACCCCCTTCGGCTTTGACGCCACCCGCTGGGTCGGCACCGCCGTCGTGGACTGGAGCGTCAAGCTGGGCATCGCCCTGATCGCGCTGATCCCGTTCCGCATCATCGTTGGGCGGATGCTGCAGCGTCTCGGTTAATCTACAGAAAATTGTGTATTTTCATTTGACATACACAATATCTGTGCAAACCTGAGCACAGGCGAAACCCATCGAAAGGAGGTGATCCAGTGTCAAGAAAGAGATTGGAGAAAGGTGTCGGGACATTTTGGGGGAGTCGCAGCTAGGGCAGCCCTTGGCTGACGAGACCACCAAGGTGGGTTCACCCTAACCGAACCACCTCCGGAACTTTCGAAGGGTCGCTCTGGTCGCCGGAGCGGCCCTTTTGAATGGAAATTGTAGCGGTTTGTACAATTTTGGGGCAGGCTGTGGCCCGGTTTGTACAGATTTTTCAGGGCAGGACATGGGCCTTCGGATCACCGATCAGATCGAGATCGCGGATTGGGAACTGACCGAGCAATTCGTGCGCGCCTCGGGGCCGGGCGGGCAGAATGTGAACAAGGTCAGCACGGCGGTCGAACTGCGGTTCGAGGCGGCGCGGTCGCCCAACCTGCCGGGGCCGGTCAAGACGCGGCTGCGGCGGCTGGCGGGGCAACGCTGGACCGAGGCGGGCACGGTGGTGATCTTCGTGCAGGACACCCGCAGCCAGGCGCGGAACCGCGAGATCGCGCGGGAACGGCTGGCGGAACTGGTGCTGAAAGCCACGCAGACCCCGAAACGGCGGATCGCCACGAAACCCACGAAGGGGAGCGTGCGGCGGCGGCTGGAGGCCAAGAAGAAACGGGGCGAGGTGAAGGCCCTGCGCGGCACCGCCCGCCCGGACGAGACAGGCTGAGGAGAAAGCATGACCCATTTCCAACCCATCGACCGCGCGGCGGTCACGCCCACCACCGACCGGCCCGCGCCGGAAAAGCTGGTCTCGGGCGACCCGGTGTTCACCACATGGGATATCGAGGAGCGCGACGGGCTATACGCCGGGATCTGGCAATCGACGCCGGGGGCATGGCGGGTGAGCTATGACGAATGGGAATACTGCCGCATCCTTGAGGGCGTGTCGGTGCTGCACGAAGAGGGCGGCGACAGCCGCCGTCTGGAAGCCGGGGACAGCTTTGTGATCCGACCGGGGTTCAAAGGGGTCTGGGAAGTGGTTGAGACGACGGTGAAGGATTATGTGATTAGGGTTTGAAGAATTGTCTTTCTTCCAAGAAGATTCAGTCGATCGGCGGCCACAACCTGTCACTGGTTCGAAGGAGC
Organism: Marivivens marinus; assembly: GCF_035969385.1. Classification (NCBI taxonomy): domain Bacteria; kingdom Pseudomonadati; phylum Pseudomonadota; class Alphaproteobacteria; order Rhodobacterales; family Paracoccaceae; genus Marivivens; species Marivivens marinus. The sequence goes on along the minus strand of NZ_JAYKKJ010000002.1, from coordinate 345,312 downwards.
AATGTGGAAATCAGCCTCAGTTGGTGCATATTGGGGTAGAATTATGACGGAGTAATCAAAATGTTTCGAGCATTCAATATTTCTGCAGCTTTGACACTAGTAGCATGTGAGGCAACTGCTGAAACAGTGACCGGTCGTGAATTCTTTGAAGATCGTGCGGGTTATCCATGCTTTGTCACATTGTACACGGACGCTGACAAGAGCGTCACTTTGCAGCTATCCGACTACAAGGACATATGGTCTCTCAGATTTATTATCTCCGATCGCTCATTGGTCTACCAACGCTTCTTTGACAACAGAGGCTTGCGTGATGAAGACGCTTTCGAAGATGCCTTTGGTGAGATTCGCATCGGTGCGGACAGATTTGACCTAAGCGACGTTTCACTTTTCGAGGTTCGCCTCCAAGACTTGGACGATAATTCTGCTGGAATTTTCGGCATAGAAGAACGGCACAACGTGGTACCTGCATTAAATGCCATGGAAGATGACGGCCTTGAAATACTTGGACTTGTATCATTGGCTGGCACATCTGGCGCGCTAGCAGAATTCCGCACATGCTCATTTGCCGCAATGGGGCTTCAAGAAGGCGAGATAGTCGAGACTGACTTTCGAGCGGAATACCGCATGATTTTCGACACCGCATTCGAGAATTGGGTAATCAACATGGCACGCGCGGAGCACTGCTTTGCATCGAGGTTTGACGATGAAGCAGTGGCAAACGTGGTCGACGCGGCAGCGAACACTTTCTATCCCGGCGTCATGAACTTCGGCAAGCGAAGTGAATACCGGGAAAGCCTAGAGAGGGTGATACCTTTTGCAAAGCTTTCCGGCATGGCCGATGCCCGAACTGACGGTTGTCTAATGGCGGGCGAGTTGGCTGATATTTCGAGAGGATTGGTCGATCGGGTAATTGAGGAGGCAAAAGAAGTCGAATGAGTTGTCATTTTGGAGGATTTCCGAAATTCGGCGCCAATCTTGAAACCCCATTGCGAGAAATCAGAGCCCTTTTCTTTGCTAGTATCTAGATTCTTTTGGCCAATCTTTGGGCTGATACTAGCCATTCCGATTTGCCAAAGCTTCGCTTTGGCAGCGCCCGAACCGCCCCCACGGGGCGGGCGCTTTGCTTCCCGCCCCTCGGTTCGTGCGCGGCGCTCTTGATCGGGCGGCGGGTTAGACCACCACCTCCACCCGGTCCTGTTCCCCGACCCCGAAGACCCGTTTGTAACGGGCGATTTCCTCGGTGGGTCCCATCGCCTTGTTGGGGTTGTCGGACAGTTTCACGGTGGGCCGCCCGTTGGCCGAGACGGCTTTGCACACAAGGCTGAACGGGGCGAGGCTGTCGTCTGGCGTCAGCCCGATGAAATCATTGGTGAGCATCGTCCCCCAGCCGAAGGACACCCGCACCCGCCCCCGGAACTGCGCCGACAGCGCGGCGATCTTGTCCACGTCCAGCCCGTCCGAGAAGATCACCAGTTTCTGGCGCGGGTCCTCGCCCCGCTCCTGCCACCAGCGGATCGCGGTTTCGGCGCCTTCAGCCGGGTCGCCGCTGTCGATCCGGATCCCGGTCCAGCCGGCCAGCCAGTCGGGCGCGTTCTTCAGGAAGCCGGGGGTGCCGTAGGTGTCGGGCAGGATGATCCGCAGGTTACCGTCGTGCTCCTCGTGCCAATCGGCGAGCACGTCATAGGGGGCGCGGGCGAGGGCGGCGTCATCCTCGGCCAGCGCGGCGTAGACCATGGGCAGTTCGTGGGCGTTGGTGCCGATCGCCTCGATATCGCGCTTCATGGCGATGAGGCAGTTGGAGGTGCCGACGAATTTCTCGCCCAACCCTTCCATCATCGCCTGCACGCACCAGTCCTGCCAGAGGTAGCCGTGCCGCCGCCGGGTGCCGAAGTCGGCGAGCCGCAGGTCGGGGATGGTGCGCAGCGTTTCGACCTTTTCCCAGAGCTTGGTCATGGCGCGGGCGTAGAGCACTTGAAGCTCGAACCGCCCCATGTCGTTCAGCACGGCCCGCGCCCGCAGTTCCATCAGCACCGCAAGGGCCGGGATTTCCCACATCATCACCTCGGGCCAGGCCCCTTCGAAGGTGAGTTCATACTGCCCGTCCCGTTTTTCGAGGTGGTAGGGCGGCAGCCGCAGGTTTTCGAACCATTCCATGAAGGCGGGGGTGAACATCTGCCGCTTGCCGTAGAAGGTGTTGCCCCGCAGCCATGTGCTTTCGCCGCGGGAGAGTGACAGGGAGCGGATGTGGTCAAGCTGTTCGCGCAACTCCCCTTCGTCGACCATGTCGGCCAGCCGGATGTGCCTGGCCCGGTTGATCAGGCTGAAGGTCACCTGCGTGTCGGGTTTGTTGCGAAACACCGACTGGCACATCAGGAGCTTGTAGAAATCCGTGTCGATCAGGGACCGGATAATCGGGTCGATCTTCCACTTGTGGTTCCAGACGCGGGTCGCGATATCCACCATGTTCGGTCCTCGGGTTCAGGTGATCCCGTTAGACCAAAGCGGGGGGCAGGTGCACAAGGGTCAATCCCTATTGGACGGCGGCGGTTTCGCGGTTGGGGTTCAGTGCCTGCTGCCAGTCTTCGATGGATTGGATCGGGTAGACGAGCGACAGGGTGGACAGCGCAAGGCTGTCGCGGGCGATGAAGGCCGCGCTGAGTTCAAGGGCTGCGACCATCGACAGGACGATCCAGGTCCGCAGGCTGTAGGCAGCAAAGAAGCCGCCCATCATCCAGATGTAGTCGGACACGGCATTGAGCACGCTGTCGCCATGGTAGCCTTGGTTGATCGTGGTAGCGCGGAATTTGCCCAGAACCCAATCGGTGTGTTCGATCAATTCCCAACCAACGCCGGTCACAATGGCCGCCCCGAACAACCAGCCGAACCCGAGCCGGGGAAACACCAGCCGCCCGACCAGCGCGATCAGCACCCCATGCAGGATATGCGACAGCGTGTACCAATCGGCGATGTGCTGGGAATTGCCGCTGTCGAAGATGGACCCGATCCACAGCTTGACCTCGCCACAGGTGCAGATCGGCGGCTGCCCCCAGAGATACAGGGTAATCCCGATCAGGGGCAGGCCCGCCAGGGCGGCAAGATAGAGGGGTTTGTTCGCACTGATACTGGCCGTGGACATCGGGATACCTTTCCTGCGCCTCAAAACTGTTGACCGGCGATCTGACTGCCGCCGTGCGGTCACCCTAGTCCGCCGCCCCGGCCCCAAAATGGCCGTTACGGGGAATTTGCATGGCTTCCGTAAGGTTAACCGGAGGCACAGAGGTTCGATACTCCGGATTTCCTGACCTTGGCTGCGACAGTCTGTCAGTCTGACCTGATATATTTCATTCTTGACATGTTTTTACCGCACCTTCATGTGTGACACATAATATTTTTGCAATGTATGGAGGGGCACATGTCCAATCCCGCCACCAGCCGTCCGGCAGATACCTATTCACCGCTCTATTTCCTGACCTCGGTCGGGGCGGGCGGACTTGCCGTGACCTTCTTCATGTACCTTATGTTCTGGGTAAAGCACCCGGGGCAGCCGGTTCCGGTGTTCGAGGACATCGCCCGCGCCTGGGCCGGGGGCAGCCTGCCCCTGCAGGTCGGCATCGCCGTGGCCCTAATCGGGATCGCGGTCTTCGCCTTTCTAAACCTGAAATACCTGGTTTGGAACCTGTCCCGCTTCGCCGCCTGGCGGAAGACGCCCGCCTATGCCAAGCTGCGCGCCTCGAACGCCGAAAGCCAGCTTCTGGCTATGCCTTTGGCCATTGCGATGTCGATCAACGGGCTGTTCATCGTCGGACTTGTGTTCGTTCCGGGCCTTTGGGGCGTTGTTGAATATCTGTTCCCGCTGGCGATGGTTGCCTTTGCCCTGAACGGGCTGTTCGCGCTACGGTTGATCGGCCATTTCCTTGGCCGCGTCCTGTCGGACGGGGGCATTTTCGATGTGACCGCGCATAACTCTTTCGCGCAACTGCTGCCGTCCTTCGCACTGGCCATGACCGCAGTGGGCCTTGCCGCCCCGGCCGCCATGTCCACCAGCCCGACGGTGGTTGCCGCCAGCCTGATCCTGTCGACGATCCTTGGAAGCATGGCGCTGATCTATGCGATCGTTGCCGCCGTGACCGCCTTTAACTCCATGCTGCACTATGGCACCGCGAAAGAATCGGGCCCGACCCTGATGATCATTGTCCCGCTGATGACCATCCTTGGGATCATGTGGATGCGTCAGAACCACGGCCTACACACGACGTTTGATGAACACACCACGGATGCCGGCAACCTGATGCTGATGACCAAGCTGCTTGCTGTTCAGTTGACCTTTGGCTTGCTGGGGCTGCTGGTTCTGGCCCGTCAGGGATACGCCAAGACCTTTCTGACCGGCGACAAGAACAGCCCCGGCTCCTACGCCTTGGTTTGTCCCGGTGTGGCGATGTCCGTGATGCTGAAATTCTGGATCAACAAGGGTCTTGTGGCCAATGGGGTGATCGAGAAATTCGGCGCCGCCTACTGGGGCTTCACCGCCGTGGCGATTGCCTTCCAACTGGCGATGGTCGCCCTTGTCTGGCACCTGAACCGGCGCCACTACGGCGGACACGTTCCGACCAACGTCGTTCCCGCGGAATAGACCAATCCCTGTTCCGCACCCTGTGGAGGGCGCCCCGGCAACGGGGCGCCCTTTCAGGTTTGATGTTCGACCAGCTTTTCCGCCAGAAACGCGCCGCTGTCATCGGTGACCAGTTCCGCCCAGATCGGGAAGTGGTCGGAAATCTGGTTCTTGCGCCAATAGTTCACGTAATAGGCCTGCCGGTCGGCGGCGTTGCCGGCAAGGTCCTTGTCGCCGCCGTAGACTGCGACCATTTCGGCAAGGTATTTGTCGGCGTCCGCATCCCGATAGACAAAGCCGAAGGGGTTGAAGACCCCGCCCTGTTCCGTCCCGGTTTCGTCCTCTTCGATGTGGAAGTAATCGTTCTGAGTAAAGAACATCCGGTCGTAGGCTTCGGTCAGGGTGGCGTTTGTGTCCTTCCCGATCAGCCCTTCGCATTCGCGGTAGCCCGCCTGCGCCATGGCCGCCATGACCCCCTGATCCTTGCTGTCATAAAGGTTCATGTCGCCGCAGAGGATCAGGTTGTCGGACCACAGCCCCTTGCGTTTTGCCTTGAGTGCCTTGAGCAGGAGCCGCACCTCTTCCCCGCGCAGCAGGACGTCTTCGTCGTCGTCGCCGGGGTGCAAATGCAGGCTGACCAAGGCGAACTTCTTCCAGCCCGCGATGAAGCCGGTCATGTAGGGCGACCGTTTAAGTTGCTTGAGGCCTAGAGGGCTGTCGTGGGTGATCGCATCCCAAAGCGCGATTTCCCCGGCCAGTCCGGATAGGCGCACCCGCCGCGTGTTGTAGATATAGGCCGACCGTTCGGCGTTTCCGTCCGTCCCGTCGGTGATGTCGTTGACGATGTATTTCCAGTCCTCGCCCAGAAGCCGCATGACGATCTCAAGATCCTTGAGCGTCGATTTTACCTCTTGCACGGCGATCAGATCGAAGGCCGCAAGGGTTTCGGCGATGTAGAAATAGGCCTCGGGCAGGCGCTGGGTGGTGTGCCCGAATTCCTTGATGTTCCAGCTGGCGACCAGAAGGTTGGTTTCGGTGCGCCGGGCCGGGATCTGCGAGGCGAGCCCGATCTTAAGCCGCATAAGCCCGGTGATACATCGGACCCGTTCCGCATCGGTCATCTGCGGGAAGACGCGGGCGTAGTCCCGTTCGGCGTAGTCGGCGGCGGTGCGCAGGTCGTGGTAATTGGGCATGGTGGCTCTCCCTTATGGAGAGCCTAGCATTGCCTGCCTGCAATCACGAAGTGTGGAGTTCCCTACCCCTTCGCCGCCTCGCCCGCGGCGCGGGCCTCGGACAGGGTCATGCCGGTCGAGAGCGCCTCGGGGTCGATCTTGACCTCTATCACTGCAAGCGTGCCAGATGCCTGCGCCCGGTCGAAGGCGGCGGCGAATTGGTCCTGCACCTCGACCGTTTCACCGTGCCCGCCGTAGGCGCGGGCCAGTTCGGCAAAGTCGGGATTGGCCAGCATCGTGCCCGAGACGCGCCCGGGATAGTGTTTTTCCTGATGCATCCGGATGGTGCCGTAGCGGCCGTTGTTCATGACGATGACAATCGGCTTGGCGCCGTATTGGATGGCCGTAGACATCTCGTTCAGGGTCATTTGCAGGCAGCCGTCCCCGGCAAGGCAGACCACGACCCGGTCGGGGTGTTCGAGGCTGGCAGAGACCGCCGCCGGGAAGCCATAGCCCATCGACCCGGACGTCGGAGCGAGCTGGGTCCGGAAACCCTTGTAAACGAAGTAGCGGTGCAGCCATGCGGCGTAGTTCCCGGCGCCGTTGGTCAGGATCGCGTCTTCAGGCAAGGTTTGGGACAGGTGGCGGATCACCTCTTCTTGTTTGACCGCGCCGGGGCTTTCCTTTGGCGTCAGCCATGCGTCGTAATCGGCCCGGGCGGCTTTGGTCCAATCGGCCCAGTCGGTTCCGCAGGCGGGCAGCCGCGACAGGGCGCGGGTGAAATTGACCGCATCGGCCACGGCGCAGAGGTCGGGCGCCCAGACCCGTCCCAGTTCGTTCGGGTCGGCGTGAATGTGGCAGATGCGCGGCTTTTGCCGGATCGGGTCGACGTTGGTGAAGCCCTGGGTTTCGATATCGCCCAGCCGCGACCCGATGACCAGAAGCCGGTCCGCATCGCGCAGCCGCGCGGCAAGCCGGGGGTTCGGCCCGACGTTCAGGTCGCCCGCATAGCAGGGGTGCCGGTTGTCCAGATAGTCCTGCCGCCGAAAGCCCAGCGCAACCGGCACATTCTGGGTGCTGGCGAAGTGCGCAAGGTCCGCCGCAGCCTGCGGCGACCAATGCGGCCCGCCCACGATGACAAGCGGCCTTTGGGCCACAGACAGCCAGTCCAGCGCGTCTTCGGCGATGGTGCTGTAGGTCGGCGTCAGTTCGACCAGCGGGCCGGGGCTGTCGGGGACATCGGCGCTATCGGACAGCATGTCTTCGGGCAGAGCGAGAACCACCGGGCCGGGCCGCCCGGCGGTGGCCACGGCAAAGGCGCGGCGGATGTATTCGGGGATACGGTCGGTGCTGTCTATTTCCGCGACCCATTTGGCCAGCGGGCCGAACATGGCGCGATAGTCGACTTCCTGAAACACTTCGCGGTCGCGGTGGCCCCTGTCGATCTGGCCGATGAACAGGATCATCGGGGTGCTGTCCTGCATCGCGATATGCACGCCCGCGCTGGCATTGGTCGCCCCCGGTCCACGGGTGACAAAACAGATGCCCGGCTGGCCGGTCAACTTGCCATAGGCTTCGGCCATCATCGCGGCGCCGCCTTCCTGACGACAGACCACGTTGTCGATCCCGCTGTCGTACAGCCCATCGAGGGCGGCAAGGAAGCTCTCCCCCGGCACCGAAAAGACGCGCCGCGCGCCGTGAATTTTCAACTGGTCCGCAAGGATCTGTCCGCCGTGCCGCATGTCGCGCCCCCTGTTCATCTGCCCGGCAGATTGGTCCGTGCACAGCGGCTGTGCAAGGGGGTGGGGTTGCCGCCAGCGATTTCACCGATAGGTAGTTGGCATGACAACGATAAGTGTTTTGAGAGGGTTGATATGGGGTATTTGCTGGGCATTTGCGGATCGCTGCGGGCGGGGTCGCTGAACCGGAAACTGATGCTGGAGGCCGCGCGTGCCTATGGCGCGGAGGAGTTCATCGCCGGTGACATCCGGTTTCCGCTCTTTGACGGGGATTTGCAGGACAGCGACGGCATTCCGGCAGAGGTGCAGCGTCTGGCCGACCAGATCGCCGGGGCCGAGGCGGTGATCGTCGTAACCCCGGAATACAACAAGTCCCTGTCTGGCGTGTTGAAGAACGCGCTGGATTGGGTCAGCCGCACCGATGGCGGCCCGTGGAAGGACAAGCCGGTGGCGATTCTGTCCGCGGCGGCGGGCCGGTCCGGTGGCGAACGGGCGCAGAATGCGCTGCGTCTTGCCCTCTCCCCCTTTGCCCCGCGCCTTCTGTCGGGACGCGAGGTTCTGGTGGGGCAAGCCAAGGACCAGTTCAACGCCGAGGGCCGTCTGACGTCGGACCGGTATCGCGCCGCTGTCGAGACCCAGATGCAGGCGTTGCGCGATCTTGCAGGCGCGTAGAATGCGGGGCAGGTTTGGCACATGACCCAGACCTTCTCTGATGTTCTTGATCCGGCCCGCGCCACTGCCATGCAAGCGATGCTGGGCGATCCGCGCGCGTTCGAGCAGGGCGATGTGCTGCCGCCGTTTTACCACCAGTTGTATTTCTGGGACCCGCAGCCCCCGGCCCGGCTGGGCCGGGATGGCCATCCCGCCACCGGCATCGGGCTGATCCCCGATATGGGTCTGCCCCGCCGGATGTGGGCGGGCGGGTCGCTGCGGTTTCACAGCCCGCTACTGGCGGGCATCCGCGCGGAAAAACGGTCAAGCGTGGACTCGAGCACCCGCAAGGATGGCCGGTCAGGCCCACTGGCCTTTGTCCGGCTGCGCCATGATTATTGGCAGCGTGGGTCGATCTGCCTGACCGAATGGCAGGATCTGGTCTATCGCGAGGACCCCGGACCGGACGCCGCGCCGCCGGTGCCGCCACAGGCCCGGACGGATGAGGAAATTGCGCGGGTCCGGTCGTTCGATGAAACCGCGCTGTTTCGTTATTCCGCGCTGACCTTCAACGGGCACCGCATTCACTACGACGTGGACTATGCCCGCGCGGTCGAAGGCTATGCCGGGTTGGTGGTGCACGGGCCGCTTCTGGCGCAGATGCTGATGCTTCTGGCCGAGGCGCAGTTGGGCGGCCTGACCGAGTTCACCTATCGCGCCACCTCGCCCCTGATCGCGGGCGAAGAGGCGGCGTTCTGCTGGGCCGATGGGGCGTTGTGGGTGCGCGGCGCGGATGAGCGGCAATGCATGGAGGCGGTCGCGCGCTAACCCTTGGGCAGGCTGGCGGCGGGTTTGAAATCCTCGGGGATGCTGTCCTGCCCATCCAGGATCAGGTCCGCCATCACGGTGCCCACACCCGGCGCCATGCCGAAGCCGATCTTGAACCCGCCATTCGCGATGAATTCACCGGGTCGCGTTGGGTGCGCGCCCAGCATCGGCGCCCGGCTGCGGGCGCGGGGCCGCACCCCGGCCCAGCGTTCGATCACCGGGGCGTCGCGCAGGACCGGAAAGGCGGCGCGGGCGCGGGCGATGATGTCGTCCAGCTGACTGTCGGTGCCGGTGGGGTCGGTGAAGTCCCGTTCCGAGGTAGAGCCGATGGCCACCGTCCCGTCAGCGTGCGGCACGATGTGCAGGCTATCGGCGTAGAGCTGGGGCCGGTCGGCGGCGTCGAAGTGCAGAAGCGCCGCCTGCCCCTTTACCCCGTTGCCCACGGGGGCGCCGATTTCGGCGGACAGATCCAGCAACCCCTGCCAGCCGGTGGCGTGCACGATCTTGCCCTCGGGCTTGCCGTTTTCGGTAACCTCGCCGCCCAGCGCGACAAGGGCGCGGGCCAGGGCGCGGGTGGCGCGGCGGGGGTGGATGCGGGCGGTCAGCGTGTCGAATACCAACTTGCCCGAGGGGCTTTTTGGGGTCCAGTCGCCATGATCGCCGGCATCGACCACCTGCCAAATGGCCTGCCCCTGCCACAGATCGGCGGCGGACTGCGCCCGGTCTTGGGCAAGCGCGACGGCGGCCTCGTCGGCAAGGGGTTGCAGCCGACCGGACCGGAGATAGCCCGTGTCTTCGCCCGCAAGCTCACCGATGCGGGCCCAGAAGGCCCCGGCGCCGATCAGGCTGTCAAACTGGAATTGTTTCTTGGCGTTCCACTGGTCCGGCACATGCGGGGCCAAGGCCCCGACCAGCCCGCCCGACGATCCGGCGGCGACACCGTTCGGGTCGATCACCCGGACCCGCGCGCCGCGCAGGGCACAGGCGCAGGCCACTGACAGGCCAAACGCCCCCGCCCCCAGGATCGTCACGTCGACCGTTGCCATTCCCCGTTCCCTCGCCCAATGTCGCGCCAACCCTTAAGGCATGGCGACATGGCAGACCAGACGGCAGATCTAGACTGGCGCGACGGGCGCATCCCGATCTCGCGCCGGTTCGACGACCCCTATTTCAGCCTTGATGACGGGCTGGCCGAAACCGCGCATGTGTTTCTTGACGGCAATGACCTCCCCGCCCGCTTTGGTGGCGGCTTCCGGATCGCGGAACTGGGGTTCGGGACGGGGCTGAACTTTCTGATGGCCTGGCGGGCCTTTGACTCGGCGGGGCAGCCCGACACCCTGACGTTCACCACCTTCGAGGCCTATCCGATGACGCCTGCGGATATGGCCACCGCGCTGGCGGCCTTTCCGGTGCTGGCGGAACGGGCGGAGGCGCTTGTGGCTGCGATCCGGGCGGACGATGGCCCCTATGGCTTTGGCAAGGTGCGGCTGGACATCCGGCGCGGCGATGCCCGCCTGACCCTGCCCGATTGGGAGGGCGTTGCGGATGCGTGGTTTCTGGACGGGTTTTCCCCGGCCAAGAATCCCGAACTTTGGGGGCCGGACCTGATGGCAGAGGTTGCCCGGCATACGGCCCCGGCTGGCACCGCCGCGACCTATACCGCAGCGGGCCATGTGCGCCGGTCGCTTGAGGCGGCGGGGTTCGCCGTCACCCGCACCCCCGGCTACGGCCGCAAACGGCATATGACCCGCGCAAGGATGCCCACCTGATGCAGACCAACACCCGCCTTGGCATCCTGTTGATGACCGCGACGACCTTTGTTTTTGCGATGCAGGACGGGATCAGCCGCCACCTTGCGTCGGAATACAACGTGTTGATGGTGGTGATGATCCGATACTGGTTCTTTGCCGCCTTCGTGATCGCGATTGCCAGCCGCAAGGAAGGGTCGATCCGGGCCGCTGCGGCCACCAGCCAACCGCTGTTGCAGACCTTTCGCGGCGTTCTGCTCGTGGCGGAAATCTGCGTGATGGTCGCGGGGTTCACCTATCTGGGACTGGTGGAAAGCCATGCGATCTTTGCCGCCTACCCGCTTCTGGTCGCCGCCCTGTCCGGCCCGATTCTGGGAGAGGCCGTAGGCTGGCGCCGCTGGGCGGCGATCGGGGTCGGGTTTGTCGGGGTCCTGATCATTCTGGAACCGGGGTTCACGGTGTTTTCTCCTGCCGCTTTGTTCCCCGTCGCCTCTGCGCTGATGTTCGCGCTCTATGCGCTGCTGACCCGCTATGCGGCCCGCAAAGACAGCGCCGCGACGTCGTTTTTCTGGACCGGGGTCACGGGGGCGGCGGCGGTGACGGTGGTCGGCGTCTTCAATTGGGAGCCGATGACCACGCCGGATTGGGCTTGGATGGGCCTGTTGTGCGTGACCGGGGCGGTGGGGCATTACCTACTGATCAAGACCTACGAGGTGGCAGAGGCCAGCGCCGTGCAGCCCTTTGCCTATCTGCAACTGGTCTTCGCCTCGGCCCTTGGGATCGCGGTGTTCGGGGAAACCCTGCGCACCAACGTGGCGGTCGGAACCGCCATCGTGGTTGCGGCGGGTCTGTTTACCCTGTGGCGGGCGCGGGTGAAGGGTTAGGGCCGGGCAACGGGCCGCAGGCTGATCGCAGGGGCAAGGTTGGTAGCCGGGACTTCTGTTGCGGCGGGAACCGGCGTTTCGGCGGGGTTCCCGGCGGCAGGCCGCGCAACGGGCCGGATCACCGGCTTTTCCCCCACCAGCATGGCAGTGAACCTGATCTGCCCGGTCTGGCCGGTCAGCCGCGCCCGGTAGACGGGAATCGATTCCGCGACCCGCTGCACGTAGTTGCGGGTTTCGCGGAAGGGGATCATCTCGATCCAGTCGATCACGTCGATTTCGCCAGTTCGGGGGTCGCCCCGTTCGGCAATCCAGTCGCGGGGACGGCGCGGCCCGGCGTTATAGCCCGCCGCGATGAACACCGGCGAGGGGCCGAATTCCTGTTCCAGAAGTTCCAGATAGCGGGCGCCGAGCATGGCGTTGTAGTCCCAGTCCGAGGTCAGACGCCACCGATTGTAGTCGAGACCCAGGTCGTCGGCCATGTCCTCGGCGGTGCCCGGCATGACCTGCATCAGCCCAAGCGCCCCGACGGCGCTGCCTGCATCGGTGCGAAATTCGCTTTCGCGGCGGGCGATGGACATGGCGAGTTCGGCGCTGACGGGGATGTCTTTGCGGGACAGGGGGTGGTCGGGGTAGTAGATCGCCGGGACCATCAGCCCCCGCGCGACCCCGGCCTTGCCCAGAAGCACCGCGTAGAAACTTTCGTCCAGCGCCACAAGGATCTCGCCCAGTTGCGCCAGTTCGGTCCGGTCCAACTCGCGCCCCAGATCGGCAAAGAACAGGACCGCGCCGACCCGTTCGTCGGCGGACAGAAGGGTCAGGGCGGCGCGGGTCTTTTCCTCGCCCAGAAAAGGGGCCGACTGCCAGTCGGGAAAGACCTCGGACCCGGTCAGGGCGGGGTCGAGCGACTGGCCCAGCTTTTCGGCGGCGAGAAGGCCGTAGAAGCTCGTCTGGTGCTGGGCCCCGTGGGCATAGGCGGCGACGGCGGCGGCCTCGTTCCCCAGCGCCTCGTGGGTGCGGCCGATCCAGTATCCGGCGCGGCCCTCGGAGATCGGCCCGTCCACGGCGGCGGCCATCCGTTCGAAATGGCGCAGGGCGACGCCGGGCCGGTCCAGCCAGCGCAGGGCAAGGTAACCCGACAGCCATTCCAGATCGGCATAGCTTTCGCCATCATCGGCGGTCAGGAAATGCTGGCTGGCAAGGTCATAGGCGGATTGGTAGCGGCCTTCGCGCATTTCCCAGCGAGCCAGCGTCCGCCGCCATCCCGACCAGCGGAACGGCTGGCCCATATCCTCGGCTCGGGTGGAATGGGATTTCAGCACCGCGACCGCCTCGGTCCAGTCGCCCCGGTCGGCCAGCCAGTTGAACCGGTCATAGGCCAGCCCGACATCTGCCCGCAGGCGGGTTGGCAGGGCGTTGAAGGTCTGGGTGGCGTCGGGCGCCTTGGTCAGAAAGGCCAGCCGCGCGGCATAGAGCGCCTGTTCATCGCCGGTCAGCAGGTCGATCATCCGCGCCGCATCTTCCTTGCGCCAGCGCCAGAGCATCGCATCGGTGCGCTGTCCATGCAGCGGGCGCAGGGTATCGGCATGGGCGGCGATCAGGGCCTCGTGCCCCTCGTCCGACAGGCTTTGCGTCAGCCAGACCTCGCGCAGCATCGCCTCGGCCCCGGCGGCATTGCCACGGGCGATCATCGCGGCGGCCAGACGCACGGCCCCGATCCCGGTTTCGGGCAGGTCCCCGTCGAACCAGGCGATCACCCGGTCGGGGTTCAGGTCGGGCGGCATGATCTGTTCGCCCCGCGCGCGAAGCCGGTCCATCCCCGGCCAATCCCGGCGGCGCGGCAGGAAATCAAGATAGTCGTCAAAACGCGCGCCGCTGTCTTCCTGCCGCAGCCGGGTCCAGATCAGCAGGTCACGGGCCAGATCATCGCCGGGCGGCAAAAGCGCGAAGGCAAGGTCCCAATTGTCGTCCCGCCCCGCCTGAAACGCCGCCGCGACCGAGGGATTCGCGGATTGTTGGGCAAAGGCCGAGAGGCCCAGAAACAAGGCCAAAACGGTGCCCGGACCCGAGCGGAGGAGGAAACCAAGGAAACGCATGTGTGTCTTTCTGCTCGTTTTGACAGAAATCGTAACGCACCCCCCTGCACAGGCAACTCACAAACTTGGCAATCGGCGGAAACCCGTCTAGGTTCCGCGCGCATTTCAAGGGGCGGATGGACCGCCCCGTCCAACCTGAAGGAAGCGTATCATGATCAAGGGGTCCATGCCTGCCCTCGTCACGCCGTTCGCGAACGGCCAAGTCGATCTTGAGACGCTCAAGAAACTTGTCGATTGGCACATCGATCAGGGTAGCCACGGGCTTGTCCCGGTCGGCACCACGGGTGAAAGCCCGACGCTGAGCCATGAAGAGCATGATCTGGTGGTCGAAACCGTTGTCGCGCAGGCGGCGGGCCGGGTGCCTGTCATTGCCGGGGCCGGGTCGAACAACACGATCGAAGCCGTCCGTCTGGTCGAAGCCGCCAAGACCGCCGGGGCCGATGCGGCACTAGTCGTCACCCCCTATTACAACAAGCCGACCCAAGCCGGGCTGTTCGCGCATTTCATGGCCACCGCCGAGGTGGGCCTGCCGATCGTGATCTACAACATCCCCGGCCGGTCGGTCGTGGACATGTCGCCCGCGACCATGGGCGAGCTGGCCAAGCACCCGATGATCATCGGGGTGAAGGACGCGACGGGCGATCTGGCCCGCGTCGCCGCACAGCGGATCACTTGCGGCGCGGATTTCATCCAGCTGTCCGGCGAGGACGCCACCGCGCATGGGTTCAACGCCATGGGCGGCATCGGCTGCATTTCGGTCACCGCCAACGTCGCGCCGAAACTGTGTTCCGAGATGCAGGAAGCCACGCTTGCGGGCGACTACGCCACCGCACTGACCCTTGCCGACCGGCTGATGCCGCTGCATCAGGCGATCTTTGTCGAGCCGGGCGTTGCGGGCGCGAAATACGCCATGTCCCTGCTGGGCCTGTGTTCGGACGAGGTCCGCTCGCCGCTGGTCGGTCTGAGCGACGGGACCAAGGACCGGGTGCGCGGCGCCATGGTTCACGCGGGCCTTCTGAACTGAGATGACAGCGACCCGCGCCCCTGACCTGATCGTCACCGGGGCGCGCGTGCTGACCATGTGGGCGGACCGGCCGCGTGCCGGGGCCGTGGCCATTTGCGACGGCGTGATCGTCGCGGTGGGCGACCGGGCCGAGGTTGAACCACTTGCCGGGCCGTCGACCCGCGTGATCGAAGCGGGCGGCGCGACCGTCCTGCCCGGCTTTGTCGAAAGCCACCTGCACCTTGTGTTGGGCGGATCGGAACTGACCCACCTGTCCCTTGTCGGGATCGAGGGGGAGGCGACGCTGACCCGCGCGTTCCGCGCCTTTGCCAACGATAATCCCGAGGCCCCGCTGCTGATGGGACAGGGTGGCGATTACGGGCTGATCGGGCGCCCGATGACCCGCCATGACCTTGACCGGGTGATCGCGGACCGCCCCATCGCCATCACCGCGCCGGATCATCACACCGTCTGGGCCAATACCGCCGCCCTGCGCGCCGCCGGGGTGCTGTACGGGGCCGATACGCCGCCGGGACACGAAGTGGTCATGGGCGACGACGGCACCGCGACGGGCGAATTGCGCGAATTCGAGGCCTTTGCGAAGGTCATCGCCCTTGGCGGCGACGAGCGAGTGAACCTTGGCATTGCCACGGGCCGCGATCCGTCGCCTTGGCCCGATGCCGCCGCGTTGGCGGTAGACCGGGAAAAGGCCGCGCGCGGGCTGGCCCATTGCGCGGCCCACGGGATTACCAGCGTCATCAACATGGACGGAAACCGCTATACCCTTGCCCTGCTGGACGGGTTGCGGGCGGAGGGGCGGCTGACCGCGCGGGTCAAGGTGCCGTTCCATTTCAAACCGGACATGGCGCCGGACATGCTGGACGAGGCCGGCGCGCTGACCGCCGATTATGCGGATGACTGGCTGTCGTCGGGCATGGTCAAGCTGTTCATGGATGGGGTGATGGACAGCCGGACGGCCTTTCGGCTGGACGACTATCCCGGTCAGCCGGGCCACCGGGGCGCGGGGTTGTTCGGGCAGGACGAATTTGCCCGTATCGCGACAGAGGCCGACCGGCGCGGGTTGCAGATTGCGGTTCATGCCATCGGCGATGCCGCCGTGCGCCGGACGCTGGACGGATACGCCGCCGCCCGCGCGGCCAACGGCCCCCGCGACAGCCGCCACCGGATCGAACATATCGAACTGCTGGACCGGACTGACCTGCCCCGCTTTGCCACGCTGGGTGTCACCTGTTCGATCCAGCCGGTGCACGGGCCGGGGGTTCTAGATTTCGGTCTGGACGGGATGGAGCCGTTCGGGGCGGACCGCCTGCGCGATGCGTTCCTTTGCCGCGATTTGCAGGCGGCGGGCGCCATGGTTTGTTTTTCCTCGGACTGGCCGGTGACGGATATTTCTGTCTTGCGCGGGATCCGGGCGCAGTTGGTCCGCACCCCCTATCCCGGTGCCGGCGACCAGCGGCTGCCGCTGTCCGACACGCTGGCCGCCTATACTGCGCGGGGGGCATGGGCCGCGCATATGGAGCGGCTGACCGGCACGATCCGTCCGGGCCTTTCCGGGGATCTTGTGATCCTGACCGGCGATATCGAGGCGGTGCCAGAGGCAGAGATCGACGCACTTGGTATTCGGGCGACGATTGCGGGCGGGCGGGTGACCCATGGGGGATAACCTGCGCGGCAGCCTGTTCATGATCGCCGCGATGGCGGGCTTTGCCGTCGAGGACATGTTCCTGAAGGCCGCCGCCCAGCACCTGCCCACGGGCGAGGTTCTGATGCTGTTCGGGATCGGCGGGTTGCTGGCATTTGCGGCTCTGACAAGGCGGAACGGGCAGGAAATCTGGTCCTCCGCCTATCTGTCGCGTCCGATCCTTGTGCGGTCGGGGTTCGAGGTGACGGGGCGGCTGTTCTACACGCTGGCCTTTGTCCTGACGCCGCTGACATTCGCCACGGCGATCCTGCAGGCAACGCCGCTGGTCGTGGTCGCGGGGGCGGCGCTGTTTCTGGGCGAGCGGGTCGGCTGGCGGCGCTGGACCGCGATCGGGGTCGGCCTTGCCGGGGTGCTGTTGATCCTACGGCCGGGGCTGGAGGGGTTCGAGCCGCTGTCGGTACTGGCGCTTTTGGGGATGCTGGGGTTCGCGGGGCGCGATCTGGCCACCCGCGCCGCGCCACCGGTTCTGTCGAATGCGCAACTGGGCATCTGCGGCTTTGCGATGCTGACACTTGCCGGGGCGATCCTTGCCGCTGTTGAAGGCGGGCTGCACCTGCCGGACCTGCCCACCACCGGGCTGATCGCGGCGGCCACGGTTTTCGGCGTCTTCGCCTATAACAGCCTAACCATCGCCATGCGGACGGGCGAGGTGGGGGCGGTGACCCCGTGGCGCTATACAAGACTGGTCTTTGGTATCGTGCTGGGCGCGACGGTGTTCGGGGAACGCCCCGATACGCTGATGATCGCGGGGTCCGTTCTGGTGGTGGGCAGCGGGGTCTTTGCACTGCTTCGGGCAAGAAAGGTGGGGTGAGATCTATCCCACCAGACCGTTCCGCAACATCCAGACCCCGACCAGGGCCAGCACGCCGCCAATGGCGAGTGTCAGCCATCGCGCTTGCGCCGGGTTGCGAAAGCCGCGCGCCAGCCTGTCGCCCGCGATGGTCCAAAGCAGAAAAGCCAGCAGGTTGTTGAGTGTAAAGACACTCGCGATGAGCAGGACCAGCCCGAACCGGTGGTCAGCGTCGGAGGCGAGGAACTGGCTGAACATCAGGCCGATGATCACATAGGCCTTGGGGTTGAGCAGCAGCAGGATCGCCCCGTCCCACCACCCCGCCGACCGGGCCGCGACCTTGTCTGGCGTAATCCCCGCCCGAAGGATGCCCAGCGCCAGCCACAGGACATAGAGAGCGCCGAAGACCCCAATCCACCGAAACAGGGCCGGAACAGTGTCTAACATGGCTGAAAAGCCCAGACCGATCCCGACCGTCACCACCCAGGTCGCGACGTGGTACCCGGCATTCGCAGGCAGGGTCGCCCGCAGACCAAAGCGCGCGCCATTGGCGGCGAAGAATAGGTTTCCGGGTCCCGGGCTGTAGGCCAGCGGGAAAAGGAAGATCAGAAGGGGCAGCACAGTCTGGGTCATGCGGGCAGTATCCAGCCGCGCTGGACGGCAGGCGACCCGGAACCTGCGCTATCGCGCCATGGGATCACGCAGCCAGCCGGGGGCGAAACGAAGGTCCGGACAGCCGGCAAACCGAGCGATCCGTTCAATCTCGGCCTCGAGCCGGGCCAGCCGCCCCTTGCCCATCCGCACCCCGGCCTCGGGCCAGAAGGCGGTGATGTCGACAGCCCCGGCGGGCCGGTCCGCCTTCATGTCGATCCGGCCGATCAGCCGGGTCCCTTCCATCACCGGGAAGACGTAGTAGCCATAGGTTCGCTTTGGCGCGGGCACGAAGATTTCGATCCGGTAGTGGAAGCCGAACAGCCGTTCGGCGCGGGCCCGGTCGCGCAGCGCCGGGTCGAAGGGGGAGAGGATGCGTACGCGGGTCGATGGATCGGGCAGCGAGGTTTCCCAAGCACCGGGGCGGGCGAAGGCCCGTCGCCGCTCGCCGGTCGCACCTTCCACTTCGACCTCGATGATCTCGCCGCGTGACAGGGCGGATTGGCACCACGCGCGGGCCTCTTCCTTGGTGGCGAGTTCCCAGAAGGCGGAAAGCTCGGTGCTGGTGGCGAACCCCAGCCGGTCCAGCGCGGCCCGCATCGCCCAATCGACGCTTTCGTCTCGGTCGGTCCGGGCGGACAGATGCGCCGGGGGGATGACCCGTTCGGTCAGGTCATAGACCTTCTGGAACCCGTCACGGCGCACCACCGACACCTCGCCCGTGCGCCAAAGGTATTCGAGCGCGGTTTTCGACGGGTGCCAATCCCACCAGCCGCCGGATTTGCGTTCTTCGCCTTCGCCGACGGTTCCGGAGGTGCATTCACCCTGGGTTTCGATCTGGCGGCGGACTTCTTCGATCTTGTCCAGAAACCCGTCACGCCGCCATTCCTGCCAGCGGCGGTGCAGGTGTTGCCGGTCGGTTTCGAACCGGTGCCGCCAATGGTGGAAGAAAGCGACCGGGATGACCGATGCATCGTGGGTCCAGTGTTCGAAGACCGCCCGGTCCCGGTGCAGAAGCGATTGCAGGGCGGGGGGCCGATATTGCCCGCGCCGCGACCATAGGATCAGGTCATGCGCCCGGGCCAGCGTGTTGACGCTGTCCACCTGAACGAAGCCAAGGTCGGTGATCACATCGGCCAGATCGGCCCCGCGTCCCGGCCCGCCAATTGTGGACAGCAACCCGTGCCGGTCCAGAAACAGGCGGCGGGCGGTGTCATTGGACAGGATCGGGCGGGCGGTCATGCGGGCACATTAGCAGCTGCGCGGAGGGGCGCCAGCCCGATCAAGTCCCCTTGCGGTTGCCCTATCCTTGGGTCAGGTAGGGTCAAACGGAACAGGTGGCGTCAAATGCCCATACTTCTGATTCACACGGGTGGAACGATTGGCATGGACCGGACCGAGAGGGGCTATGCCCCCCGCGCCGGTGTGGTGGAAGACGCCATCGCAGAGTTGCGGGCGCAGGGCGAGCTGCGCGAAGTGGTGGATATCCTGCGCCTCGATCCGCTGATCGACAGCGCCAATGCCACGCCTGCCGACTGGACCCGCGTGGCGCGGGCAGTTTTCGACAATCTTGATGCCTATGACGGGTTTGTCGTGACCCACGGCACCGACACGCTGGCCTATACCGCCGCGGCGCTGTGTTTTGCCCTTGAAGGGCTGAACCGCCCGGTGATCCTGACCGGGTCGATGCTGCCCCTGACCCAGCCGGGCAGCGATGGCTGGGCCAACCTGTCGAATGCGCTGGACGCCGCGACGATGGCCCCGGCAGGAGTCTGGGTGAAATTTGCGGGCAACCGCCTGCATGGGGCGCGGGTGCGCAAATCCCATTCCTCGGCCCCGGATGCCTTTGAGGCGGCAGAGGAGTCGACCCCGCCACGGGTGGCGTCCGCCCAGCGCCGGGTGCATGATTTCGGCACCCACGACATCGCGATCCTGTCGGTGGCGCCGGGGGTGTCGGCCCATGTGATCCGCGCGGCCCTGACCGAATGCGACGGCGTTGTGCTGCGCTGCTATGGGTCGGGGACGGTGCCGGACAGCCCGGCGTTGCGCGACGCGCTGACGGCGGCGCGCGACAAGGGCACGCTGGTCATCGCGGTCAGCCAATGCCCGGAAGGCCGGATTGCCCTTGGCACCTATGCCGCCGGGGCGGTTCTTGTCGATGCGGGCGTAGTGGATGGTGCCGATATCACGGTCGAGGCGGCCTATGTGAAACTGGCCCATGTCCTGTCGCGCGGATTGACCCCGGACCAGTCCCGGGCCGAGTTGACGCGGCTGCAGTGCGGCGAGGCAAGCCTGTAGCCATAAGGCATTGATGCCCTTGTGTGGCATGGGCCGATCCCCTATCTCGGGCGGACCATGGCCAAGAAACCGAAGACAGACCCGAACTACAAGGTGATCGCCGAGAACCGGCGTGCCCGGTACGACTATGCCATCGAGTCGGATCTTGAGGTGGGGATCATCCTTTTGGGGTCCGAGGTGAAATCGCTGCGGTCCGGGCAGTCGAATATCGCGGAAAGCTATGCCTCGGTCGACAATGGGGAGCTTTGGCTGACCAACGCCTATATCGCGCCCTATGAACAGGCCAAGACCTGGGGTCATGAGGAGCGGCGCAAGCGCAAGCTGCTTGTGAGCCGCAAGGAACTGTCGCGGTTGTGGAATGCAACCCAGCGGCAGGGCATGACCCTTGTCCCGATGGTCATGTATTTCAATCACAAGGGTCTTGTGAAACTGAAGATCGGCGTGGCCAAGGGCAAGAAGCTGCACGACAAGCGGGCCACCGACGCCAAGCGCGACTGGGACCGCCAGAAGCAGCGGTTGCTGCGGCAGAACAGCTGAGCCGCGCCCTGTTTCGGGGAAAAACCACTGATTTCTCCCTCTGTTTCCACCTCTGCCCCTTTGGCTAGGGTCCGGTAACGCCTGACCCATGGTCGGGCAAATAGGGAGATTGGGGACGATGGAACAACTGATTATTCAACTGGTGTCGGGTGCGATCGGCGGCAATGTGGCTGGCGGCGTGCTGAAGAACCTGTCGCTGGGGACGCTTGGAAACTCGCTTGTCGGCATTCTGGGTGGCGGCATCGGTGGCCAGATTCTGGGAATGCTGACCGGCGGCGCGATTGACGGCGAGGCCGCAAGCGGCATCGGCGGCATCCTGACCCAGGTCGCCGGTGGTGGTGTTGGTGGCGGTGTGCTGCTGGCCGTTGTTGGTGCTGTCAAGAGTGCGATGGGTAAGTAGCCTGTTTGCTTGACGAGTAACGGGGCGCCTTTGGGCGCCCTTTTTCGTTTGCGCCAACGCCCTTGCACGGCTGGGTTCCGCGCGTTAGTCACCCCTAGACCTTCAGGCGAGAGATCAAGGGGAGAGGCCCATGTCCGCGCAGTTGGAAAACGACCCGAAAACGCTGGTGTCCACCGAATGGCTGGCGGCGCACCTGAAAGACCCGGACCTGCGCATTCTGGACGCATCCTGGTATATGCCTGCCGACAACCGCGACCCGAAGGCCGAATACGAGGCCGCGCATATCCCCGGCGCCCGTTTCTTTGACATCGACGAGATCGCCGACCTGCGGTCGGACCTGCCGCATATGGTGCCGCCGGTGGAAAAGTTCATGGCCCGGATGCGGGCGATGGGCATCGGCGATGGCCATCAGGTTGTCGTTTATGACGGCACCGGCCTGTTTTCGGCGGCCCGCGTCTGGTGGCTGTTCCGCCTGATGGGCAAGACCGACATCGCTGTTCTCGACGGCGGCCTGCCCAAGTGGAGGGCCGAGGGCCGCCCCCTGACCGACGAGCCGCCCCATATCCGCGACCGCCATATGACCGTGATGCGCCAGAACCAGATGGTGAAGGACGTGACCCAGGTCGCCCGCGCCGCGAAGCTGGGCGACTATGCCATCATCGACGCCCGCGCGCCCGAACGGTTCCGGGGCGAGGTGGCCGAACCGCGCGAGGGGCTGCGGTCGGGCCATATTCCCGGCGCGCGCAACGTGTTCTTCAAGGAATTGCTGAACGCGGACGGCACGATGAAATCGCCCGACCAGACCCGCGCCATTTTCGAGGCAGCGGGCGTTGACCTGTCGAAACCGGCGATCACCTCTTGTGGGTCCGGCGTTACCGCCGCGATCCTCGCGCTGGCCCTGGAACGTCAGGGCAAGCGGGACCATGCGATCTATGACGGGTCGTGGTCCGAATGGGGCATGTACCCCGATCTTCCCATAGCCACCGGAGACGCATGATGCTGGAGCATCTCAAAGACCAACCCGCTGACAAGATCCTGATGCTGATGCAGGCCTACCGCGAGGACCCGCGGGCCGACAAGATCGACCTTGGGGTCGGGGTCTACAAGGATCCGACCGGGCTGACCCCGGTGATGCGGGCGGTGAAGGCCGCCGAACAGCGGATCTGGGAAAGCCAGGACAGCAAGGCCTATACCGGGCTGGCGGGCGATCCGGCCTATGCCGATGCGATGGTCGGTCTGGTGCTGGGCGATGCCGTGGCCCGCGACCGCGTGTCGGCCGTGGCCACCCCGGGCGGCACCGGCGCGATCCGTCAGGCGCTGGAACTGATCCGTATGGCCGCGCCCGAGGCGACCGTCTGGTTGTCTGCCCCGACCTGGCCCAACCATCCGTCGATCATCAAATACCTCGGCATGAAGATGGCCGAATACCGCTATTTCGACGAGGCGACCCGCGGTGTCGATTTCGGCGGCATGATGTCCGATCTGGCCGGGCTTAAGTCCGGCGACGTGGTCCTGCTGCACGGCTGCTGCCACAACCCGACCGGCGCCAACCTGACCGGTGACCAGTGGGCCGAGGTCATCGCCCACCTGAAGGCCAAGGGCGCGGTGCCGCTGATCGACATCGCCTATCAGGGTTTTGGCGACGGGCTGGCCGCCGATGCCGCAGCGACCCGCGCGGTGGCCGGTGCGATGGACGAATGCCTGATCGCGGCCTCCTGTTCAAAGAACTTCGGGATCTACCGCGAACGCACCGGTATCTTGATGGCGATTGGCGATGCCGCACGGGGCAAGACCACGCAAGGCACGCTGAATTTCCTGAACCGTCAGAACTATTCCTTCCCGCCGGACCACGGGGCGCGGATCGTGTCGACCATCCTGAATGACGCTGCGCTGCGCGCCGATTGGGAGGCGGAACTGGAAGAGGTCCGCAACACCATGCTGGGCCTGCGGACCCAACTGGCCGATGAGCTGCGCCGCCTGTCGAATTCCGACCGGTTCGATTTCATCGCCCATCACCGGGGCATGTTCAGCCGCATCGGCACCACCGCCGAGAAGGTGGAAAAGATGCGGGCCGACAGCGGGATTTACATGGTGTCGGACAGCCGGATGAACATCGCCGGTCTGAACAGCGAGACCGTGCCGATCCTTGCCAAGGCGATCATCGACGCCGGGGTCTGACCCGGCAAAGTTTCGGCCCGCCATTGCGCGGGCCTTGACTTTGCCCATTATTTCTATATTTCTCGAAATATGGAATCAAAGAATGCTATAGAGGCGCTTGCCGCCCTGGCCCAGGAGGGGCGGCTGGCCGCTTTTCGTCTGCTGGTCAAACATGCGCCGGACGGGCTGCCCGCGGGCGACATCGCCGAGCGGCTGGAGATGCCGCCCAGCACCCTGTCCACCAATCTGTCAATCCTTGCCCGCGCGGGGCTTGTCACCGCCACGCGCGAAGGCCGGTCGATCCGCTATCGCGCGGATATGTCCGGCATGGCCGCATTGCTGGCCTATCTGATGGAGGATTGCTGCGGCGCCAGTCCGGCGCTGTGCGATCCCGTCATTTCCGAAGTTACCTGCTGCTGAAAGGTCGGCCCCATGTCCGATACCCCGAATATTGTCGATGATCTGTTCCACCTGCCCGACCCGGGGGCCCTGTTCCCCAGCGAACGGCGCAGCGATCCGCCGCGCATCCTGTTGCTGTATGGGTCGCTGCGGGATCGGTCGTTCAGCCGCCTTGCCGCCGAAGAGGCCGGGCGCATCCTGACCAAGCTGGGGGCAGACGTGCGGTTCTTTCACCCCTCTGGCCTGCCGCTGCCCGATGACCCGGCCAATTCGGCGGGCACGGATCACCCCAAGGTCGCGGAACTGCGCGATCTGGTGAACTGGTGCGACGGGATGGTGTGGTCCTCGCCCGAACGGCACGGGGCAATGACCGGGATCATGAAGGCGCAGATCGACTGGATCCCGCTGTCGCTGGGGTCGGTTCGTCCGACGCAGGGCAAGACGCTGGCTGTGATGCAGGTGTCTGGCGGGTCACAAAGTTTCAACACGGTGGGCCAGCTACGCATTTTGGGCCGTTGGATGCGGCTGTTGACGATCCCGAACCAGTCGTCGGTCCCGAAGGCCTGGCAAGAGTTCGGCCCGGACGACCGGATGAAGCCTTCGGCACTATATGACCGGATCGTCGACGTGATGGAGGAACTGGTCCGGTTCACCCTTCTGACCCGCGACATCCGCGAGCATCTGGTCGACCGCTATTCCGAACGCAAGGAAAGCGCCGCCGAACTGACCAAACGGGTTTCTCTGACCAAGGCGCTGTAGCGGGCCTTGCATTCACGTGGCAAGCGGCCACATCCTTGGTGAACACAGATGGGAGAACATCATGCAAACCGAACAGACCGACGCCGGAACCCTTGAAACCTGGACGCCGGAGGAAGTGGCCGCCGCGCTGGAGGCGGGCGAGATCGCCCTGATCGACGTGCGCACGACGCAGGAGTTCATGTTCGAACACATCCACGGCGCGATGCTGATGCCGATGTCCTTCTTCCGCCCTGAAACGATCCCGTTTGGCGGCCCGAAGAAGATCGTGTTCCACTGCGGATCGGGGATGCGGTCCGAGCGGGTGGCGCGGGCAACCCTGGCCGCCGGGCAGGAGACCGTGGCCCATATGGGCGGGGGCTTTGGCGCGTGGAAGGCCGCGAAGCTGCCCTATATCGGGACGGACATGGCCACCGGCGCGCCGAAGCGGGTCGAATAGCCCCAGCCAACAAAAAACCCGGGCGGTGTCCCGCCCGGGCAGTTTGCCTAATCAGCTGACTGGAAGGATGGTCAGCCTTTCGAGAATTCGGGGTAGGCTTCCATCCCCAGTTCGGCCATGTCGAGCCCGTTGATTTCGTCCTCTTCGGACACCCGGATGCCCATGGTCCCCTTCAGGATGAACCAAAGCACGGCCGAGGCGACAAAGGTGAAGGCGCCAATGGCCAGCACACCCAGCGCCTGCACGCCAAGCTGCTGCATGAAGGTCCGTTCGATCCCTTCTGCGATTTCCGTCCGGGTGTGAACGGCAACCACGAGCGTGCCCCAGACACCGGCAATCAGGTGGACCGGGATGGCACCGACGACGTCGTCGATTTTGAACTTGTCGAGCATCGGGACGGCGATGACCACGATAAGCCCGCCCACGGCGCCGATCCACAGCGCCCCAAAGAGCGACGGGGCAAGCGGTTCGGCGGTGATCGAGACGAGGCCAGCCAGCGCGCCGTTCAGTACCATGGTCAGGTCCGGCTTCTTGTACATCACCTGCGTCAAGATCAGCGCGGTGACGGCCCCGGCCGCGGCGGCCATGTTGGTGTTGGCGAAGATGCGGGACACGTCGGTCACGTCACCCACGGTGCCCATGGCAAGCTGCGAACCGCCATTGAACCCGAACCAGCCAAGCCACAGGATGAACGTCCCAAGTGTGGCAAGGGCAAGGTTCGAACCCGGCATCGGGATGGTGCGCCCGTCCTTGTATTTGCCAATCCGCGGCCCAAGGATCAGGGCACCGGCCAGCGCGGCGAAGCCACCGGCAGCGTGCACAAGGGTCGAACCGGCGAAGTCGGAGAACCCTGCGTCCGACAGCCAGCCGCCGCCCCACTGCCAGGAGGCTTCGATCGGGTAGAAGATACCCGTCAGCACGACAGTGAAGATCAGGAATGGCCACAGCTTGATCCGTTCGGCCAGCGTGCCGGACACGATGGAGGCGGTGGTGGCACAGAACATCAGCTGGAAGAAGAAGTCCGACCCGACGGAAGCATAGTCGAGCGCCGCATCTTCGGCGGCAAGACCGACCGGTTCAAGCGAGGTTGTGCCGAACGCGCCGAGCCAACCGGCGATGGTCCAGCCATCGCCCGGATACATCAGGTTGAAGCCCACCAGCCAATACATGATCGCGGCGATAGAGAAGAGCGCGATGTTCTTGGTCAGCTGCATGGTCACGTTCTTGGACCGCACCAGACCAGCCTCAAGCATGGCAAAGCCGGCTGCCATCCAGAAGACGAGGAACCCGCCGATCAGGAACAGTAGCGTTGTGAAGATATAGGGGTTGATGTCGGGGGCAACGGCCACTTCGGCCTCTTGCGCGAAGCCCAGCGCCGGGATCGCGGCAACCGCGGCGGCGAGGGGGAGAATACGGTTCAGTTTCATGTGTCCTTGTCCCTTGTGAGGTTGCCTAGAGCGCGTCGTCGCCGGTTTCACCGGTCCGAACGCGCATGGCGCTTTCGACGTCGAGAACGAAAATCTTGCCGTCACCGATCTTTTCGGTGCGGGCGGTTTTGGCGATGGTCGCCACGACCTCGTCGGCCATGGCATCCGGCACGACGATGTCGAGCCGCACCTTCGGCACGAAGTTCACGGCGTATTCGGCGCCACGGTAGATCTCGGTATGGCCGGACTGCGATCCGAACCCCTTGATCTCGGACACCATCATGCCGCGCACGCCCGTGGCGGTAACCGCCTCGCGGACCTCCTCGAGCTTGAACGGTTTGATTGTCGCAATGATGAGTTTCACGGTCTTCCCCTTGCAGATTTCGATGCTGCGGACGCCACGGCAGGTGACGCCTGACAGGGCAAAGGGTGCGCGACAGCCCGCTGGAGACAAGAAATGCTGCACCTGCAAAATGGCAGACTCAGGACAAGGTGCACAATTTTTGCACAAAATGCCCTGTCTGGTTATTTTTTGTGCGAACAGCTAAGCGAAATACCCTGCCAAGCTGCGACTCAATCCGCTCTACATCCCGTTTCAATGGGGGTATGGTCAGACAAAAGACACATGCCAAACGAGCAGAGCAGATGACCGGACCGAACCGATCCAGACCCACGCTGGTGGCCGAAAAACGCTATTCCGGCCAGCCAAAGACCGCGACGCCGAAACCCCGCCGCAAACCGTCGGGCGGCGGAGGCGGACGCAAGCGCGGGCCCGCGCGCAAACGGGCCGCACCGCACGGGCCGCTGGGCTGGCTGAGGGCGATGGTGGGCTGGGTCATCCGGGTAATCTGGGGGATCGGCTGGCGGATCGCGCTGGTTGTCGGGCTGATCGTCGGCGGGGCGGTCCTCTATACCGCGACAACCCTGCCCCCGGCCTCTGATCTTGTCGATGGGCGTATGCGCGGCTCTGTCACGCTTCTCGATTCCGAAGGGGAGGTTTTTGCGTGGCGGGGCGACCAGTTTGGCGGCGTTGTCACGACCGATACGGTCAGCCCGCATTTGCGCAACGCGATTGTCGCCACGGAAGATAAACGGTTCTATGCGTTCTACCACGTCGGCGTCGATTTCTACGCGACCGGCGCGGCGATGGTCCGCAACTATCGCACCAACGGCAACCCGCTGTCCGGGGCTGGGGGGTCTTCGATCACCCAACAAACGGCAAAGCTGTTGTGCTTCGGCCGCCCGTTTGACCCCGACAAATGGGAAAGCGAGGCCGCCTACGAGCAGGACTGCCGCGAAACGACGCTTTGGCGGAAGATCGTCGAGATGACCTATGCCATGGCGATGGAGACCCGCTATACCAAGGACGAGATCCTGACGATCTATATGAACCGCGCCTATTTGGGGGCTGGCAGCCGGGGGTTCGAGGCCGCCGCGCAACGGTATTTCGGTGTTTCCGCGGCGGAAGTGACCGCGCCGCAGGCGGCCATGCTGGCCGGGCTTCTACAGGCCCCGTCCGCGACTTCGCCGACCAGCAACCTGCAACGGGCACAGGACCGTGGCGCGACCGTTCTGCGCCTGATGCGCGAACAGGGATACCTGAGCCCCCAGGAAGAGGCCGTGGCACAGGCGAGCCCGGCAACCCTTTCCGAGGCGGCACGACGGCGGTCGGGTGGCTATTTCGCCGATTGGGTGATGGAGTCCGGACCGGAATTCTTCACCCGGAACACCACCGAAGACGTGATTATCCGCACCACGCTTGACCAGGACATCCAGACCGCTGCCGAGGAGGCCCTGACATGGGTGTTTGAAAACAAGGTCCGCGAAGGGTCCGAAGCGCAGGCGGCGATTGTCGTGATGTCCGCCGATGGCGCTGTCCGCGCAATGGTGGGTGGCCGCAACACGCAGGCAACGGGGGCCTTCAACCGCGCGACCACCGCGCTGCGCCAGACCGGGTCACTATTCAAGCCGTTCGTCTTTGCCACCGCGCTGGAGCTGGGAATGTCCCCCTATGACACGGTGGTGGACGAACCGTTCTGCATGACCGTTCCCGGGTCCGGTGAATGGTGCCCGGCAAACTACAGCCGCGAATATTCCGGCCCCGTGACCCTGACCGAGGCTTTGACCCGGTCGCTGAACATCCCGGCGGTGAAGGTGTCCGAACAGGTGGGCCGCGACAATGTCCGGACCATCGCCGAAGGGTTTGGCGTGGAAAGCGATCTGGCCGCTGGGCCGTCGCTTGCGCTGGGGGTGTCGGAATCGACCCTGATCGAGATGACAGGCGCCTATGCCGGCATCCTAAACGGCGGGTCGTCGGTGACCCCATACGGTCTGGTGGAACTGCGCCTGTTGGGCGACGACGCGCCCCTTATGGGCACAGGCGGCGGGATTGGCGAGCGCGTGATCCGCGAAGATGCCGCCCGGCAGCTGACGTGGATGATGCACAATGTCGTCGAAAACGGCACCGGGCAGCGCGCCCGGATCGACGGCTGGCAGATCGCGGGCAAGACCGGCACCACGCAAGCGGCCCGCGACGCCTGGTTCATCGGCTTTACCGGCGACTATGTCGTCGGGGTCTGGATGGGTAACGACAACAATACCCCACTCAGAAATGTGACGGGATCGGGCCTTCCGGCCGAAATCTGGCATGAAACAATGACCCGGGTCCTTGCGGGGATGCAGCCCATACCGTTGCCGATGCAGGCCCCGCCCGAGCCTGTCCGTCCCGAACGGGAGAGCGACCCGATCGTCGACCTGCTGAATGCGATTCTGGGTGGCGGAAACTAGACCGGGCGCTCCATGAAGATCGAATGCGGGCCTTCGGTGTAGTCGCCGAACGGTCCGCAATCGACAAAAGCGGACCGCCGATACAGCCGGTGCGCATCGTAGAGGTCATCGCCGGTTTCCAGCCGCAGCATCGGCAGGCCCGCGTCCCGCGCGGCCTCGATCACCGTCGACACCAGCAGCGCACCGATCCCGGCCCCGCGCGCGGCGGGGTCCACATACATCGACTTCAATTCGCCATAGTCGCCCTTGTCGGCAAGGGCCACGCAGCCCCGTGCAGCCCCGCCAATCCGCGCGGTCCAGAACCGGATCGACGGCACGCAAAGGTCGTCGATGGACAGGGCAAAGGAAAACTCTGGCGGGTATTTCGACAGAAGAAAGGCGTGGCTTGCCGTGATCAGGGCGGTGGCTTCGGGGTCGCGGGGGCTGCATCTTTCGATGGTCACCGCCGATGTCATGGTGTCTTGCACGCTGGGCGCCTTCTGGATGGTACGGTCGGCGCGATCCTGCGAAACCGGCCCGGCGGGTGCAAGCCGAAACCTAGCCCAGGTCCTTGACCATGATCTTCCAGGTTTTGGTTTGGTCCGCGACGTCGCGCAGCCCGCACCAGCCGCGCCGTGCCATCAGACCCTGCGCCTCGGCGACCGTCGTGTGCAACCGGGTCAGGCCAAGGCGCGCGGCCTCGGCCTCGAGCATGGCGACGATCTGGCTGGCAAGGCCGATGCCCCGGTGCCGCCCGTCGACACACAGCCCGACCACCCAAGGGCCTTCGTCATCCAGCGCCCCGAAAGAGGTGGGTTCGACCGCGCCGCCGCCGACCGGCTGATCCCGGTCGTCCAGCACCACGACGCCAAAGGGCACCTGCCCCTGTCCGCAGCGCCGCTCCAGATCGGCCCGCGCATCCCCTTCGCCAGACTCGCCATAATGGTCCGGCCAGATCTGTTCCATCAGCTCAGACAGGGGACCAATGGCATCGGGCCGTTCGGCAAGCCGCATCAGGCGGTAGTATTGGCTCATCTGCTGTCGACTCTTACGTTGTCTGCAAGAAGCCGGACCACCGTCGCCTCGTTCAGGTAGCCGGTCACGGTCAGATTGCGTGCCCGTTGATAGCGGCGCAAGGCCCTGCGGGTGTCATCGTCAAACCGGCCATCCACAACGCCCGGGTTCAGGCCAAGCTGAGCCAGACGCGCCTCGACCAGACGCGCGGTGATTGGATTCAGCCCAAGGCGGCGTTCCGCGGCCTCGGCGGCTTCCACGTCGGCGGCGCTGTTTTGTTGCGAGATCATCGCGTTGATCCGGGCTTGCGCCTCGTCCCGGAAGACCCCGTTGGGCCAAATTTCAAGGTAGTCACGGTAGGAGGCGACCGTGTTGGCGGCAACCGCCCGGTCCCAAGCTTCGCGGTCGTCGGCCTCTGCCGCGGCGCGGTTTTCCTCTTCAATCTGGGCAAGGCGGCTGGACGCGATTTCGGAATAGACCCCGTCAGGATAACGGCCGAGATAGGCGCGGTAGCCCGCCTCGTCCCCCTTGGCGCCGGTTTCTTCCCAATAGGCCCGGTCAAGGCGCAGTTCTTCTTCCCGCTGGCGTTCCGCCTCGGCTTCCAGTTCAGCGGCGCGGCGGGCGGCCTGTGCGTCCAGCCGGTTGATCTGTTCGCGGGTCATGTAGGAAGTCTGAGAATAGCCGGTCTGCTGTTGCCAGTTGGTGATGGCCCGCCGCGTGCCCGGTCCGAAGATCCCGTCGATGCCGCGCGTGTCATAATCAAGGATGGTCAGGTCGCGCTGAATCTCGCGCCGTTGGTCGCGGGTCAGGGACAGCGCCTCTTCGGCCTTGCGGGCGTCGCGGTTCGGTTCGGTGAGGATTTCTTCAATCATCGCCTCGGCCTCGGCGGTGTAGCGCCCGTCGGGATAGGCGGCGAGATAGGCGCGGTAGGCGTTCAGCGTGTCCGCCTCTGCCGCCGCGCGCCATGCGCTGTCTTCGCGGGCTGGGTCCGTGGCGGGTTCCGGCTCTGGCGTCAGTTCTGGCTGTGCCGCGACCTCGTCGGCGGGCATTGGCGTCCATGTGGCGGGCAGGTAGCCCGAGGCGCGGATTGCCGTCAAATCCTGCAACTCCTCGGCCAGATCAAGGCCCGGCGTGACAAGCGCGTCTTCTGCGAAATCGGCCACATCGCGGGGCAGCCCGCGCAGAACGGTGACCCCTTGGGGAATGTCCAGATCGCCGACCCCGATCCGTAGCCAAGGGTCAAGGTCCGGGCCGGACAGGCTGCTTGGTCCAAGGACCAGAATGGCCTGACCGGGGGTCTGGGCCAGAACCTTTAGCAGGCTGTCGACGGAGACCCCGGCCGCGTCAACGTTCATCAGGCCGGGGGCATTAGCGTCGGCGGTCAGGAACCATGTCCGCGCCCCGTCGGTCGCGAAGTGACCGGACAGAAGCACGACAATCCGGTCGGCATCGGCGCTGGTATCGACGAACTCTGCAACCGCCTCGGCGGTCGGGCCCGACCGACCGTTGCGCAGGGCCGAAACGGCAAACCCAAGGTCTTCCAAACCCGCGCGCGCCTGAAGCAGATCGTCGGCGCGCGACACGCGGTCGAGCCGTTCGTATCGTTCAGACCCGAGGATCAGCGCGGCATCCTCTGCCAGCGCGGGCGAGGCGAGAAGGGCGAATAGCGAGGCGAAACACAAAGCATGACGCATGACGGGGCCTTTCCTGACTTCGGTCTTGGACCCATCACGCCCGCTTGGTCGGGGTTATTCAATAGCAGGCTGGGAAGGGCCCATGAACTGGCGTTTATGCGCCCATTCGGCATTCACGAAAGATTCAGGAAGATCGTGGATTGTGGGCCGGTGTGATTGCGATTTCCGGCCCCCATCCGGCCGGCGGTTTCCCCCCCGGGGATCAGTCTCCGGGGGGCTTGCCACAGCCGGTTGTCTTTCCTGTCCGCGTCCCCTACCCCTTTGGTTCAAACAGGGGGAACACCATGGGCACGGTCACATTGGTCCGTCACGGGCAGGCAAATTCGACGGCTACGGACGAATATTCTTATGACCGGCTGTCGCCGCTTGGGTTCCAGCAGGCGGAATGGCTGGGCGATTGGCTGCGCGATCAGGACGAACAGTTTGACAGCGTCCTGTGCGGCACGCTGACCCGCCATGAGCAGACCGCCGCCGCGATGGGATTTCCCGATCCGGTGACGGACCCGCGCCTGAACGAGCTGGATTATTTCAACCTGTCCGACGCGCTGGAACAGGTCCATGGCATCCCGCGCCCCGATGGCGAAGGCTTTGCCGAACATATCCCGGTTCTGATGGAGGCCTGGCACCGCGCCGAGATCATGGGAAACGAAAGCTTTGATGCCTTCGAGGCCCGTGTCGCCGCCGTGTTGCAAGAGGCCGCGCAGCCGGGCCGCCATGTTCTGTGCGTGACCTCGGGCGGGGTGATCGGGATGATCCTGCGCCACCTTCTGGACCTTGATCCGCGCCGGATGGCCCATGTCCTTTTGCCGATCCACAATACCTCGCTGCATCGGGTGCATGTGACACCGGTCGGGCCGATCCTTGCCGGGTTCAACGCCACCCCGCATCTTGATCCGGCGGACCGCATCCACGCCCGCACCCATTTCTGAAGGACCGATACAATGCTGCATCTTTGGGTTCGCGCCGAACAGCGGCCAAACGAGGAACGGGTCGGGCTGACCCCGGAGGGCGCGGGCGCCCTGATCGCGGCGGGCTATCGCGTGACGGTCGAGGACAGCCGCCAGCGAATGATCGAATTGGCAGGATACAGGGCGGCTGGCTGCGAGATCGCGCCCGAGGGAAGCTGGCCCGATGCCCCGGCGGATGCCGTGATTTTCGGGCTGAAGGAGCTGCCCGAAGATGGCACCCCGCTGGGCCATACCCACATCATGTTTGGCCACGCCTACAAGGGGCAACCGGCGGGTCAGCGTTTGCTGGCCCGATTCAAGGCAGGGGGCGGGACGCTTCTGGACCTTGAATACCTGACCCACGCGGATGGGCGGCGTGTTGCCGCATTCGGCTATTGGGCCGGGTTCGCGGGGGCCGCGCTTTCGGCGCTGGACTGGGCGGCGCAGGCCGGGGGTGGGCAGCTTGGCCCGGTGTCGACCTATGCCAGCGCAGAGGCCTTGACCGACGACGTGCGCCGGGCGCTGGACGCAGGCGGCGACAGGCCCGCGGCGCTGGTGATCGGGGCGCTGGGGCGCGTCGGCACCGGGGCGGCGGACCTGTGCAGTGCCGTCGGGATCGACGTGACGAAATGGGATATGGCCGAAACCGCCCATGGCGGTCCCTTCCCCGAAGTGCTGGAACATGGGATCTTCCTGAACTGCATCCTTGCCCGGCCTGGCACGCCGGTTTTCGTGCCCGCCGATGCAAAAACCTCGGCCCGCGCTCTGCGCGTGATCGGGGACATTGCCTGTGACCCGGACAGCGAATTTTCCCCGATCAAGGTCTATGACCGGGCGACCGACTGGCAGGCCCCGGTGTTGCGGGTGCAGGACGATCCGGTGCTGGATGTCATGGCGATCGACAACTTGCCGTCGCTTCTGCCGCGCGAAAGTTCAGAGGATTTCGCGGGCCAGCTTTTGCCGCATCTTCTGGCGCTTGGAACCGACCCGGATGGGGTCTGGGCGCGGGCACGGGCGGAATTCGCGGCGCAGCTTCCAGGTTAAGGCGTCATGCTTGAGGTATGTCGTCAGACGCTTTAGCCGCCGCGATACAGCTCGTCCTCCTCGTCCGAGGCAGAGATGCCCAGCGCATCAAGCCCGCTTTCGAGGTGATCGGCCAGATGCGGCGACCCTTTGAGGTATTCGGCGGTCGGCGTCGTCGCCTCGGCCTGTGCGGTCCGATAGGCGTCGGCGTATTCCTCGGGTTCGAAACTGCCGCGTCCGATCCAGAACACCGCAACCAGCGCCGCCTGCTCTTCCTCGTTCAGCCGGTCGATGAAGGCGTCCAGTTCGGCCTCGGCCCGGCCCAGCTCGCGGGCCATGATGATGACCTCGGCCACCTTGTCTGCGGAAATATGGATCATCGTTCTTGCTCCGGATCGGTCTTGATTAAGGGCAGACTGACAGGGGTATCATGCGCCCGCCTTGATCCTGCGCAAAGTCATTTTCGCGTCAGCGCGCGCCGAACAGCCGGTAGTAGGCCCAGTCGGGCAGGAATTGCGACAGGCGGAAGACCCATGAAAACAGCATCGGGAACGACCGTTTGAAGGCGTCCGAGTTCATCAGTTCGAACATGTCCTGCGCCGCTTCTTCCGGGGTCATGATGAAGGGCATCCGGAAGTCGTTCTTTTCGGTCAGCCTGGTCTTGATGAAGCCGGGGTTGGCCAGTTGCACGCGGATCGGCGTCTTGCGCAGGTCCGCCTGCATGGATTCGCCCAGCGCGATCAGCCCCGCCTTGGACGCGGAATAGCCGATGGCCCCCGGCAGCCCGCGGAAGCCTGACAGCGACCCGGTCAGTACGATATGCCCCTGCCCCCGGTCGATCATCCCGGGCAGGACCGCGCCCACCGCGCGGATACCGCCCAGAAAGTTGATCTCGGCCATCGCCTCGGCCTGTTCGGGGTTCCAGTCCTGTGCGGCCATGGGCCAGTAGACCCCGGCAAGGTAGATCATGCCGTCGATCGGGCCGATGTCCTGCGCGGCCTGTTCGACGGCCTGACGGTCGGTGACGTCCACGGCCACGGCCCGCGCCTTGCCCGGAAGCTCCTCCACCAGAGCATCAAGCCGGTCCTGCGACCGGGCCGAGACGATCACCTCGGCCCCTGCCCGGCTGAGTGTCATGGCAAGTGCGCGGCCCAGCCCCTCGCTCGCCCCGACCAGCCAGTATCGTTTGCCCTGCCACTCCATCAGGCGACCGCCCTTGGCCGCATGGTGGCGACCAGTTCGGCCACCTTGATCCCGAATTTTCGGAACTGGCTACGGTTGATGATGTGCCCATTGGGGGCGAGGTAGAGCCAGTCGGTGACGTTCAGGACATGGCCCCCGGCCTCTTCCGGCAGGCGGATGCGATAGCGCAGCAGGACAGAGGCGCCTTCCTGCTGGCCGTGGCCGGTGCCGACAAGGTCCGGCGCCTCGGCCCGGATCGACCCGTCATTGCCCAGCGTCAGGGTCCATTCCCTGTCCTGCGTCATGCCGGTTGCATAGCGGAACGCCTCGGTCATGCGGCCGGTGTTGCCAGTCCATGTGGCATCCATTTCCGCGACAAAGCGCGAGGTGACCCGACCGGTCGGTCCGTAGATCACGCCTTCGCAGTCCATCGGGCCGTTCAGGAACTGCCGGATGTCGAAGGCCGGTTCGCTGCCCGCGTAATCGCCGGGCTTTTGCGCCACGAATGAGAGGCTGCGTTGGGCAAGAAGGACGAGGGCAAGAACGAGGCCCGCACCAAGAATGAAACCGAGAAGTGGGGTCATGGAGTATCCTCCAGTCTGGTGGCCAGCAAAAGCGCGATGGCCAGAAGTTTGAGCAAGGACGGCACAAGGGCGTAGAGCACCGTCAGAAGGGTAAGGGCCGCGTCAGGCTGGGCCGATGCCCCCGCCTGAAACCCGGACCATTCAAGAAGCGGCAGCAAGGCCACCGCCGCAAAAGCGAGTGTGAATTTGTTGACCAGCGACCAAAGCCCGAACCCCTGACCGCCGCGTGGCGAGATCGCCGCCATGCGCCGGGCAAAGGCCGCCGGAAGCAGGGTCAGGTCGGCGCCTATCGTCGCCCCCGACAGGATGCAGATCAGCCCGAAGGCGGGCGCATCGCCCGGCCCAAGAAGCAGCGTGCCCCCGAAACTGGCAATCGCCAGCCCCATGGCCGAGAGAAGCACGCGCCGCGTGCCAAACGTCTGGGCCAGCCGCGACCACAGGGGGGCGGACAGGGCCGCCGAGAGGAAGAACAGCACTAGGAGAGGCCCTTCCCAGCCGGACGCCTCCAGTCTGCTTTCGACGAAGAACAGGAACAGGGTCGAAGAGACGGCCACCGGGGTTGCATTGACCAGCGCCAGAAGCAGAAGCCGCCGGGCCAGCGGGTCGGACAGGATCGCGCTGATCGGGGTCGGGTCGTGATGGATGTCCTTTCCCCATTCAGGCGCCATGAGGATGGCGGCAAGCGCCGTCACGACCGCAAAGCCGAGCGCGAAGACCCCGAAAGGCGTGTCGGTCAGCCCCATGAGAAGTGTCGGCGCGATTGCGGCAAGGCAGACGCCAAGAAGCGCGCCGCTTTCCCGCCAGGCCGCGAGTTGCACATGTCCGCCGGGCAGGTGGGCGGCCTTGGTCACGCCGCGGGCGTAGAAGTTGATCGACAGAAAGCTGAAGGCGGTAAACAGCCCGGTGATCGTCAGACCAAACCACAGAAGTGGACCGACCGGCGGCGTGGCTGCGAACAGCCCCAGCATCGATACGGCAAGCAGCAAAGCGGCAAGCGCCATCGCGACTGCCCGCAGACCCCGCAACCGTTCGCTGATCCAGCCAAGGACAGGGTCTTGGACCACATCGAACAACCGCAACCCGAACAGCACCGCGCCCAGCGCGGCGAGGCTGACCCCGTAGGTTTCGGCAAAGAATTTCGGCGCGTAGATATAGATCGGCAGCCCGGCCCCAGAGAGGACCGCGCCGTAAAGCGCATAGGCCGGCAGCCGGGCAGGCTGCCCATATGCGGCTTGCACGGTCACTGGCTGACGTCCTGATGCGGCGGTTCGGGTCGGGTCCGGTAGGCGACCCCTTTCCACCAGAGTTTAAGGGCCTGCCAATGGATCAGCGCCAGCACCCGCCGCGACCCGAAGGGTCGCCGCAGAAGACTGCGCAGGATCGACAGGTTGGACACCGGGACGCGTTCCCCCGTGAGTGTCGCGACCAGCCCGCCGTTCCCGGCAAGATAGTCGATGCGGACATCGATCCGGTCGTCGTCGATCCGGAACCGGAAGGCATAGTCGCCGGTCACGTCCTGAAATGGCGAGACGTGAAAGATCTTGCGGGCGCTGACGGTTTCGTCCCAGTCCAGCGGGCGCAGATCGTCGTGGTGACACAGGTAAGAATGCCGATCACCGAAGGTGTTCGTCACCTCGGCGATCACCGCGCGCAGGGTGCCGCCTGCATCATGGCAGAGCCAGAAACTGACCGGGTTGAAGACATGCCCAAGGATACGCGGCTGCGCGAGGAGGAGGAGCGGCCCGGGCAGGTCGAGCCCCCGATCCGACAGGACCCGCCGCACCCAGACCGGGCCGCTGCCCTGCCCCGGTGCGCCGCCGTGGTCAGTATCCCACAGGGACATCAGGTTGCGCCCGTTCCGCGAGAACAGAAGCGGCGTTTTCAACGCCGCCTCGGCATCCAGAAGGACATAGTCGAGCGAGTAGCGGAACGCGTTCTTCGTTCCGCCGCGTCGCCCGTGATAGGTCTGGGCCGCGATATGATCGACGGTTGCCATCATTCCGCTGCCAGCTTCATCCCTTCGACCGCGTTCAGGGCGGTGACCACATCGACCGCGCTGGACAGACCGTCTTCGTGGAAGCCGTTCTTCATCCATGCCCCGCAGAACCACGTCCGGTTCGACCCGTTCATCACGACGGCCTTGCGCTGCGCCTCGAGCGCGGCGTGGTCATAGACCGGATGCCGGAAGGTCGCCTGATCCCAGATCAGGTCTTCACGGATCGGGTGGGTCGTGTTGAGCGTCACGAAATAGTCGGTACCGCCCCGCAGCCAGGGCTGAAGCGAATTCATCCAATAAGTCAGGTCGATCCGGTCCTTCTGCTGGCCCGTGGCCTCGGTATAGACCCAGGATGACCAGACCTGCCGCCGCTTTGGCATGATCGACGGATCGGAATGCAGGATCGCGGTGTTGGGTTGATAGCGGATGTTGGACAGCACGTCGCGTTCCTGCGGCGTGGCGTCCGACAGCATCGACAGCGTATCGTCGGAATGGGTCGCCATGACGATTTCGTCGAACAGTTCCCATTCGCCATCCTGCGCCCGAACCTCCACGCCCTGCGGGCCACGCCGGACACCGGCGACAGGCGCGGACAAGCGGATATCGACCCCCTGTTTTTCCATGGCGTTGGCAAGGCGCGAGACATAGGCCACCGATCCGCCCTCGACCGTGAACCACTGGTGCTGACCGGTATGGTGCAGAAGCGCGTGATTTTCGAAGAAGGTCATCATGGCATAGGCCGGAAATTCCATGATCTTCTGAACCGGGGTGGACCAGATCGCGCCAGAGATCGGGAGAAGGTAGTAGTTGCGGAACCAGTCCCCCATGCCCAGCTTGTCCATCAACTGTCCGATGGTCAGTGACGGATCACGGGAGGCGTCAAGCGCGTTGGCGTTGAAGTGGAACAGATCGCGGACCATGCGCAGGAACTGCGGCCGGGCCAGATTGCGCCGCTGCGCGAAGAGGGCGCCAAGGCTGGCCAGCCCGTATTCGACCCGCCCGCCGTCAATCGAAGCACCGAAAGACATATCGGATTCCACGACCGGCACATCCAAATCTTCGAACAGCTTGGTCAGGTGCGGATAGTTGGCATAGTTGAAGACGATGAACCCGGTATCAACCGGATCGGTGCCATAGGGCCCGGCCATCCGGGTCCGGGCATGCCCGCCCAGCCGATGTTCGGATTCAAACAGGACCACCCGGTGATCCTGTGCCAGAAGATGGGCCGCGCCCATTCCGGAAATTCCCCCGCCGATTACCGCGATCTTTCGGGGTAGTCCCCGGCTTGCTTCAAATGGCATTGTCTGTCCGTCTCCGCCGTATTCGTTGTTGCTGGAAGGGATACGCGGGACAGCGCCGACCGGATGGAAAGTTTTTCGCTGATCCAGTTTCATCCGATGGACGTAGTAGGTTTATGTTCATCGAAACCTTGGCGGATCCAAAAGATGATGCAGCCCCCACGGCACCTGCGTATGCTGGGGCGGGGCTGGTATTGAACGGGACCCGGATCGGGGCAGGAATGAACGAAGAAGCAGTGTCTAAACGTGCGGAATGGGTGGCGGAAATTACGGCCATCCGGGACCATGCGGATCAGGCGGCCTTTGCCGCGGTGTTCCGGCATTTCGCCCCGCGCGTGAAGGCATTCTTGATGAAATCCGGGGCCAGCCCCGACATGGCAGAGGAATGTACGCAGGATGTGATGGCGACCCTGTGGCGGAAGGCAGGAATGTTCGACCCGGCGAAAGCGAGCGTATCGACATGGATCTTCACGATCGCCCGGAATCGCCAGATCGACATGATCCGCAAACAGCGCCGGCCAGAGCCGGAAGAGCTTGACTGGGGGCCGGAGCCGGAACCGGATCAGGATGATGCCATCGCCCTGCAACAGGAAACGGAACAACTGGGCGCAGCCCTTCAGGCCCTGCCCGAGAAACAGAGAATACTGATCGAACGCGCCTATTTCGGCGATCTGAGCCATAGCGAGATTGCAGAAGAAACCGGCCTGCCTCTGGGCACGATCAAATCGAGGATTAGATTGGCGCTTGAACGGTTGCGCCATCAGATGCGGTGAACGAGACAATGACGACACAGATCAAACATCACCTGACCGATGCCCTCTTGATGGGCTATGCCGCGGGCACATTGCCCGAGGGCTTTTCGCTGGTCGTGGCCACCCATGTGTCGCTGTGCGACGACTGCCGCGCGCGTCTGGCGGAATACGAGGCGCTGGGCGGCGAGGTGATGATGGACGCGGGCGAGGCCGAATTGACCGACGGCAGCCTTGAGGCGACGCTGGCCCTGATCGCGGGAATGCCCGCCGCCGCCCCGGTGCGCAAGGCCGCCCGGACGGCTGGGATCTTCCCTGCCCCGCTGCGCGATTATGTCGGTGGCGACAAGGAGGCCGTGCGCTGGCGCCGGGTTGGCGGTGGCGTTAGGCAGATGGTTCTGAAGACCGATGGCGCGTCGACCGTTCGCCTGTTGCATATCCCGGCGGGTGTTGCGGTGCCTGACCACGGCCACAGCGGCACCGAACTGACGCTTGTCCTGCAAGGCGCGTTCCGCGATGAAACCGCCCGTTTCGGCGTAGGGGACATCGAAGTTGCGAACGATGATCTGGAACATACACCCGTTGCGGAGCCGGGTGAGGATTGTATCTGCCTTGCCGCGACGGACGCGCCCTTGCGGTTCAATGGCCTGTTGCCGCGCATCGCGCAGCGGTTCGTCGGGATCTAGGGCACGGCCCTAGCCATCACCGCGTGTCAGTGGAACGACGCGCGGGGCATCGTCATCGGGCGCAAGTTCTTCGAAATCGAAATTGTCGAGCCGCTTGGCCCGCCGCCCGGCCTTGTCGGCGCTGATCTTGATATCGGCGATGTCCTTGGCCGCCTGGCCAAAGTGCCGGTCGAGGTTTTCGACCCGCGTGCCAAGCCGGTCCACATCGGCATAAAGCATCGCCAGTTCCTTGCGGATCGCCCCCGCCTGTTCGCGCATCCGGGCGTCTTTCAGGATCGCCCGCATGGTGTTCAGCGTGGCCATGCAGGTTGTCGGCGACACGATCCAGACCCGCGCGGCAAAGCCTTCGCGCACCAGTTCGGGGAAGTTGGCGTGCAATTCGGCATAGACCGCCTCGGACGGGAGGAACATCAGTGCGCCGTCAGCGGTTTCGCCCTCGATGATGTAGCGGTCTGATATGGCCTTGATGTGGGTCTTGACCGCTGTCCGCAATTGACGTGCGGCCTCGTTCACCTCCCAGTCTGTGGTGGCGTTGCGCAGCCGTTCGTAGGGTTCCAGCGGGAATTTGCTGTCGATCACGATGGGCCCGGGCGGGTTGGGCAGGTGGATCAGGCAGTCAGCCCGTTTGCCGTTCGACAGGGTATGCTGCAGCGCATAGCTGTCCGATGGCAGGGCCTTGGACACGATATCATTGAGCTGAATTTCCCCGAAGGCGCCGCGGGTCTGCTTGTTCGACAGGATGTCCTGAAGCGACAGCACATCGCCGGACAGTTTGGTGATGTTTTCCTGTGCCTTGTCGATGGTCTTGAGCCGCTGCTGCAATTCCCCAAGGCTTTGGGCAGTGTTGCGGGCCGAGGACGACAGATTCTGGTTCATGGCCTCGGTCACGGCGGCCAGCCGCTGTTCCATAAGGTGCAGGGTTTTGGCCTGCTGCTGGGCCTGCGCCTCGGTCACGGAATTCAACCCGCCGAACAGCTGCTGCTGCCCGTCCGACAGCATCTGCACCCGCTGTGTCACCCCACCCATCTGGCTGGCAAGCATCTGGGTCATCGCCGCCGATTGCCCGGCCCGTTTCACTGACACGACCAGAAGGATCATGGCAAACAACACGAGGGCGCCCGCACCTAGGGTCAACAGAACCGCCGGGTCGGACAAGGAATAGCTGGTTTCGCCAATCTGGATCATGTGCGCCCGAACAGTCTTTCGATATCCGACAGTTTCAATTCGACATAGGTTGGCCGCCCGTGGTTGCACTGGCCGGAATGGGGCGTGGCCTCCATCTCGCGCAGGAGCGCGTTCATCTCTTCGCCGCGCATCCGGCGGCCCGAACGGATCGACCCGTGGCAGGCAACACGTGACAGGATTGCCTCTATCCGGGCCTGAAGGGTGCTGCTGTCGCCAAGGTCGGCCAGTTCGTCAAGGATGTCGCGGATCATCGTGTCGGCGTTCACCTCTCCCAGAATCGCGGGGGTTTCGCGCACGGCGACCGCGCCGCCACCAAAGGGTTCGATGGTCAGTCCGAGGCGGGACAGGTCATCCGCCACCTCCAGCAGCCGCCCGGCTTCGCCCGATGACAGTTCCACGATTTCGGGGATCAGAAGCGCCTGCGCCGCGACCCCGTTTTCGGCCATCTGCCGTTTCAGTTTCTCATAGACCAGACGTTCGTGGGCGGCGTGCTGGTCGACGATGACCATGCCGGTTTCGGTCTGGGCGATGATGTAGTTTTCATGGACCTGCGCGCGGGCCGCGCCAAGGGGCAGCGCTTCTGCCGGGGTTTCCGGCGGGTCGATCACCTCTTCCACGCGGGCCGACGGCATGGACATTTCGGCAAAGCCGGGGCCCGTCGGGGCCGGGGTCTGCATCTGGTAGGACAGGCTGCGTGCGTTTTGCGAGGGGCGGTCCATCTGGTAGATGCGCGCGGGGCCTGACGGTTCCGGGCGCATGGCCCCAAGCGTCGCCGAGGCCACGGTAGACGAGGCCCGGTGCCCCGCATTGGCCAGCGCGTGCCGGACGCCGGACACCAGCAGCCCGCGCACCACGCCGGGTTCGCGGAACCGGACCTCGGACTTGGCCGGGTGGACGTTCACATCGACAAGCTGCGGGTCGCAATCGACGAACAGCGCCGCCGCCGGGTGCCTGTCGCGGCTGAGGAAATCCATATAGGCGCCGCGCAGCGCGCCCAGCAGCAGCTTGTCCTTGACCGGGCGGCCGTTGACGAAGAGGAACTGCGCAACAGCCGAACCGCGCGAATAGGTCGGCAGGGCGGCATATCCGGTGAGGTGGAACCCGTCCCGTTCGGCGTCGATCTGGAGTGCGTTGTCGGCAAAATCGCGGCCCAGAACCTGCCCAAGCCGACCATGCAGCGCGTCGAACATATCGCCGGTTTCGGCGTCGGCCCGGAACAGGGTGCGGCTGTCCCCGCCTGAGGCGTCCCGCAGGGTAAATCCGATGAAGGGTTCGGCCATGGCCAGCCGTTTGACCACATCGGTGACGGCCTGGGTTTCGGCGCGGTCGGTGCGCAGGAATTTCAACCGCGCGGGGGTGGCGTAGAACAGGTCTTTCAGCTCGACCACGGTGCCGCCAGACAGGGCGGCGGGGCGGACCGGGTCTGTCCGGCCACCCGCGACGGCGATGCTGGCGGCATCTTCGCCGGGGACGCGGCTGGTGATGGTGAGGCGGCCCACGGCGCCGAGCGAGGGCAGCGCCTCGCCCCGGAAACCGAAGGAGTGGATGTTCAGAAGGTCCGATCCGTCGATCTTGGAGGTGGCGTGGCGGGACAGGGCGAGCGGCAGGTCGCCGGCGGCGATGCCGCAGCCATTGTCGGTGACCCGGATCAGGGTCTTGCCGCCGTCGGCGATGGTCACCTCGATCCGGGTGGCCCCGGCGTCGATGGCGTTTTCCACCAATTCCTTGACCGCGCTGGCGGGACGCTCCACGACCTCGCCCGCCGCGATCCGGTTGATCGCGGCCTCGTCCAATTGGCGAATGACAGGGCGATTTGCGCTTATCTTGGGGTCAGGAATGGCCATGCCACAAGGGATAGCACGGCCATGTCCGATTCTGCGAGGGGCTATTGCGTGCTTTCAAGGCCCACAGGCTGCCCCACGATGGTGAAATGCAGCGCCTCGGGCCGCAGGTATTCGGCGGCAACCCGGTTCACGTCCTCAAGCGTCACCGCGTTGATGTAATCGTTGCGGTGGATGACGTAGTCGGTCGGCAGCCCCTGCACCTGCATCCCCACCATGATCGAGGCAATCGGCCCGTTGCCATCGAACCGCAGCGGATAGGCTCCGGTCAGATAGGTCTTGGCGGCATCGAGCTGGTCCTGGGTGATCCCGCCCTCGGCGATCCGCTGCCATTCCGCCTGCACCAGCGCGACGGTTTCGGCCATCCGGTCATTGGCCGACGCGACCGAGCCAAGCCACATTTCGGTGTGATCCTTAGGGACAAGGTAGGTGTAGATCCCATAGGTCAGCCCGCGTTTTTCGCGAACCTCCTCCATCAGGATCGACTGGGGACCATTGCCGCCCAGAATGGTGTTGAGGATGTAGGCGGCGAAGAAGTCCTCGTCGTCGCGTTCCATTCCGGAGTGGCCGAACAGGGCGACGGATTGCGGGGTGTCATAGGGCACGACGGTTATCCCGCCGGTCAGGCCAAAATCGACCCGGTCGGGCAACGGTGCGCCGCCTTCGGGCAGGTCGCCCAGCAGCGTGTCAATCAACGCGCCCAGTTCCTCGGCGGTGATGTCACCCACAGCGGATAC
The DNA here is from genome assembly GCF_035969385.1 of Marivivens marinus. Taxonomy (NCBI): domain Bacteria; kingdom Pseudomonadati; phylum Pseudomonadota; class Alphaproteobacteria; order Rhodobacterales; family Paracoccaceae; genus Marivivens; species Marivivens marinus. The sequence continues at coordinate 301,306 of NZ_JAYKKJ010000002.1, read as the reverse complement.
CATCGCCCGGTCGCGGACGAGCACATTGCGGTGCGCATCGAACATGTCTTCGCGGGTCAGGACGGTGACGGTTTCGACCGTGCCGCTGTCGGCGGTGCCATAGGGGTGATCGCCAAAGGCCGCACTGTAGAAGGCCCGACCTGCAATCCGGTTGGGGTTCTTTTCGTCCGACGCGATGCCGGACAGAACCTGCGCCCGGACCCGGTCCAGCGCGTCCTGATCGAACCGCGGATCGATCAGCGCCTGCCGGAGAAGCGCGACCGCCTGATCCCGGTTTTCGGTCAGGAACCGGGCCGACACGGTCAGCCCGTCATCGTAGACGTCGAATTCGTAGCTGGCGGCAAGCGCCTCGCGCGCGGATTGGAAGGCGCGGGCATCCATGTCGCCCGATCCTTCCTCGATCAGGCCGGTCATCAGGTTGGTTGCCCCGCGTTTGCCCGGCAGGTCCAGCGCGCTGCCGCCTTCGAAATGAATCTCGATGGCAACGAAGGGGATCGAATGTTCCTCGACCAGCCAGGCGTCGATCCCACCGGGAGAGGTGATTTCCTGTATCTCAACCTCGGCCCGCGCAGAGGTGGCAAAGGCGAGCGCGAAGGCGATTGCAAACCGGATCATCAGAGGGCCTCCTCTTGGCTAGGCACGATCCAGCCGGTGACGGACTGCTGCCGTTGCAGGACTTTTTCTGCCACGGCCTTCACGTCCTCGGCGGTGACCTGTTGCAGGATTTGGGGCCAGGCCTGAACGTCTTCGATGGTCAGCCCCTGTGTCAGCGCCGCGCCATAGCGGTTGGCGATCCCTTCGACATCGTCGCGGGCGTAGATTTCAGAGGCCCGGAACTGGGTCCGGAGCCGTTCCATTTGATCGGCGTCGATGGGGTTGGCCAGAAAATCGGCGATCACCTGATCCATCGCGGCTTCGGCCTCGGACAGGGTGACGCCTTGGGCGGGCACGACCGTCAGCCCGAAGGTCGTGTCGTCTAGGTTCATCGCGTCATAGCCCGCGCCGGAATAGACCGCCGTCTGGCTGTCGAATTGCAGGGCGATCCCTAGGGCGGAGGTAAAGGGCGAGCCGCCCAGAAGCTCTGCAAGATAGACCAGCGCGGCGGCCTCTTTCTGTGCGCCAGAATCCCGTTCAGGGGCGATATAGCTTCGGGTCAGGTAGGGTTGCGACACTCGCGGATCGACGTAGGTCAACCGCCGTTCCGCCGTTTGCGGCGGTTCTTCGGGCCGGAATCGTTCGGGCAGGTGTTCTTCGGGCGGGATGACGCCATAGTAAGTTTCGGCTAGGGCCAGAACCTCTTCGGGCTCTACATCCCCGGCGACCACGAGGATCGCGTTGTTGGGCGAATAGTAGAGATCATAGAAGGACAGCGCGTCCTGCATGTCGAGACTTTCCATCTCGTGCCGCCAGCCGATGATGGGAACCCCGTAGCGATGGTTGAGGTATTGTGCCGCCCGGAGTTGTTCACGCGCCAGCGCACCGGCGTTGTTGTCGGTGCGTTGGTTGCGCTCTTCAAGGATCACGTTGCGTTCGGTGACGATGTCCTCTTCGGTCAGCCGAAGGTTGTTCATGCGGTCCGATTCCATCCGCATCATCAGTTCGAGCCGGTCTGCCGCGACCCGCTGATAATATGCGGTGTAGTCATAGCTGGTGAAGGCGTTGTCGCTGCCCCCGTTAGCGGCGACGACTTCGGACAGTTCGCCCGATTCCATCGTATCGGTTGCCTTAAACAACAGGTGTTCAAGGAAATGCGCCACGCCCGACGATCCGGGCGGTTCATCGGCTGATCCGCTGCGATACCAGACCATGTGCACAACCACCGGGGCACGGTGGTCTTCGATCACGACCACATCCATTCCGTTGTCGAGCGTGTAGGTCGTCACCTCTTCGGCGGATGCAGCAAAGGGCGTTGCGGAAATGCACAGCGCGGCGATCAGTCGGCGCATGGGTGATCCTTTTGTGGCGGTTGTTCCGTCACGATCAACCTACGGTGCGTTTCGGGGGTATCAAGCCCTGTTCCCGGTGTTGTGAGCGGATCAGTTTGCCGGCGGGGCCGACGGCACCTGCACACCAAGGTTCCGGAACCGGATGAATTCGGCATAGGCGTCCAAGGCCATTCCGGCATAGGCGGCGAAATAGCGGTCCACCCGCCCCATTCCGAAGGCCGACAGCCGTCCCCGGCGGCGGCGGAACGCTTCGTCCTCGGCCGCGAGCGTGTCGCGGATTGCAGGGTCTGTGCCATAGCGGTTGACCGCGCCGATCAGCCCGGCATCGGCGGCGGGAATGCCGCCAGCCCGACCGGCGTTCTGGTTGCCGCCCAAGGCTGCGATCCCGTCGCCCAGCGGGTTGGGATCTGTCCGGTTGGCACCGCCCGGTGTCGGTTGCGGCAGCGTAGCGAGTGTTTCGGGCATTTCGAGCGGACGGGAGGGCAGAATCGAAAATTCATCCGGACCACCACCGGGGTTGTCCAGTTGCCGCAGGCCACGGTCGCCGCCGCCACAGGCCGCGAGCGTCAGTAGTGCCAGAACTGCCAGTATCGTTCCGCGCATTGGTTCCCCTTCCGGTCGTTCCGCCAATCTTTAACCGCTGTTTTGCCGGTCGTCACGGGGGTTGTTACCCTTTAGCGGGTTTCGCCTTGTCCGACCCGCCGCCAAAGACCACAAGCCCCAGCGCCCCGACGAAGATCGCGATATCCGCGATGTTGAAGGCATAGGGGTTTTCGATGCCGCAGCAGGACATGTTAAGAAAGTCCGCAACCGCGCCGTAAAGCACCCGGTCAATCACATTGCCCAGCGCCCCGCCAACCAGCAGGCCTGCCGACAGATCCATCCACCGGCTGCCGCCTTCCTTGCGGACCCACCACAGGACGAACCCGCTGACGACAAAAGCGATGCCGATCAGGGCCCAGCGCATGTCCAGCCCGGAAAACAGGCCGAAGTTGACCCCCCGGTTCCACGCCATGCGGAATTCCAGATAGCCGGGCCAGACCACGATCCGTTGTAGGGTGAACAGGTCCATCCCATGCACCACGACATATTTGGAAAGCTGGTCCGCTAGGAAGACCCAGAAGCTGGTCCAGAGTGTCAGACGCATGGGCGGTCCTTTCGTCAGGTCAGTGCCGGAAGTGGCGCATGCCGGTGAACACCATGGCAAGCCCGGCCTCATCGGCGGCGGCGATCACCTCGTCGTCACGCATCGACCCGCCCGGCTGGATCACGCAGGTCGCCCCGGCAGCGGCGGCCTCCATCAGCCCGTCAGGGAAAGGGAAGAACGCGTCGGACGCCACGGCGGAGCCGATGGTCAGCGGTTGCGGAAGGCCCAGCGCCTCGGCCATGCGTTCCGCCTTTTTCGCGGCGATCAGGGCGCTGTCGACCCGGCTCATCTGGCCCGCGCCGACACCGACGGTGGCCCCGTCCTTCACATAGACGATGGCGTTGGACTTGACGTGTTTGGCGACTTTCCAGGCGAACAGAAGATCGGTCATTTGCTCGGGCGTCGGAGCCTTTTTCGTGACGACCTTCAGATCGTCCAGCGCGATGTGGCCATTGTCCTTGTCCTGCACCAGCATCCCGCCCGCGACCTGCCGGTAGGTCAGCCCACCGGATTTCGGATCGGGCAGGCCATCGGTCGTCAGAAGGCGCAGATTCTTTTTCGCGGCAAAAATCTCGCGGGCCTCATCCGAGGCACCGGGGGCGATCACGACCTCGGTGAAGATGCCGGTGATTTCGCGGGCGGTGTCGGCATCCAGCGGCTGGTTCAGGGCGACGATGCCGCCGAACGCGCTCGTCCGGTCACAGTCGAAGGCCGCCTTATAGGCGTCCAGAAGGGTCGCGCCGGTGGCGACACCACAGGGGTTGGCGTGCTTGATGATCGCGCAGGCGGCCCCATCGGCGGGGTTGAATTCGGCGACCAGTTCAAAGGCGGCGTCGGTGTCGTTGATGTTGTTGTAGGACAGTTCCTTGCCCTGATGCTGGGTCGCGGTGGCCACGCCCTGACGCCCGCTGCCATCGGTGTAGAAGGCCGCCGACTGGTGCGGGTTTTCGCCATAGCGCAACCCCTGCGCCAGCGTCCCGGCAAAGGCGCGACGGCGCGGCGTGGCCTGACCGATCGCGCCCGCCATCCAGCTGGACACCGCGGCATCATAGGCGGCGGTGCGGGCATAGGCGGTTTGGGCCAGCGTCTGACGGAAGGCATAGGTGGTCTGCCCGTCGTTCGCCGCAAGTTCCGCCAAAAGCGCGTCGTAGTCCTCGACATCCACCACGACGTTGACGAAGGCATGGTTCTTGGCCGCGGCGCGGATCATCGCGGGGCCGCCGATGTCGATGTTTTCGATGCAGTCATCATATGCGGCGCCCATGGCGACGGTCGCTTCGAACGGGTAGAGGTTCACCACCAGCAGGTCGATGCCGCCGATGTCATGGGTTTTCATCGCGGCGCGGTGGTCGGCATTGTCGCGCAGCGCCAATAGCCCGCCATGCACCTTGGGGTGCAGCGTTTTGACCCGCCCATCCATCATTTCCGGAAAGCCCGTCACATCGGCCACGTCCCGCACGGGCAGGCCAGCGTCGCGCAGCGCCTTGGCAGAGCCGCCGGTGGACAGAAGTTCGACACCGCGGTCGGCAAGCGCCCGGGCCAGGTCGATCAACCCGGTCTTGTCGGAAACGGAAAGCAGTGCGCGGCGGATGGGCTGCAGGTCGGTCATCGGGTCCCCCGGAAATCAGTCTTGATCCTTGTCCGCGATGCCATCCTCGACAAAGTCGCGTAGTGCGGTCGGCGTTTCCTGCGCCTTGGCCAGCGACCAGCGGACGCGCGTCGCATAGGACATTGCGCGCCCGGTTAAAACCACTTGTTGTGTCGCACGCGGCTTCAATCGCCCGTTTTCAAGGTAAACTGAGGGCTCAAGGCGCATTTCGGAAACTCCGTCATGCCGGAAGACCCAGATCTCGCCGCTTTTGAGGGTCAGGCTGATTGCTGCCCCGCCCAGATCCACGTTCGCATCGACCTCGGGGTGCAGGTGAAACCGGACGGAATAGGGGATGCCGTCCAGCCCTTCCCGGTCCATCGCCCGGTCGAACCGGGCCTTGTCCCCATCGCTGAGCGTGGTGATCAGATCCTCGCCTACCAGCCCGCGCCCGTCCCATGTCAGGTCCAGCGTGCGGGCATGTGTCAGCCCGTGGGTCTTGCGATAGCCGTCGTGCCCCATTTCCAGCCGCATTCCGTCGTCAAGGTCCGACTGTTCAATCGGCACGTCCTGAGGCAGATCGACCAAAAGCTCTTGCCGCAGACCGTTCAACCGGCTGGGCACCCCAAGCCGGGACGAGGAATAGCCGTCCAGACCCAAGGTCGAATGGCTGGCCGTGGCCCGCCCGGCCCGGCGCCATTCGGGCCCGAAGGCGCGGCCCGATCCGCAGTTGACGATGACCGACCGGCGGCCGGAAGTCAGCTCGAACGCAAGGGTCGAGGCGTGGGCGTCATAGGAGGCCTCGCCCGAAGGTGGCGGCGCGGCGTCCACGATGACGCTGGTCCGGCCCGCCTGCATCCGAGCGAACCCCATGCGCCGGCCGGGCCCGGCGGTGTCGCTGATCCCGGATTCGGACAGGGCCTGATCCAGCCGGCCTTCGATCCCGCGCCCGCCACCGTGGAACCGGGCAAGCCCGCCATCGGAATGGCGCAGGAACCGCAGTGTCGGCGCGATCCGGGCCAAGGCGGCTTCCAGTTCCTCGGGGACGGCGTGTTCGGATTCGTCCAATGCCTGCCGCGCCCATGTGAACAGGGTAAAGACCTCCAGCAACTCTTCCGGGTTGCGGGTGGGAATGCCGCCTTCGGCATCGACCTGCGCCTTGCAATCGCGGGCCAGCGCCCGCACCGCCGGGGCGACATGGTCGCCCATCCCTTCCAGCGACAGCCCCGCATAGATCATGCCAGTCAGCGCCTCGACCCGGGGCAGTCCGGGCCGGGCAGCGGTCCAGCGCCGGGACAGAAACAAGGCCTGCCGCGCAAGCGACCGGTAGTAGATATCCGAGGCGGCCTTGTCCCGGCCCCGCAACAGAAAGAACCCGTGGTTGATCCAGCGGATCAGACGCCGCCCGGTTAGTTCCGGGGTCCAGCCCGGGCCGCTGCCGTTGCCGAAGCGGTCGATCCAGTCATGAACCCAGGCCTGGGCCTTGCCGCGTGCCTTGGCGTCGCCGACGGCGGCCAGATCATCCAGCCAGGTGCAACCCTGCAGTTCCTCGACGATATGGGGTTCGTCCTGCCCGATGTCCCAGATGGAGCTGTCGGGCGCTTCGAACAAATGACCTGAGAAAAGGAAATTCCCGGCGGTCAGCTGCCGACCACGGGCATAGCGCCCGATGGATCGTGGCTCAGGCTGGGAAACGAATCCGGTGGGAACACGGGCGCGCGCGGCAAGACGTGCATGCAGACGATGCATGAAACGCTTTCGGCGGAAAGCCCATGTCTGATCCTTGGCCACTGGGGTGCCCTGCCTGTGTTGCGCGTAAAGGTCGCGTCTTGTTTTCGTGCGGCAGCATAGGGCCAATCCTGGGCCAAGTCACGCGGGCTTTCGCAGAAGCGCCATATAGAACCCGTCCATGCCACCCAGTTCGGGCCAGTAGTCGGGGCGCAGACGCAGCCCGCCTTCTTCGGTGATCCATGCCGGATCGACCCCAAGCGCGCCGGTGTCGATACCCTCGACCGTCAGGCCGGGATGCCTCGATAGCGCCTCTTCTACCTGCACCTCGCCTTCATCCGGCAGAAGCGAGCAGGTGCAGAACATCAGCCGCCCGCCCGGTTTCAACAGGGACAGCGCGTGGTCGATCAGCGCCTCTTGCTGGTCGATCAGGGCGCCGAATTCGGACCCGTCTTTGGCCCGGGGCAGGTCCGGGTGGCGGCGGATGGTGCCAGTGGCGGAACAGGGCGCGTCCAAGAGGATTGCGTCCCAGCCCGCTTCGTCAAAGTCAAAGGCGTCGGCCACGACCGTGCGGGCATTAAGGCCGGTGCGTGCAAGGTTCTGCCCGACTCGCGTCATCCGCCCGTCCGACACATCAACAGCGGTCACATCCGCGCCCGCTGCCGCCAGTTGCATGGTCTTGCCGCCCGGCGCGGCGCAAAGGTCGAGCACCTTTTCACCCGGTGTTGCATTCAGAATACGGGCCGGAAGTGCGGCAGCAGCGTCCTGCACCCACCAGTGGCCCGCGTCATAGCCGGGAAGCTGCGACACCTGCCCGGCGTCGGCCAGTCGGACAGAACCGGTCGGCAGGACGGCTCCGCCCAGTTGCGCGGCAAGGGTTTCGGCGTCGCCCTTCGGGGTCAGGTCCAAGGCTGCCCCTTTGTAATGCGCCTCTTCCATCGCGGCGACGGCGGGTTTGCCCCAGGCAGCGATCATCGGGTCGCGCAGCCAATCGGGCAGGCGCGGGGTGGGCAGCCTGTCCCATGCGCCGGGCCGTTCCTCGGCCACCTTGCGCAGGACCGCGTTGACCAGCCCCTTCATGCCCCGGTGCTTCGGGTCGCGGCCGATGATTTCGACACAGGCATTGACGACCCCATGCGGCGCCTCGCCAAAGGCCCAGATTTCCACGGTGCCCATGCGCAGCGCGTTGCGCACCGGCAGCGGCGGGCGTTTGGCCATGAAGGGTTTCAGCATCCGGTCGGCCCGGTCCAGCGCCCGCAGCGTCTCCATCGCGATCCGCTGGGCACGGGCGCGGTCCTGCGGGTCCAGCCGCGCCAACGCTCCGGCCCCGATCAATTCCGGCAAAAGGCGGCCCTCGCCGGTTACCGCTTCGATCAGTTGATAGGCCGCATAGCGCGGCGCAAGGCCGGATTTGTCGGGCTTGGTCATCGGGGTCCTCTTGAGATATTGCCCAAGGCCCGTATATCACCAAAGGCAATCCCACAAGGAAACGCGCCATGTCCGACCCGAAGAAAGACCTGCCCGCCGCCGCCGTTCGCGCCCTGCAAGAGGCCGAAGAGCGCCGCAAGGCCGCCAAGGCGCAGGATCTACCCACTGAACTGGGTGGCCGCGACGGACCGGAACCGGTGCGGTTTGGCGATTGGGAAAAGAAAGGGATCGCCGTCGATTTCTAGCGCAGGCGGAAGGTCGCGCTGTCCCCTGCCCCCTGATCGACGGTAAAGCGCATCTCGGACCCGTCGCGCACCTCGACCAATTGGCAATTGTAGTCGATGGGCATCCCGGACCAGTCCATCTCGCGGCAGAAGAAGCCGTCTTTCCAGTCCCATGTTCCGGTCACCTCCCAGCGAACGGCGGTGCCTGCAATTGTCCCGTCCGGGTCCACGTTCAGGGTAATGCCTAGGACGCCAAGCCGAAGGTCACGATCCTGCACATAGGACAAGAAGGTCTCCCGGTCGGTGATCGGGACGAATCCATCGGCCAAAGCAGTTGTCGGGAGAAGGAGGGCGAAGAGAAGCGCGCGCATGACAGGGTTCCGTTGTTTCGGAAATCCTGCCTGATACGCGCATAAGGCCCCGCCGGATCACTCAGGACAGGCCAAGCACGTCCATCATGTCGTATTCGCCCGGCTTTTTCCCCTGCCCCCAGAGCGCGGCCTTGAGCGCGCCGCGCGCGAAGATCGCCCGGTCGGTGGCCACGTGACGCAGCACGATCCGTTCGCCCGGCGCAGCGAAGAGGACGTCATGTTCGCCCACGATGTCGCCGCCCCGGATGGCGGTGAACCCGATGTCGCCCCGCTTGCGCGCGCCGGTGATCCCGTCCCGGCCGCTGTCCTTCACATCGTCCAGCGACACACCGCGCCCTTCGGCGGCGGCCTCGCCCAGCATCAGCGCGGTGCCCGAGGGGGCATCGACCTTCTTGTTGTGGTGCGCCTCGATCACTTCGATGTCGAAATCCTCGTCCAGCGCGGCGGCAACCTTTTTCGTCAATTGCACCAAAAGGTTCACACCCAGCGACATGTTCCCGGCGCGGACGATCGTCGCGTGGCGGGCGGCGGCGGAAACCGCGGCAAGGTCTTCCTTGGACAAGCCGGTGGTGCCGATCACATGAACGGCGCGGGCCTGCGCGGCCAGACCGGCAAATTCGACGGTGGCGGCGGGGGCGGTGAAATCAATGATCGCCTGTGCCTTGGCGAAGGTATCCAGCGGGTCGTCGGACACGGTCACGCCGACGGGCTGCCCGCCCATCGCCTCGCCCACGTCGCGGCCGATCCAGGCGTGGCCTTCGCGTTCGAGAACGCCAACCAGTTTGCAAGCGTCCGAGGCCAGAACGGTCTGGATCAGCATCTGCCCCATCCGGCCAGATCCGCCGGTGATCACGATTCCGGGTATGTCGATCATGCGTTGCCCCTTGGCCTTGCGACTGCGTTGGTTCTTGCCTGCACATCAAAGCGCCGCTTGGCAAGGGGGCGGATGCCCCTTATGTGCAGGCCCATGGCAAAGAACCGTTCCTTTCAGGGCGCCGGCCCGTCGAACCGGCAACTTCGCGTGGGCGAATTGATCCGCCGGGCGCTGTCCGACCTGTTGATGCGGGGCGAGGTCCATGACCCCGACCTGCAACGCATGTCCATCACCGTGGGTGAGGTCCGGGTCACCCCCGACCTGCGTCAGGCCCGCGTCTTTGTTCTGCCGCTGGGCGGCAAGGGCAAGGACGAGGCGATGGAGGCCCTGAACCGCAACAAGGGCGAGATCCGCCGTCTTGTCACCCGCGAAATCAAGATGAAGCATTCGCCGGACCTGGCGTTCTTCCCGGATGAAACCTTTGACCAGATGGACGAGACCCGCCGCCTGCTGTCCGAGGACCGGGTGCGCAAGGATCTTGAGGACTAGGTCCGGTTGACCGCCCCGCCTGCGCCCTTTAGCAGGCCCCTTCCAGAATTGATGCGAGGCACAGATGGGCAAGCGCAAGGGACGTGACATTTCCGGGTGGCTGGTCGTGGACAAGCCGGCGGGGATCACATCGACCGCCGTTGTGAACAAGGTCCGCTGGGCCTTTGGCGCCCAGAAGGCCGGGCATGCCGGGACGCTGGACCCAGAGGCGACCGGGGTTCTGGCCGTTGCGCTGGGCGAGGCGACAAAGACCGTGCCTTATATCACCGACAGTCTGAAGGCATATGAATTCACGGTTCGTCTTGGCGCGGCCACGAATACCGACGACGCCGAGGGCGAGGTGATCGCCACCTCGGACGCCCGCCCCACGGATGACGAGATCAAGGCCGCGCTGTCGGGGTTCATTGGCGACATCATGCAGGTTCCGCCGAAGTTTTCAGCGGTGAAGATCGACGGGGAGCGCGCCTATAAACGTGCCCGCGATGACGAGGACTTTGAAATTGCCGCCCGGCCACTTTGGGTCGAAGAACTTCTGTTGGTCGACCGGCCGGATGCAGATCATGTCGTTCTGGAAATGACCTGTGGCAAGGGCGGCTATGTCCGGTCCATTGCCCGCGATCTGGGGGCGGCGCTGGGCTGCTACGGCCATGTCCTGAAGCTGCGCCGGATCTGGTCCGGCCCGTTCGAGGCGAAGGACGGGATCGACATGGACACAGTCGAAAAGCTGGCGAAAGACCCGGCGCTGGATGCTTACCTGCGTCCTCTGGAAGAAGGGCTTGCCGATCTGCCCGAGGTCCACTGCCCGCCCGAGAGCCTTGGGAGGCTGTTGAACGGCAATCCGGCGATGGTGATCGCCCATGATGTCGACTATGGCGAGGAATGCTGGGCCAGCCATGACGGGCAGGCGGTCGCGGTCGGTGTCTTCAAGGCCGGCGAACTGCATCCCGCCCGCGTTTTCAACACCGCGAAATCCTGAATCCCTCACCCGGCGCCTTCGCAAGTGCGGCGAATTTTTGCCATTGTAGCGCTAACTATAACGATTTAGGAAGGTGAAAACACCGTTTGACGGGGTTCCATCGTCAGCGGAGTTGTGATCTTTGCCAGATAATTGGAGACCCGACCATGCCCACGCAGATCAAAGGCCCCGCGCTGTTCCTTGCCCAGTTTGCCGGGGATGCAGCCCCGTTTGACAGTCTTGAGAACATCACCAAATGGGCCGCTGGCCTTGGTTATAAGGGCGTCCAGATCCCGACCTTCGACGGACGCCTGTTCGATCTGGACAAGGCCGCCGAAAGCGACACCTATTGCGACGAGGTGAAGGGTGTCTGTGCCGACGCGGGCGTTGCGATTACCGAGCTGTCCACCCATCTGCAGGGGCAGCTGGTGGCGGTGAACCCGGCCTATGACCGCGCCTTTGACGCATTCGCCCCGGCGGCGGTGCATGGCAACCCGAAGGCCCGGCAGGAGTGGGCCACGGAGCAGATGAAAAAGGCCGCGATTGCGAGCCGCAAGCTGGGGCTGGATCACACGGTCAGCTTCTCGGGGTCGCTCGCTTTCCCCTATCTCTACCCCTGGCCGCAGCGCCCGGCTGGCCTGATCGACGAGGCATTCGATGAACTGGCGCGCCGCTGGCTGCCGATTTTCGATTATTACGCGGATCACGGGGTGGACATCGGGTTTGAACTGCACCCGGGCGAGGACCTGTTCGACGGCGCAACCTGGGAGATGTTCCTTGGCCGGGTCAAAGAACACGAGGCGGCGCGGATCAACTATGATCCCTCGCACTTCCTGCTTCAGCAGCTCGATTATCTGGCCTTCATCGACCTCTACCACGACCGGATCAACGCCTTCCACGTCAAGGACGCCGAATTCAATCCCGACGGGCGGCAGGGCGTTTATTCCGGCTATCAGGGCTGGACCAGCCGGGCCGGGCGATTCCGTAGCCTGGGTGACGGGCAGGTCGATTTTTCAGGTATCTTTTCCAAACTCACCCAATATGGATACGACAGCTGGGCGGTCCTGGAATGGGAATGCTGCATCAAATCGCCGGAACAGGGCGCGGCGGAAGGTGCCCCCTTCATTGAAAGCCACCTTATCGAGGTAACAGAAAAGGCGTTCGACGATTTCGCAGGGGCGGAACGCGACGACAAAGCCATCAAGGAGATGTTGGGACTATGACACGGATCAGGCTGGGAATGGTCGGCGGCGGCCAAGGCGGGTTCATCGGGGGCGTGCATCGCATTGCCGCCCGTATCGATGGCCGGTTCGATCTGGTCGCGGGCGCCTTGTCGTCAAACCCGGAACGGGCCGCGGCCAGCGCCGCCGATCTGGGGATCGCGGCGGACCGGTCCTATGCCTCTTACGAGGATATGGCCGTGACCGAGGCGGCCCGCGAGGACGGCATTCAGGCGGTGGCCATCGTCACCCCGAACCATATGCACGCCGGGCCAGCGATTGCTTTCCTAAAGGCCGGTATCCACGTGATCTGCGACAAGCCGCTGGCCGCGACGCAGGAACAGGCCGCCGAGATCGAGGCCGCCGTCGCGGCGGCTGACGCCAAGTTCATCCTAACCCACAACTACACCGGCTATCCACTGATGCGGCAGGCCCGCGCGATGATTGCCCGGGGTGATCTGGGCAAGATCCGGATCGTTCAGGCGGAATACGCGCAGGATTGGCTGGCCGAGGACACTCACAACAAACAGGCCGATTGGCGCACCGACCCCAAGCAATCGGGCGCCGGTGCGATTGGCGATATCGGCACCCACGCCTTCAACCTTCTGTCCTTTGTCACCGGATTGAAGACCGAGGCACTGTCGGCCGAATTGCACAGCATGGTCGACGGCCGGCTTGTCGATGACAACGCGCATATCCTTCTGCGGATGGAACAGGGCGCCCGGGCCATGGTCTGGGCCAGCCAGGTTGCGATCGGTCATGAAAACGGCTTGCGACTGCGGGTCTATGGCGACAAGGGCGGGATCGAATGGGGGCAGGAAAACCCCAACGTGATGACCTATGCCCGCTTTGGCGAGCCCAAGCAGATTCTGACCCGTGGCGGCGCCGGAACCGGAGCCGATTGGACCCGCGTGCCGCCCGGCCACCCGGAAGGATATCTTGAAGGGTTTGCCACGATCTACGACGACGCTGCGGACCTGATCGAGGGCAAGGCCGACGGGGCGCTGCTGCCCGGAATCGGTGAAGGTCTGGACGGAATGTGGTTCATCCGCGCCTGTCAGGAGTCTTCGGCCAAGGATGGCGCCTGGATTCCCCGCGCCTAATTCCCCAAGCCCAGCGCGCGCCTGAATTTTCGGGCGCGCGGCAACCACCAAAGCACGATCCCGGTCATTCCGAACATCACCATCGACAGGGCGGTGATGTCGGCCAGCCAGCGGCCAAGCGTGCCGCCAAGCCAGCCGCGCGTGTGCAATTCCTTGAAGATCCGCGACCAATACCGCTCATTGTCGACAAGGGTGCCATCCGGCGCGTAGGTGCGGCGGGAATAGTCCGTCTTGACGTAGTAGTGGCCGCTTTCGCGCACCACGATCACCAGCCCCGAAGGCCGGTCGAACTGATAAGCGACGAAATCATGGTAGGTGACAGCCTCGGGCGCGGGAAGCGGCTCGTCCGGCCAATATTGCGCCGCGATCGCAGCTGCCGCGACGCTATCGACCTGATGCGCACCCTCCCATGTCAGCAGCTGTTCTTCGCTGTAGTCCGGCCCCTGAAACCAACCCAGAACCATGCGCGAATGGTTCAGGTAGAACCCGGTCGCCCCGATGATGATGATCCATGGCACGATGATCACGCCAAGCCAGCCGTGGATGGTCCGCAGATACTTGAGAACATGGGCCTTGGTCATGGCGGGCTCCGTCAGTCGGGATGGGTGTCAGCGGGCCGGATCAGGCCCAGATGGTGAAGCTGGTCAAAGGCGGCGCCAGCATCGGCCCGCAATTGCGCGATATTAACGTCCGAATAGATCTCGGACAGGATGTCGGTTGCCTCGGCGCGGGTGGTGGGCACGGACAAGAGCCGCCAGTACAGACCCAGGCCCGGATTGAGCCGGTGGATCGCCCCGCCGTCCGGTGTGGCGACGAATGTCTCGGCTCCGCTGATCACCTCTTCGCAGCCCTCGACCCGCTGGGCGGCCGCCTGTTCGTCGAGCGGCCCGGCGATAGGGGCGGGGGCGTCGAGGGGCGACGGTCGACCATTCAGCGCCTCGCCTACGGTGGCAGTTGGCAAGGATGCGAGTTCATCGCTGGCGGAGAGCATCGCCGCGGCCTGTTCAACGTCGGAATAGACAAGTCGATAGCAGGGCAACTGTTCCGCCAGGGCGGCAAGCGCCTTTAGAATTGCCCCGCCATTCAGGTGCCTGGCGAAGTTCTGCAGGATCAGCGAGGAAATCGCATCAGCGTCGGCAAGCGGCTCCAGCCGGGACACCTGTGGCGTTTCCTGTCGGTCAAGAAGGACGATCGCCCCAATCGGCGCCGCCGTGCCGTGCGCCGGAATCGGACAATCGGTCAGGTATTTGTATTGGCGGTTCTGCGGGCCGTTGTCCGCGTCGACATAACCCCGAAACTTGTCCGACACTCCCGCGGGCAGGGGCACGCGCAACCTAGGCGCTATGCCATTGGCAAGCCCTGACAGGGCGCCGGTGTCTTCGTCCCTGAAAATCGGAAGGAAATCATCGGTGAACATTCGGTGCCCAAGCTGCGCAAGTGCGACCGCGAGGGTCGACTTGCCTGCCCGCCGGGCGTTGGGCATGACAACAAGCCGCCCGCCGAATTCGACCGCCGCGGCGTGAAGGCAAAGAAGGTCGGACCGGGAGCGCAACTGTTCCCAGGATATTTCAACGATCAGGTCGCAGACGGCGTTGACCGGGTCGAGGATCTGTTCTGGATCGGCGGCATGCGGCGCGCGGATGATCCATTCGTTGGGACCCGACGGTGCAACATTCACAAAGGGGTTTTGGGTCGCCGCGTCGCATGGCGCATACGGCCAGCCATGCATGACACTTTGGACCAGGTCCAAAACGTCGGGTCCTTCAAGGCACATCCCCGAGTCAAGGTCGGCAAAACGCAGAATGTGACCGCTGGGGACCATGTTGGGCCTTCTTGCTTGGCTCCGGGCGGCAAAGGAAACGCCGCCCGGAAACTCGCACCGCGACTTACGGCAGGATGCAGACGTTGTTCACGGCATCCCAAGTCCCGCCCGCGGTGGTGCAGTCGGCTTCGGTCGTAGCACCGGTGCCGGTCGAGCTGCTGGAGCTGCTCGGGCCACTTGCGGCGCTCGGCGCGCTTGCGGCGCTCGGCGTGCTCGGGGCGCTGGGCGCGCTCGGTGCGCTCGGCGCGCTGGGGGCGCTCGGCGCGCTTGCACCGCTGGAGGCATGGGCCATCGACATCGTGGTAAAGGCCGGGATGGTGTAGGCGGCAGCGGCGACAGTGCCGATGCGGGCAAGGGCAGCGCGGCGAGACAGGCGCTTTTCTTCGGTGTTGCTCATGGTTTCTTCCTTTCTGGTTCTCTTAGTCTTGTTCCGGATATTTGGCCCGGTGGACTGGGCCCGGTTGACTGATCGCAGGATTGTTCAAAAAGTTTCCCTCGAAAATAAACCCGGGGTCTAGGTCGGCATTTTCCTTTTCATAAACCTCAGGCATATGGGCAGAAGGCCTTGTTTTTAAGGGGTTGGCACCAATTCTGCGCGGCCTTCCATTTCATGAAAATCTGACACAATCGTGACCCGGATGGGGCGATTATGTCTTCGGTTTATCATGAGAGGCGGCCATCCGCTGGCTCGCATGGCCTCTACCGGAGGTTGCCGAGCCATTATTGCCCTCCCGATTCCCGGTTGGCGACCGACCGGACCATGCCGAAATGCAACAAGGGCGGATCAATCCGATCCGCCCTCGTTTGCGTCCAACCATGTCAGGATGTCTGCGGGCAAAACTTCTATACATTATCGAAAGTTTTGGTGCCCAGGAGAGGTGTGTTGCAGCTCCAGTTGAGTCTACAAGATATTGAAAAATATACTTTATCTCAAGATGATATTTTCTCGTGATACCTTTTGTGTCACCTTTCTTTGGGTCTTATGACCCTAGTTCTCGGTGTCGATGGTGCATCGTCGCCAAGACTGTGTAGGGTGCATCCCGAAAACAAGACTCTTTGTCTGTTGGATTTTGGGGGTTTCGATGCTTCCAACTGAACTTCGGTGCAAGTGACTTCGGGATGCCTCGAGGAGCGGCCACGCCATCCATGAGATCAATGCAACTTTAGAAGCACGATCCCATGAAGGTTCTGGCCATCTACCGCTTGCTCATGGAGTGAAAACCTTGCTGACCCCGTCGAAGTGTAGGCTCGGCTCTTTGGGAAGCCGCAATCCTATATACGGACCTTTCCGATAGCCCGAGGCGCAATGCAGCTTCTCGCTTGCTGACCCCCAACTCAAGCAGCTCGTGCACCTCTGACGCCTTCGCTCTGGCTGTGGGTTTCCTTCCCTTGTATCGGCCTTCGGCTTTCGCCTTGGCGATGCCCTCTCTCTGACGTTCCAACATTATCTCTCGTTCGAACTGTGCCACGGAGCCCAGAACGTTCAGCATTAGCTTCCCCGTGGCGTTGGAGGTGTCCAGGCCAAGGTCCAAGACCCTGAGACCAACTCCTTTGCCTTCCAACTCGTCCACTATCTCTCCGAGATTCCTCACGGAGCGAGCCAAGCGGTCGAGCTTCGTGACCACAACAATGTCGCCGTCGCGAGAGAACTCTAGAGCGCCTCTCAGGGCCTTTCTGAAGGCAACTGAGCTCGTCTGCTCCTGATAGACTTTCTCACATCCGACGGCCCTAAGTGACGCTATCTGCGCTTCCAGACCCGCTTTCTGTTCCAGAGTTGAGGTCCGTGCATATCCAATGAGCATGTTGGTGTCCTCCTGTCTGCCATTGAAGTTTAAGACTCAGGGACAGGCTGTCTGCCAAAAGGCCAAACCCATCCATCTGGCAGCAATTCCTCCACGACTCAGAGACTGACACATGACCGTGGTCTAGTGTCATGTCTTCGAGCACGGGCTGGAAGGAGACGCACACAAGTTTGCAGCCGACAAACCTATCGCACTACTAAACGGAGCCAACATGCTTCATCTCCTTGAAAAGCAAGGAACTAGGTCCAGAATCGATTTGAAGGAAGCGCTTAGTCAGTTAGGGCGTCGGTAGCGGCAGTAGGTGAGGCATCCCCTGACGTCGGACCAAGGCCTAATGGCAGTCCGTATCGAAGGCGACAGTGTTGAAAATCTCTTTGCCATTCGGAAGGGAGTGGGGGGTCCTGAGCAGTCAGTTCAAAAAAGTCGGTAAAGGGTTATTGTTGTTATTAGCCTGCCGGTTGTCGCGAGCCTCAGGGCGGATTCCGGAACTTCGCGGCAACGCAGCCCGAAGCATTGACCAAACCGAAAGCGGACTTTGCCGGCTGCAAAATGCCAGCTACCCTAGGATTGCAGGCAAAGCACCAATGTGTTTTCGTTGGTCTAGACGCATTCAAGAACAGCACCCATTTCTCGGAGTTACTCATGGAAACCGTCGATCCCAGGATTATCGAAATAGCCCTATCCAGAGTAGGTGGAACCGACTTCGAGAATTTCTCACAAGGTTTTTTTGCAGCAACTTTGGGTGCCGACTATGTACCGATGGGAGGCTTTCATGACGGTGGCGCTGATGGCGCATTAGATGACCGTGTGTATGAAGCAGCAGGCACCCAGAAGTTCATGCAAGCATCCATCACAGGTGAACCCAAGCCAAAAATCCGGCAAACAGTCAGACGGCTCCGGGAGTTTGGACGAGAACCGCGCAGCCTGATGTACGCAACCAGCCGAAAACTGACCTTGATCGATCAGTTGCAGGAAGAACTGAGCGACGAGCTAGACTGCAGGATCGTCATTCGCGACGCGCACTACTTCCAGCACCAGATCAATGCCACGCCTGGTGCATTGCAGTCATACAAGGCGTATGTCGCAAGTGCCGCTTCCTATCTGGGCGGGATAGGCGCCGCGGACACTTTGCAACTATCTCAAGGGTTACCAGCAAAAACACTTTGTGTGTTTCTCGGCCAGGAATTAGATCGTCGTCGTGGCAAAAGCGATCTCCTTGAGGCAGTTTCCGATAGCCTCATTTTGTGGTCCCTGGAAGGGACTGATCCATCCAAAGACAAGTTCCTAACCATCGAGGAAATCGAAGCAAAGGTTATCAGCGCGCTCCCAACAGCAAAAACATTCATAAAGGGAGTGCTACAACATCGGTTGGATCAGTTGGTGTCGAAAGGTGACGGCGGCCGAAAAGTCAACTTCCACAAGAAGAGTAGGGGCTACTGCCTACCGTACGAGACGCGCAAAAAAATCGCCGAAGAGAATGTGGCCGATGAAGCACTGAAGCTCGAGGTAAGTGAGGTCTTTCGTAATCGGGCGTCGACGGATGTATCGACCGCGAACGATAATTCTGCCTTGATCGAATTGGCGGTCGATACTTGCCATGACGTGATCCACCGTTCGTTCCATGCTCAAGGCCTTGAGATGGCTATGTTCTTAGAGAGCGAAAACGGAAGCGATACCAATCTCCCGTCCATCAATGACACATTGGATCAGGCCATCTCCGACCGAGGGATGTCGGGAACTGACGCTGGATTGTTGGCGCGGTTGTGTTTGTCAATCCTGCGGGGAACGTACTACAAGAGTTCAAAGGTCGAGCGCCGTTACCTTAGGAAACTTTCGCGAACATATGTACTACTATTTATGCTCAAGAATGAGCCGCGAGTGGTCGAGTATTTCCGAAGCATGAGCGCCAACTTCAACTTGTATGTTGGGGCCGATCTAGTGGTCAGGTCTCTTTCTGAGCACATGTTGCCGAAGAACGATCAAATGACCAAGAATGCGTTGCGACTGCTCAAAGCGGCAGGATCAAAGCTTATCTTGACCGACAAGACTCTGGACGAAGTCTGGCATCATTTTCGAACCACCCACCTTGAGTTTGTGAACAACTACCAAGATGTCCAAAATTATATGACTTTTGAGTTGGCAAAGCAAATTGATCGTATTCTGATCCCCGCCTATTTCTATGCTAAGCTTGAAAGGTCAGCCTTGAAAAAAGGCCCGCTCACCTGGGGCAACTATCTAGGTCAATTCATCTCTTTGAGCGACATTGCGAGAGACGCAGGCAGAGATGAGTTACGCGAATACCTTGTGAACGAATTTGGGTTCAGTTTTGAGACTGAAGACCAAATGCTCGAAGGGATAGTTGACGAGGACCTCGTCACTTTGACGCAAAGGATTATGGAGAGCCGCAACAAAGTTGATCGAGAAAGTGCCAGTGAAGAAATTCTCTGCCGGAACGCGGCACTGACCATTCTTCGGGTCTATCAAGCCAGAAAATCACAAGGTGAACGAAGCGGCGGGAATCCATACGGCTTCAAAACCTGGTGGCTCACTCAGCAAACACGTGTTCATAGCGCAACCAGTCAACTAGTCGCAAAGAACGGAACGAGGTACATGATGCGTCCCGAATTCGTTCTTCACTTCCTTGCAAGTGTCCCCTCTGCCAAAGCGGTTCAAGATAGTTTTGAGAGCATTTTCCCGACAATCCTCGGTGTAAAACTTGGCAACCGTATGGATGAAACCGCGTTCAAAAAGATCATTTCGAAGGCCCGGGAAGTGCATGACAACATTGACGAATCACGCGCCAAGGTTCTTCTTGCCAAAGCATCCACACAGCTACAGTCGGACTTCATCAAGAGATATGAAGACTCATCATTCTTCCAGAAGGTTTGATATGATTGTAGTGGATAAAACTGCCTGGATCAGCTAGTACGCCGTCTGCTTTCTCGGATGCGAATGCAGCATTCAGTGAATGTGGTCAAAGGCGGCTTTGGGCTGTCCCTGTCGGCGGTATCTGGGCCAATCCCCAATGATGTCGCGAAGCTGTTAACGGTTGGAGTGAGCCCATTGTGTTCGATGCTGTGCAAAGTACGAGCGGATGCTTTTTGTGTTGTGACAAGAAAGATGACATAACAGACCAGAATTGTAACTATGCTACTGAGATTACGCCAAGGCTAGAGCCATTGAGATATTGGAATAAGACGTGACGGACCTAAGTAAATTGTCGCCCAAACAGTGGGCGCAAAAACAACGCGAAAATCTTGGAATGGACCTCGCATTTGAATGGGACGATCGGGCGATGTCAACCTTGCTTGCAAGCATGCCTCAGGGTCAAAGACACGAGGCGGAAAAGACGTGGCGCACCCGGATAGGCTCTCCTCTCTCTGACATCCACGAAGAACAAATGATGCAGTATCTTGCTAGCCTAGTGATACCAAGGAAGCTTGTTGATGATTTTAGTATTTTGGCGGAACAGTTCATCTTAATGCCAACAAACGAAATAAACGCGTACGCAGGCACAATCCCTCGTGGCGATAGAATTGTTGTGATACATGAAGCATTGACACACGTTGTTGCGATCTTTTCACATTGGCTGCTTTTTGCGCAAGAACAGGCAAGCAAGGGTAAAAGCGTCCCTCCTGAAATGAACAAGGAGATGGAGCGGTATTTTTTGGCCGTTTGGTTCTCGGATTCGCATTTCCAGAATAGACCTCAAGCTTTTCCAAGAACGGAAGAATTTTGGGAGCTGAGCGAATTCCTTTCGTATTCCGTCATGAGGTTCATACTAGCTCATGAAATTGGTCATATTTTTCATAACCACAAGGGATACACAGCCTCGCATGATCACAATCATAGAATGGAATATGATGCCGATGATTTTGCGTTTCGATGTTGTGTCTGGACGTCTGTGGTCGGTGGTGTAACGCTCGATGATAATTACTTCTCTTTATACTCACTATTAGGCCCATTTTTCGGGTTGGCGATAATTTCGCTTCTGGGAAATGAAGATTCTAGCACTCACCCATCTTGTCAAAGACGCATGGCTCACCTGCTCTCCAAATTTGATGATATTCTCGAAGAGGCTACGTTGGAAGTAGGTACAGGAAAATTCATTGAATGGCTTGGATCGGACTTTAAGAAGGTTATTGAGAATTTGACCGCTCAATCAATGGCGGTCTTCGCGCAGTTAAGACCGGGCATAAGCAGGGAGATTGCTAAACGGAGCTCCTCCAACGTTTGGTTGACAGATGGTCTTCTTGAGTGGCGGCAAAGTTAGTTAGGCGGGCTGATCGAAACGACAAAACTCGATGTTGTCGGCGGGGGCTAGAGAGGGGGTCCTTACCGGTTTCAGTTGCACCGAAGCGGACCTTGGAGCAGCCGCAGCAAATTTACCTTTTGTCCCGCAGTCCAGTCCTCCATGGTCCTTCAGATTCAGCGATGGCAGCGAACGGCGGCTTTGGAGGGCCGCGCCGCACCGACGAATGTGTTATCGGAATGGCAGGTTTGGGCCGTCCTGTCATTTATCGAACTTATCGTATACAGTAATGCTCTCGACCGCCTCTCTAGATCACTTAGGATACTAGAGTTAACTTGATGGAGTTGGTGGGTAGAGATGGTAGCTATTGCCTAACCATGGCTTTCCCTTGGATTAGTCCAGAGTAGGCCAAAGCTACTTCTCGGTGACCGTAGGCTTGATGCCAACTCTCTCAAAGAACTCTGCTTTCAAGACCGTCAATACCTCGGACCTCTCCTTCTCTCGAACGATCAGACAGTCATGAACTGGCAGGGAGGGGATCTGGTGTTCCCTCAATAGCCTCAGCATAGCCCTGAGGAGTATTTCGCACTCCACATACTGCAAACGATACACGTCCAATCCGGTTGCTTCTAGGCGAGCAAGGAGAGGGTGTTTCCGGAGCAACTGTTCTACACAATGCTTCAGCTTGAAATCAGAGCTGATCTTTCGCCCTCGTTCTTCCAGGTAGTCTTTGGCTATTGCGCTGGGCCAGCGGAGGGGGAGTGAGCCTTTGCCGATCATAGCTGTCACAAGACCTTTCACGACCTCTCTTGGCATTCCTTCGATCTCGTAAAGGTCGCCAGATGGCAGGTCTTCTTTGGCCAATCCATAGGCTATCGTGAGTTGACTGGAACGGATGTCGAGCTCAACTGTTCTCTCTCCGTTGATCGTGATCTTGCTTCGATCATCTGAGGGGAACTGCTGAAAGTTATCCTTGCCGTTCGCATATAGTCGTCCACCTTGGTCCCAAGCGAAGTCTTCCTGATCCCCGTTGTTGAAAATCCGTCTAAAACTTGGCTGCGCCTCGAGGTTGAAGCTGTATCCTCTCAGAAACGCGTTGATTTCCATCACCTCAGAGGCAAGTCGTCGAACCACTGGGCAGGACTGATCTACCTTCAACTTCCGGCCTTGTGATCTTAGCCCTCCAGAGGACTTCTTCTTGGCGCGAAGGACGATGGGGAACATCGCCTCTGTGACTTCGATATAATGGTCGGCGACGGTCTCCGACGTGATCCCATTCTCGGAGGCCAAGAGGAGTAAACCGGACTTGGCACGGTATCGTGTTGCCCAGCCTCTGGCATTGATCATTTCTCCGTCGAAATCCGTTTTGCCTTGGAAACCGTTGACGACCTCAATCAGTTCCTCCGCCTGCCAGAACTTGACTACTGCATTGAACTGCCGAGTCTGCACCAAACTATCCTTGAAGCTGTCTATGCGCTTGCTGTGGAAACAGAAGCCTTCTGATGGCCCGTAGGTGCTCCATCGAACAAGATCAGCTGCAAAGGCGCTGATAGTCGCTTTGAGGTTGGTAATTGCATCCTTTGATCTTGCCCGCTGTCTTGGTTGCAGATGCTTCTCAATCTCCAATGTTTTCTCGAGTAGCGCTCCTTCGAGAGCCTGAGCACCCTCCGAATTAGGACGCCAATTGAGGGTAGCCATTGGTGCTTGTCTCAAGATCGTCCCGAGGTCTGTCGACTGATGCCCATGAAGATTGGCTGCTTCTGCAACGGAAATGCCGTCCAGTTCTCCGGGATTAGTTTGTGACTTCTCGTTCATTGACCACTCTCGAGGACGATCATGTTCATATACTTGCTCAGGACTTCAAGCTGATAGCCCATGCCATATCCTTCTCCGACGCCCTTCGTCTTCCAGCCGCCGATCGCGTCTGAAATCTCTTTCGGAGTCTCGACCGCCCTCAAGCGATCTCTCAGGCTGTGTCTGAAGGAATGAGGGACCTTCCTGTCCTTGTCTGCAAGCGGGAACGTCTTGATCCATTTGACGAGTGTGTTGGAGGCGTGTGTTGCCTTGTTGGTCGGAGGAGTGCTCGACAAATCGATGTAGCGTGGGAACAGGAAGTCCCCGCGGGCATACTTGACCGCTCGTGCAGCTCCCCAAAGGCTTTCTCCGACGAGGGGGACATCTCGTACTGAACTACTTGTCTTCAGTGACCGTGCCTGATTGGGCCGAATCTTGATGTGTGGGACTGGCCCATCCAGAACTACATCGATCATCTGCAAACCAATGATTTCGGCAAGGCGAGCCCCAGTGTCAGAGAGTATGGCAACGATCCATCTCAAATCGTCATCTTTCTCACGACAACCTTCTTGGAGCATCCGAATCTCGTCGACTGTGAACGGCAGACGTGCCTTGTAGCCATCGGGTCGTTCGGGGATCAGCAAAGATTCAAAGATACCTCTGTCGGGTCTCTCACTCTCCCTCGCGGCATCTTTGAAGACTGGGCGGATGGAGTTGAGTCTCCGTCTTATGGTCTCGGATGAGTTCCCTCTCTCGTGTAGCTTGGCGACAAAGTCGTTTGCGTCTTGGCGGGAATATTGATCAATTGGTCTGTCTCCAAACCCCTCGATGAACGTGTTGACCACACGAGCGCGGTCCTTCCCCGCCTTCGAGGAGAGTTCTTCTTGGCGACGGAGTTGGAAATCAACCAACGCCTCAGAGAGGAAGGGAACACGCTTAGAACCATAGAGCATATCCCCTGCTGCCCTGTGGACGGGAGGAAGATAGTCGCGCCAATGCGAGTCATCACGCTCGGCCTCAGACGAATCTGAAGGTGCGCCATGTGTGATTGCAACCTCGTGCAAGTGATCGACGAAGAGCGATATGGCGAACTCAATATCGCTTCTTTGACCGTCACCTGGCTTGAGGTGGTAAGCACGCAGCAACTCTTCTGCAGCCCTCAGTTGGTCCGGGCTATGTTTTGCTGTGCCTTCACGATGGGACAGCCAAAGTGCATCTTGTCGAGTGGCGTGTTGGTTTGCGAGCCTTGCCGCCTTCTTCAGATCCCTTGTCTTGAGCGAAAACACCAACATCCCGTTCGGTTTGTCTGGGTAAAGCTTGAGAACATCGTCAGGGATGCGGCGGCGAAAGTAGTAGGTGCCACCAGGTTGTTTCTGGAAGACGTATTTAGCCACGAGCCTCAAAGCTCCTAGCTCCATCACGACAACGGACATACGTGTTACCCCTTGTGTTACCTCTACAGCAACGGAGCAACATGTAAGTCATTGATCTTATACAGAATGCTTACTGTTTTTTGGTGCCCAGGAGAGGCAATCTATCAACCTGAATAACCATTGAATAATAGTTACTTACGTCATGCCAATTGATCAGGACTGGTCCCAAAAGTGGTCCCGATTTTGGGATGGTCAATGCGTTTTCGTAAGTAGACCAATGGTTAGCTTGGCGTTACCTAACGAGAGTTCCGCCTAGACAGTTTTTGCAATACCCATCTGAGCGTCTTGGTTGGAGCTGAGACCACCCGACCTACAGGCAAAAGCGCTGATCGATGCTCTTTGAGCAGTAGTTCCATCTTGTCTATCGCCAGTTGTTCCCGTTCGTCGAGCTTACCATCAGCTTCTGCCACTTGTACAACGAGGGACAGTAGCTCCTTGTGGATTGCGTCGGAGTTGCAGTCAGGGTTTGAGTGGATGAAGGATGCAAATTCCTCGATCATGTCAGCTATTCGGCTCTGCTCTGAATTCTCTAAGAGAACTGTAAGCGCCTTTTCTGTATATAGCGGGTCATAGCCCCACTCGGTCACGAAGTATTCTTGAATGACCTGGATCTCGCTCGGGTCAACATTGCCGTCGATCGCCGTAACCTTGAATGCCAATGCTCCGAGCAAGTCCATCAATGATGCACCCAGCAAATCAATTGGTGTATTGATGAACTTTGGGATGGCTTCTACGCGGTCTTGCCCAAATTTGCGGAATAGTCGCGTGACCCCATAGTAAGCAGCTCCAGAGCCGACAGCCGCTGTGATTACCCACCCAACAGGAGTTATCGCTGTGGCTCCCCACCCTAAGAAGCCAGTTGTTTTGAAGAACGTTGAGGCGACAGTAGACGAAGCTGCAAAAGTCCCACCAGTAGCTGCTACGCCACCAACATCCCAAAGCTGCTGAAGGCTCTTTCCAAGCCTGATTGACTTGTAGGCATCGCCGCCAATCGAGAGCTTGCGCTTAAACCGCAGACTGTCTGCTATGACGTGTTCAACCTTACCGAAGCTGGACCTCAGTTCTTGATCTGTGTGGAGTTTGCTCATGCACTCAAGTCTTTAAGGGGCATCAGCTGCGCTATCAAATTCTCAAGACGGGCCCCAAGTTCGCCGCTTCTCATGTCTGCTAGCGCCCCTTGAGCAATACCAAAGATGAGCAATATGGACTTGAGGAGACCCGCAAGAAGCGCTCCAACAACCGGAATTCCAGCAACAAGCGCTGTAATAACAAGTGCCAATGCA
Organism: Marivivens marinus; assembly: GCF_035969385.1. NCBI lineage: Bacteria > Pseudomonadati > Pseudomonadota > Alphaproteobacteria > Rhodobacterales > Paracoccaceae > Marivivens > Marivivens marinus. The sequence continues at coordinate 275,847 of NZ_JAYKKJ010000002.1, read as the reverse complement.
ACACCAAACAATGTGTTCGGAATCGTTCTAGCTAGTTCCAGCGCAAAGCTGACTATTTTCCGCCCAATCTGGACAATCTGCCCGGCCACTACGATTGTTTGGCTTGCCACTTCTAGAGCAATAGACTTTGCATCAGCGGAAAGGTCTGTGCGTTCCAGCATCGCCTCAATCTTTCGTAAGGGAAGCGAGTCGTTGACCGCCACCAGGACGCTCTCTAAGTCGTTTTTTGTCTGGAAGACTGGTGGGTTAGTCATATTCATTCAGCAACAATCCTTTCAGTTGTATCTGAACAGCGTCAAGCATCGGTGCCTCCCAGAGTGGGCTTTCCTGTCGCAGCAACTAACTGATTTTGAGGCTTTTGCGTGTAAGTGCAACCCATAATTGCTCAGGGTTCGGCTTGGTGCTGTGTTAAGTGATGCCGAACTTGGTAACAAAAAATATCTAGCCTCATTCCCCCGCCCGACCACCACTGAGGACAGCCGGACAGGGGAGTCAATCGCGAACTAGCCGATCTTCCTGTTGACCACATAGTCAGCAAGCCACCGCCAGTATTCCCCAGCGGAGGGGAAGCCCTGCTCCTGAGCAGCTAGGCTCTCAGCCTGCAGCCGTGTCAGCCCACCGTCATACTCAGCTATTGCAGCGCGCTCCTCGAACGTCTCAATGTCAGGGATACGAACGGAGGTCATAGCTTCACCCCCTGCGGCAACCTGATCTGATCAATGATTTCCCGTTTCTGGGTGTCACTGATCCCAGCCGAGTAGAGCCCATAGGTCAACCGGTTCTGAGACCGGGCTGACTGATGCCCCACCAGAGAGGCAGTGAAGTGCTCCGGCGCCCCTGTGCGCTCACACTGGGTGATGAACCACTTCCGTGTGGAATGGAACACGGTGCCCCTGAGCTGCGGGTGCTGACTACGCAGATAGGCATATCGCCTGACAACCCGATCCACGTTCAGGGAGGGAAAGAGCCTCCCCCCAGCACTCTGATTGCGATCCAACTGCTGCTCGAGAATTGGGTGCAGTGGCACCTCCCGCTCAGCAGCCCGGGACTTCAGCTGTCGCACCGTGTTGGGCTGGACCCTGACAAAGCGACCGAGGTTCCCCTTGGAGAGAATATCCTCCGCCAGAAGCCCACAGACCTCACCTGAGCGCAGACCTGTGAGCAGGCAAAAAAGAAGGGCGCTGTGAAGCACCCTGTCCTTCGAGTTGAGAAGTCGGACGACCTGATCGTCAGTCAGGACCTGATGGGGGCTGACCACCACCTGCTCCTTTACTTGCAGACCATCCCAAGGATTGCACTTCAGACGCCCTGACTGAACGCACCAGTCAAGGAAGTGGAGCATTTGTCGCCAGATCCGTCTCTGCGTCTGGGCGGTCAGCGTGATGCCTTCCGCCTTCTCTGCCAAGGTCGCTAACTCTGCCAGTGTCGCCCCTTCCGCATCGCTATACTTGCGGACATTGGGTGAGAGCCGCCCCACATAGCCCAGAACCTCCTTACCAATGGGGGCAGAGAGATCACGGAGCTGCCGTGTCCCAAGGTGTGAGGTGAGTAGGGACAACGCATATCGGACAGACTTGTAGCTTCCAGGACGCAAGCGCTGTGAGGCCTCAGAGAGATACGCAGATGCCGCATCAGCCGCCTTCTGATCACCCAACAATCTTGCCCGATGGAAGTTGGGCAGTGTGACTGCAATCTCGATCGGCACTTGACCAGAATCGCCAGAAGCAATCTTGTGGCTGGCCTCCGTCACGATGGCCGTGAAAGTCGCGTTGAGGTCTGCGACTCTCTGGGCAGCGACTCTCGCCTCGTTGGTGTGGAGGGACCGCTTGAGCGACGATCCCAGAAGTGGCTGAAGCTTTACTGGATAGGCTCGACGATAGAACCATGTGTTGTGCCGCTTGTAGGCATACTTGATGTGTGTAGACATAACGTCTCCAATAGGGGCAAAGGCCCCATTTTCTGTAAGGAAGGGTGGTTTTGTGTGGAAAATCAGCGCGATGCAGGGACTAAGTTATTCCCTGATGCGCCTATTCATCCGAAGGTGAATGGACCCGAAGGATCAATTCGTATTCAGGCTCGCCATATTCCCCGGCAAGCGGTCCGGAAATTGCATACCCTCCGACACAGTCTTCGTAGGCAACTGCAACCCGGAATAGGTGTTCCGGAATATCGTCCAGCGCCCGAATGATGACTAGGTCGCCCGGTGCAATGCGTGTGTGCCGATCAGTCATCTCTGCCTCGCAAGTAGAAGGTCAGGCAGGAACAACCCAAGCGTCAGCCCAGTTGGTAATGGAAAACGGAACGGCTGTAGGAAGTCGGGCATCGCTGATACCAAGACCAGAACACCGGCCAAGAATTGCGGTGCCGAGAGCACAACCCCAAATCTTCGGTATAGGATATGGTTTGCACCAAATCGGATTGCGCCGCCCGTAAAGACGAGCAGCGTGAAGTTGGCAAACATTGTCGATCTCCATGATAGTTTGTTACCATCATAGATGCGCTCAGTTTCGCAGTTTATCGCTGGATAGCTTTTCAGTCGGGAAGCGAAGTCTTGCCCAGCGCGAACCTCGAATAATCCAGTAATGTATTGTTATTATGTGAATTTACGTGGAGATATGGGCAGGACCTCACGACCCAAGCCTTGTTACTGCAATTGCGCCCAGAGACCTTCCTTTCCATACAAACTGCTCTTTCCCATCGACACCGTTGGCTGGCTCGACGGCACTTCATCACTGACGCTCACAGGCAATTGGTCGCCATCTCTTGGAAACCCAAGATCCTGCTTGCCGAAGCGTTCAGAGGCTGGAGGATCTGTGAACATCAACGGATCTTCATCTAGATCGTCAATTACGCAGTCGTCTTCGGCAATAGATAGGCCAAGACTCGGCGCTCGAAACGCTCTTGGCGAAGCTACGGATGTAGGGCGGTTGCGGTGAGACGTTTGCCGTTCTGTTGGGTAATAACTTCTCGGGCGAGTGCGATAGTCCGATTGGTCAAATTCGGCATCGTCCCAGTCATGCTCGATGCAGGACATGTATTGATTGAAGACGCTCGGATGTCCGGATCTTGGACCTGTTCCTTGCAGCAACTCGCAAATGTGGTCCTTGGGGACACGCCACTTATGGACCACGGTCGACATGACAACCCACACACTTTCTTCTCTGATGGATGCGACGACATGCGCATTGTCGGCTGTGTCGTTCGCATCTCCCTTTCCGTGGACGCGGAAGACCCGAGCGTCGGGAAATGAGGCAAGCAAGTTATCGACAATCTCGAAGTGGCGTTGGGCCAAGTCTTGCGACCTAGCTTTCTGACGGAGGTAGCCTTCGCGATCTCGCTTCGGTGCCGAGGCAAAATAGTCTGTCTTCCGTGTCCCGGTGTGTTGAAGGCTGATCTTGACACGCCCAGAGGTGAATATCTGCAAGTGGTAGCCAACAAAGGAGGGCAACTTGGCTAGGGTAAAGTCTTCGTGGATAAAAATCTTCATTATGATCTTTCTCTGTATAATGTATTGATAAGTAACAACTAATAATAAGTAAGAAGTAATAAATAAGGGTTTGGGGGACAAACCTTCTTGCATGTTGATTGCATCATACATTGGTTCGCCACAGCGAAAGCACTGTATGCGTCTACCACTAGGCGGCGGTAATTTTCTGTCTTGGACGGTGAGGCCCGAGCTGGCTAGAAATCCCAGACCTTTTTCATGTGCTCGCGCATCGTTTTGTGGGCGTAGCCGACCCCGTAGTTCGCAGCGACAGTATTCGAACTATGACCCAGAATCGCCTGTGATACTGCCTCTGGGCATCCGGTATTGCGAAGTTTGTCCTTCATCCGGTGACGGAGGGAGTGCATTGTGATTTTCTTGTCCGATATCACGCTTCTTAGTCGCTTCATGAGCATCGCAGAGGCCTTATCGCTACCCCTAGGAGCGGCGTATTGCGGGAAGAAAGGTTCCCCATCGGAACGGGCGGATGCTAGCTTCTTGAGGCACTCCGTGGCTCTGGGTGACAGCGGGATGCTACGGGTTGAGTTTTTTGTCTTGAGGCCTCTTCGGCCATTCGGGCGTATATGGAGCAGTCCCTGATCGAGGTCTGCGTCCCTTGTTTCCAGACCTGTGATTTCTGCCAATCGGGCACCGGTATCGGTCAACAGGATGAAGATCGTTTTGGCGATCTCGCTCGTCTCGAAGGCAGGCATGATCTCAGCAAGTTGCTCTTCAGACATGGGCAGGCGGTCATTCTTGCTACTACCCGCACCTTTGATCTTCACCGCTTGGAACACGTTCCGGATATCGAGGTCATGCTCGAGCAACACATGGTTTATCGCGGCCTTGATCACCCCAAGGTTTCTCTGCACCGAGTTGGGCGACATTCGCGCCAAGAGTAGATCACGGAAGGCATTGGCATCGGCACGGGTAACTTCAGCAAGGGGTGTCCACTCATAGCGGTGCTTCCCCATACTGGTCTTGAGGTCTTTGCGGAGGCGCTCCAGACGTGTCCTAAGGCCAACGTCCCCTTCTACATCCTTATAGGCCGCATACTCGTCGAGGACGCGATCGAGGTTCATGGGTGGAGCTTTGTATCTTGTCGCTCTTATCTGCTCAGCGACGCCTTTCGGCACGTAATATTCGATGTCTTCAGCAAGTTCTTGGAAGTCATCGTAGTCAGGCCACTCTGGATCTGCTCCGTCGCCCATGAACATCGACTCAGCGACGTCACCTAGACGCTCGCGTATGAGTGCTCTAGCGCGGTCGGCATCTGTGGTTCGTCGTTCGCGATTGAAGAGTGCTTCTATTTCCGAATGGACTTTTGGCAGGGCGGACATCGCTTCGTCGTAGGTCTGTCCCAATTGCCGATAGACAGTGGTCCTCTGAATCACGGGACGTAGGTCTTTGGGAACGTTCCTCTTATACCGGAATGAGCCGTTGGGCCTGCGGAACACATAGCGAGGTAACTTGAGGGGCATCTTCTGATCCATGCTGAGTAATCTCAGGTGGAGGATCGCCCGGCGCAACCATAAACGGCCCGCCAGAGCTGACTATTTGCGTACGGAAACTGACGAAAGTGGTCCCGAAAGCGGTCCCGAAAATGGTCCCACAATTCCCGTATCGCCAATTCTTCTTGGCTTTTCTTCAACATATGAGGGGGATTGTGGTGCCCAGGAGAGGACTCGAACCTCCACGACCGTTAAGTCACTGGTACCTGAAACCAGCGCGTCTACCAATTCCGCCACCTGGGCAGGTGTCGTGACGGGGCGTTTAAGGCCGCCGCGCGACAGTGTCAACGCGATTCCTGCGGCGATTTGCATTCTCCTGCAATTCGCCTTGTCTGGCAGGGGACCGGGGGGTAAACCGGGGCAAGTTTTCAGGAAGTCAGAGGCGCCTCATGTCGAAACTCGTGACCATTTTCGGCGGATCCGGATTCGTCGGCCGCTACATCGCCCGCCGCATGGCCAAGGAAGGTTGGCGAGTTCGCGTGGCTGTTCGCGATCCGAACCTTGCGTTGCACGTAAAGCCCTATGGCGTTGTCGGACAGGTGGAGCCGATCTTCTGCAATATCCGCGATGATGCCAGTGTTGCGAACGCCCTGCGCGGCGCGGATGCGGCGGTGAACTGCGTCGGCACCTTCGACAAGTCGGGCAAGAACAACTTTGACGCCGTGCAGGCCGAAGGGGCGACCCGGATTGCGCGGCTGGCCGCGGATACGGGCGTTGAACGGCTTGTCCATATCTCGGCCATCGGGGCGGATGCGGAATCGACCAGCGACTACCTGCGCACGAAGGCGGAAGGTGAAGCCGGTATCGTGGCCCATTTCCCCGCTGCGGTCATCCTGCGCCCGTCGGTGATTTTCGGGTCCGAGGATGGGTTCTTTAACCGCTTCGCCGGGATGGCCCGCTTCAGCCCGGTCCTGCCGGTCGTTGGCGCCGAAACAATGTTCCAGCCGGTGCATGTGGACGACGTGGCGCAGGCCGCTGTCGCCGGGGTGCTGGGCACCGCCGCGCCGGGTGTTTATGAGCTTGGCGGGCCGGACGTGCATAGCTTCCGCGAATTGATGGAACAAATGTTGGTGGTGATCCGTCGCCGCCGCCTGATTATCAACCTGCCAAACCCGATTGCCCGCGTCGTCGCGACGCTGGGCGGCGCGGCAGAGTTCCTGTCACTCGGCATCGTCAAGCAGCCGATCAGCGCAGATCAGATCGAAGCGCTGAAGGTGCCGAACGTCGTGTCCGAGGGCGCGCGCGGCTTTGCCGACCTTGGCATCGAGCCTGTCGCGATGGAAGCGATCTTGCCGGACTACCTGTGGCGCTTCCGCCCGTCAGGCCAATATGACGCGATCAAGGAATCCGCAAAGAACCTGCGCAAGGCCTGATCCTGACCCAGCGGAGGGCGGCGGATGGCCGATACGACCCTTGTTGCCGCCTTTCTTGGACTTCTTGAGGGGCTGACCGAGTTCATTCCGGTCTCGTCCACGGGTCATATCCTGCTGGCCGGGCATTTCCTTGGCTTCGAAAGTGCGGGCAAGACGTTCGAGGTGGTGATCCAGCTTGGCGCGGTCCTTGCGATCCTGTCGGTCTACGCGGCAAAGCTTATCGGGGTGCTGCGGGCCGCCCCCTCTGACCCGGAGGCGCGCAGGTTCATCGTCTCCATCCTCGTTGCCTTTGCCCCCGCCGTGGTGGTGGGTGTTCTGGCGCATGACTTCATCAAGACGGTTTTGTTCGAAACGCCGGTCCTGATTGCCGTGATGCTGATCCTTGGTGGGTTTTTCCTGTTGTTCATCGACAGGCTTGCCCCGGACCCGCGCCACGAAGATGCGATGCGTTTGCCGCTTGGAATGTCGTTCAAGATCGGGGTGATTCAGTGCCTTGCCATGATCCCCGGTGTCAGCCGGTCGGGCGCGACCATCGTCGGGGCGCTGGCGCTAGGTGCGTCCAAGCGGGCAGCGGCGGAATTTTCCTTCTTCCTGTCCATGCCGACGATGGCCGGGGCCTTTGCCTATGACCTGTGGAAGAACCGGGATGTGCTGGACACGAGCGCCCTTGGCGAGATTGCTGTGGGCTTTGTCATTGCCTTCATCACCGCCGTTCTGGTGGTGCGCTGGCTGCTTGGCTACGTGTCGCGGCATGGCTACGCCCTGTTTGGGTGGTGGCGAATCATTGTCGGCTCTGCCGCGCTGGCCGCGCTTTCATTGGGGTTTTGATCTAATAGGGAAATTATGCTGACCTAATTTGGCGTGATTTTTCGCACTCCGCTGCGGGTTTTCTTCACTTTCGCACATTTAGGTCAGCATAATTGACTTTTCATTTTTTCTGACCCGGCGTAATTGGGGGCTCCGAAAGTCTGCGGAGGGACCTATGGCTGTTCAGAAGATGCTCAAATTCGTCGATGTCTCGCGGGAGATGCCGCGCAAGCGGTCAGCCGATGTGCGCCGCACCGACTTTAACGAGATCTATGCGGAATTCGCGGCCGAGAAGGCAGCCGAACAGGCCAGCCGGTGCAGCCAATGCGGCGTTCCCTATTGCCAGTCCCATTGCCCGCTGCACAACAACATTCCGGATTGGCTGCGCCTGACCGCAGAGGGCCGCCTGAAGGAGGCCTACGAGATCAGCCAAGCCACCAACACCTTCCCGGAAATCTGTGGCCGCATCTGCCCACAGGACCGCCTGTGCGAAGGCAACTGCGTGATCGAACAATCGGGCCACGGCACCGTGACCATCGGCTCGGTCGAGAAATACATCACCGACACGGCCTGGGAAGAAGGCTGGGTCCAGCCGATCCGCCCCGCGGTCGAGCGGAGCGAAAGCGTCGGCATCATCGGTGCCGGGCCCGGTGGGCTTGCCGCCGCGGACGTGCTGCGCCGCGCCGGGGTGCAGGTCACCGTCTATGACCGCTATGACCGCGCCGGTGGCCTGCTGACCTATGGCATTCCGGGGTTCAAGCTGGAAAAGGACGTGGTGATGAACCGCATCGACCAACTCGCCAAGGGCGGGGTCGAATTTGTCCTGAACTGCAACGTCGGCGAAGACCTGTCGTTCGACGCGATCCGGGGCAAGCATGATGCCGTGTTGATCGCCACCGGGGTCTACAAGACCCGCGATCTGGCCGCGCCGGGGGGTGATGCCGACGGGATCGTCCGGGCCATCGACTATCTGACCGCGTCGAACCGCAAAAGCTTTGGCGACGATGTGCCGGAATACGACAGCGGCGAGTTGAACGCCGCTGGCAAGAAGGTCGTCGTGATCGGCGGCGGGGATACCGCGATGGACTGTGTACGCACAGCCATCCGCCAAGGGGCTGAAAGCGTCAAATGTCTGTACCGCCGGGACCGGGCCAACATGCCGGGGTCCCAGCGCGAAGTGCAGAACGCCGAGGAGGAGGGCGTTGAATTTGTCTGGCTTTCGGCCCCGAAGGGTTTCGAAGGCGATGCCGTCACCGGCGTTCAGGTGCAGAAGATGCGCCTTGGCGCACCGGATGCCACGGGCCGCCAGATGCCCGAGTTGATCGAGGGCGCGGATTACGTGGAAGAGGCCGACCTTGTCATCAAGGCGCTTGGCTTTGAACCCGAGGACCTGCCGAAGCTGTGGAACACCGACGGGTTGGAAGTGACCCGCTGGGGCACCGTGAAGGCGGCGTTTGGCACCGGCCAGACCAGTCTTGATGGCGTGTTTGCCGTGGGTGACATCGTGCGCGGCGCCAGCCTTGTCGTCTGGGCGATCCGCGATGGCCGCGATTGTGCCGCCGCAATGCTCGACTATCTTGGCCAATCCGCAACCGTCGCCGCCGAATAGGCCGCCGCCAGGAGTTTACGATGCCCCTCCGCCCCGCGATTTCCGCCATAGCCGCGCTGCTGGTCCTGACCAGCGGCCTGCCCGTGGCCGCGCAGGAGCCGGGGCCGCAGTCCTTTCAGCTGCCCGAGGGTTGCGAGGGGTTCGTGACGGTGCAGAAGCGCGATTGCAGCGTCAGCAACCACTTCACCTGTGACTTCGACCCGCAGGGCCACCAGCGCCGCGCCGATTTCGACGAACGCGGCATGACCTATGTCGGACGGATCGACGAAGAGACCCGTTGGATCGAGAGCTTTCACGTTCTGGCCGGAGAGGGCGAGCGCCTGTTGCAGGGCGAGGTCGATCCGGCCTCTTTCTCTGCCCTGCTGGCCGATGGCGTCGATACCTATGATTTTCGCACCGAGACCGAGCGGTCGGGCATCTATCATTTCGTGGGTCAGGACCGGCTGACCGGCCGTCAGGTGACCATCGACGGTGTCACGCTGGACGAAACCGAATACCAGATCACCGCCTATAGCGCCGAAGGCGTCGAACTGTGGCGCAGCGCCGGGAACGAATTCATCCACCGCGACTGGCGGATGTTCCTTTCCGGCACGGGTACACTTGTGACCTCGGACGGGGCGTTCGAGACCGACGATACCCCTGTCGAGTTTATCTTTCCGGGCGAGCCCGGCTTTATGTCGATCAATCCCAAGCACGGTTGTGGCGCGATGTTGTCCAGCCTGCCCCGCTCTTTCATGAAGGAGACCGCCAATGACCACCTATGACGCCGCATGGGCCGCCGCCGAGGAAGCCAAGCGCAAGTGGATGGCCGAGAACAGCCTGTTCCGCGAGGATGATGAGCATGCCTCTTGCGGGGTTGGCCTTGTCGTGTCCATCGACGGGACCCCGTCGCGCAAGGTGGTGGAAAACGGGATCGACGCGCTAAAGGCGGTCTGGCACCGTGGCGCTGTCGATGCCGATGGCAAAACCGGCGATGGCGCGGGCATCCACGTGCAGATCCCGGTTCGCTTCTTCTATGATCAAGTTCGTCGCACCGGCCACGAACCCGACCCGACCAAGCTGATCGCGGTGGGTCAGGTGTTCCTGCCGCGCACGGATTTCGGGGCGCAGGAACGCTGCCGCACAATCGTGGAAACCGAAGTTCTGCGCATGGGCCACTACATTTATGGCTGGCGTCATGTTCCGGTGAACACAGAGGTGCTCGGCGAAAAGGCCAACGCGACCCGCCCCGAGATCGAACAGATCCTGATCCGCAACGACAAGGGGATCAACGAGGAAGAGTTCGAGCGCGAGCTGTACATCATCCGTCGCCGGATCGAGAAGGCGGCCATCGCCGCGCAGGTCGGCAGCCTGTATTTCGCGTCCCTGTCCTGCCGGTCGATCATCTACAAGGGCATGATGCTGGCCGAGCAGGTTGCGGATTTTTATCCCGACCTGATGGACGAGCGGTTTGAAAGCGCCTTTGCGATCTATCACCAGCGCTATTCGACTAACACCTTCCCGCAGTGGTCGCTGGCCCAGCCGTTCCGCATGCTGGCCCACAACGGCGAGATCAACACGCTTAAGGGCAACGTCAACTGGATGAAAAGCCACGAGATCCGCATGGCCTCGGGCGCGTTCGGTGACATGGCCGATGATATCAAGCCGATCGTCCCGGCGGGCGTGTCGGACTCTGCCGCGCTGGATTCGGTGTTCGAGGTGCTGGTTCGTGCGGGGCGCAACGCGCCGATGGCAAAGACCATGCTGGTTCCCGAAAGCTGGTCCAAGCAGGCCGTGGAAATGCCCAAGGCCTGGAGCGATATGTACGCCTACTGCAACTCTGTCATGGAGCCGTGGGACGGCCCTGCCGCGCTGGCAATGACTGATGGCCGCTGGGTCTGTGGCGGGCTGGACCGCAACGGGCTGCGTCCTTTGCGCTATGTCGTGACCGGGGACAACCTGCTGATCGCCGGGTCCGAGGCAGGCATGGTCGCTGTCGACGAAAAGACCGTTGTCGAGAAGGGCGCGCTTGGCCCGGGCCAGATGATCGCCGTCGACATGGCCGAAGGCCGCCTGTTCCACGACACCGAGATGAAGGACAAGCTGGCCGCCAGCCAGCCCTTCGGCGACTGGATCGAGAAGGTCGTCGACCTGAACGAGGTCATGCGCGACGTGCCGGAAACCGCCCTGTTTGTGGGCGATGACCTGCGTCGTCGTCAGGCCGCAGCCGGATACAGCATCGAAGAACTGGAACATATCCTGTCGCCGATGGCCGAGGACGGGAAGGAAACGCTCGCTTCGATGGGCGACGACACGCCCAGCGCCGTCTTGTCCAAGCAATACCGCCCGCTGTCGCATTTCTTCCGCCAGAACTTCAGCCAGGTGACCAACCCGCCCATTGACTCGCTTCGTGAAAGCCGGGTGATGAGCCTCAAGACCCGGTTCGGCAACCTGAAGAACGTGCTGGACGAAGATAGTTCCCAGACTGAAATCCTAGTTCTGGAAAGCCCGTTCATCGCCAATGCCGAATTCACCCAGATGGTAAAGCAGTTCGGCGACAGCGTGGTCTTCATCGACTGCACCTTCCCGGCGGGCGAGGATCAGGACGCGCTGCAGCGCGGTCTGGAACGGGTCCGGTCCGAGGCGGAAGATGCCGTACGGTCTGGCGCCGGGCACCTTGTCCTGACCGATGAACATCAGTCGGCTGACAAGATCGCGATGCCGATGATCCTTGCCACCAGCGCCGTTCACAGCGGGCTGACCAAGAAGGGCCTTCGTACTTTCTGTTCGGTCAACGTGCGGTCGGCCGAATGCATCGACCCACATTACTTTGCGGTGCTGATCGGCTGTGGCGCGACCACGGTGAACGCCTATCTGGCGCAGGATTCGGTTGCAGACCGGATCGAACGCGGGCTGATCGAAGGCAACCTGACCGACGCGATGCGCCGCTACCGCGATGCGATCGACGCGGGCCTTCTGAAGATCATGTCGAAGATGGGCATCTCGGTCCTGTCCTCCTATCGCGGCGGTTTGAACTTTGAAGCGGTGGGCCTGTCCCGCGCGCTGTGTGCCGAATATTTCCCTGGAATGCACAGCCGGATTTCCGGCATCGGCCTGCACGGCATTCAGCGCAAGCTGGAAGAGGTGCATGCCCGTGGCTGGGCGCAGGGCGGCACCGTCCTGCCCATCGGCGGCTTCTACAAGGCCCGCCGGTCCGGCGAAAAGCACGCCTGGGAAGCGCAGACCATGCACCTGTTGCAGTCGGCCTGCGACCGCGCGTCCTATGAACTGTGGAAGCAGTATTCGGGCGCGATGCAAGCAAACCCGCCGATCCACTTGCGCGACCTTCTGGCGATCAAGCCGCTGGGCAAGCCGGTTCCGATTGAAGAGGTGGAAAGCATCACCTCGATCCGCAAACGGTTCGTGACGCCGGGCATGTCGCTGGGCGCCCTGTCGCCCGAGGCGCACAAGACCCTGAACGTTGCGATGAACCGGATCGGCGCGAAATCCGACAGTGGCGAAGGTGGCGAAGACCCGGCGCACTTCGTGCCGGAACCGAACGGCGACAACCCGTCGGCCAAGATCAAGCAGGTGGCCTCGGGCCGCTTCGGTGTCACCGCCGAATACCTGAACCAGTGCGAAGAACTGGAGATCAAGGTCGCGCAGGGTGCCAAGCCCGGCGAAGGCGGCCAGCTGCCCGGCATGAAGGTGACCAAGCTGATCGCCCGGCTGCGGCATTCGACGCCCGGCGTGACGCTGATCTCGCCGCCGCCGCACCACGACATCTATTCGATCGAAGACCTTGCGCAGCTGATCTATGACCTCAAGCAGATCAACCCGCGCTGCAAGGTGACGGTGAAACTGGTGGCCTCCAGCGGCGTCGGCACGATTGCCGCCGGTGTGGCCAAGGCCAAGGCCGACATCATCCTGATCTCGGGCCATAACGGTGGCACCGGGGCCTCGCCCGCGACCTCGATCAAGTACGCGGGTCTGCCGTGGGAAATGGGCCTGACCGAGGCGCATCAGGTTCTGGCGATGAACAACCTGCGTGACCGGATCACCCTGCGGACCGATGGCGGCCTGCGGACCGGGCGTGACATTGTCATGGCCGCGATGATGGGGGCCGAGGAATACGGGATCGGCACCGCCGCCCTGATCGCCATGGGCTGTATCATGGTGCGTCAGTGCCAGTCGAACACCTGCCCCGTCGGCGTTTGCACGCAGGATGAACGCCTGCGGGCCAAGTTCACCGGCAACGCGGACAAGGTCGTTAATCTGATCACCTTCTACGCCACCGAGGTGCGCGAGATCCTTGCGGAAATCGGCGCGCGGTCGCTGGATGACGTGATCGGCCGGGCCGACCTTCTGACCCAGGTCAGCCGTGGGTCGGACCATCTGGACGATCTGGACCTGAACCCGCTTCTGATCACTGTCGATGGCGCCCGCGACATCGTCTATGACCGGTCCAAGCCGCGCAATGTTGTGCCCGATACGCTGGATGCGCAGATCGTGCAGGACGCCGCCCGCTTCCTTGAAGAGGGTGAAAAGATGCAGCTGGAATACGCGGTGCAGAACACGCTGCGGACCATCGGCACCCGCACGTCGAGCCATATCGTCAAGAACTTCGGGATGCGCAACGCGCTGCAGCCCGATCACCTGACGGTCAAGCTCAAGGGGTCTGCCGGCCAGTCACTGGGCGCCTTTGGCGCGCCGGGCCTGAAGATCGAAGTGTCAGGCGACGCCAACGACTATGTCGGCAAGGGCCTGTCGGGCGCGACCATCGTGGTGCGTCCGCCGATGGCCAGCCCGCTGGTTGCTGCCGAGAATACGATCGTCGGCAACACGGTTCTCTATGGGGCCACCGATGGCTATCTGTTCGCCGCCGGTCGCGCGGGTGAACGGTTTGCCGTGCGGAACTCTGGCGCGAAGGTCGTGGTCGAGGGCTGCGGATCGAACGGGTGCGAATACATGACCGGCGGTGTCGCGGTGATCCTCGGGGCGATCGGGGCCAACTTTGGCGCCGGGATGACCGGCGGCATGGCCTACCTCTATGATCCGAACGGCACCTCTGCGCCGCTGATCAACATGGAAAGCCTTGTCACCTGCCCCGTCACGGTCGCCCATTGGGAAGCCGAGCTGAAAGGGCTGATCGAACGGCACCTTGCCGAGACCGGAAGCCGCAAGGCCGCGGATATCCTGCAGCATTGGGACATGGAAAAAGGCAATTTCCTTCAGGTCTGCCCGAAGGAAATGTTGGTCCACCTGCCGCAGCCGCTCTCGATCGAAGATGCGGCAATCCCTGCGGAGTAACTGTTTCCAATCCACGGCCAACCTGCCGTATTGTTGACAGATACGCCACAAAAAGACCCCGGGGCCGACACGGTTCCCGGGGTTTGTTTCAAAATTTAACCCAAATCGACGTGCATTTTTCGAACTGTTTCCAAGTGAGCAGTTCGGGACTTTAACAATGCCGACGACCTATACAGACCAGTTCTTCTTTATTGATCCCTATTCGCCTCCGCCGTCTGGGACGGTTCTCAATTTCACCGTGATGACCCTGACCGATCAGGACGATGACGGAGATGTCGGGACTGCTGGCAATGACACGATCAATGGAGTTGACATCACCGGCACCTATAATGGTGACACGGTAACGGTCGAGCTTCCCAGTGGGGCCGTCGTAACCATTAGCGGCGTTACTTTTTATCTGGCGAACGGACAGCGTGTCTTTACGCCAAAGGATGGCACAATCCTGGAAAACGGGTCCGTCCTTCTGAGCACCACCTGGGTTAGCCCCAACACCCAGATGCCAGTCAGTGACCTTGGCCCGGCCTGTTTCACACCCGGAACCCTGATCGACACCCCGCACGGCCCGAAACCGATCGAAACCCTGAACGAAGGTGACCTTGTCCTCACCCGCGATACCGGGCCACAGCCGATCCTGTGGATCAGCCGCCGTCACGCCGACGGAAACGGAGATCATGCCCCGATCCGCATCGGCAAGGGTGTCATCGGGAACGACCGCGATCTGATCGTCAGCCCCCAACACCGGGTATTGATCGACGGCTGGCGGGCAGAACTTTTCTATGGCCAGGACGAGGTTCTTGTCGCGGCGAAGCATCTGGTCGGTGTCCACGATCAGGTGCATGTCGACCGGCGGCGAGCGGTGGAATACATCCACCTGCTTCTGGACGGTCATCACCTGATCTGGTCCGAGGGCGCGCTGACCGAAAGCTTTGATCCCGGCGGGGACTTTGCCCTGTATGATCCAACCGTCCAGGCCGAGGTCGAGACCCGCTATCCCGGCCTGATTCAGGACAAGGGGCGCCGGGGACAGACCGCGCGCCCGGTCATTCGGGGATATGAGGCGCTCGCCCTTGTCGCCTAGAGCCGCTTTTCAGGGCGCCGCCCGACCTTTATAGCTGTCCCATGGCAAGACAGAGCAGCAAGACGCCGGGCAGCAAGAAACGGCGAACCCGAAAGACAGAGGCCCCGCCCCACCGGACCCTGCGGCAGCGACTACGCCGCTGGGTCGTGCGGGCGGTTCTTCTGGCCGTGGCGTTTGTTGCGGTCATGGTGGTGCTGTTCGCAATCCTCAACCCGCCGACGACCCCCTATATATTCGCCGAATCCCGGCGTCTGGGTGGGGTCGAACAAGACTGGCGCGATCTGGAAGATATTGCGCCGGTCATGGCCCGCTCTGTCGTTGCGGCGGAGGACGCGAATTTCTGCCTGCATTGGGGGCTGGACCTGAACGCCATTCGCGCCGCCATGGAAAGTGGGGGCAACAGGGGCGCCTCCACTATTTCACAGCAAGTGGTGAAGAACGTCTATCTTTGGCATGGCCGCAGCTGGGTTCGAAAATCGCTCGAAGCGATGCTGACGCCGGTGGTCGAGGCGGTCTGGAGCAAGGAGCGGATCATCGAGGTCTATCTGAACGTCGCAGAGTTCGACGAGGGCGTTTTTGGCGTACAGGCGGCGGCGCAGCATTACTTCGGCGTCGATGCCGACGCGCTGTCACCGACGCAAGCCGCCCGGCTTGCCGCGATCCTTCCCGATCCCAAAGGCCGGTCCGCCTCGAACCCCAGCAGTTTCGTCCGCAGCCGCACGGCCTCGATCATGGACGGGGCCGAGACGATACGGGTGGATGGCCGCGCAGATTGCTTTGATCGACAAGGCAGGGATTGATCCGCCTGCACCCTTGCGGCATTGAGTGTCGCACAGCCGCGCATTGGACCAGACAATAATGAACCGCCTTTACCATTACCCGCTTTCTCCCTTTTCCCGCAAAGTGCGCCTGACTCTTGCCGAGAAGAAGGTCGAGGTCGAGCTGGTTGAGGAGCGGTATTGGGACCAGTCGCCGGAATTCATGCGTCGTAACCCGGCGGGCAAGGTGCCGGTTCTGCGGCACGGCAACCAAACGATGTCGGAAAGTCAGGCGATCTGCGAGTTCTTCGAAGAGACGGTCCCGACCCCGCCGCTGATGCCCCGCGATGCCGAAGGCCGCTATGAGGTGCGCCGGTTGTGCGCCTGGTTCGATGACAAGTTCAACGCCGAGGTGACATCCAAGCTGGTCGGCGAACGGGTGTTCCGCAAGGTGATGGGCACTGGTTATCCTGACAGTGCCAATGTCAAATCCGGGGCCAAGGCGATCAAGTTCCACCTGGACTATATGCACTGGCTGCTGGAAAAGCGCCGCTGGCTGGCCGGGGACAGTATGACACTGGCGGATTTCGCAGCCGCCGCGCATCTGAGCTGCCTCGACTATATCTCGGACGTGGACTGGAACCGGTCCGAGGTGGTCAAGGATTGGTATGCCAAGATCAAATCGCGCCCCGCGTTCCGCGGAATTCTCGCCGACCAGATCCCCGGCTTTCCCCAGCCCGCGCATTACGCCGACCTTGATTTCTAGGCGCGACCGGGTCGCACCTTGCAACAGGATGCCGGTCTGCTGTCTTCTGGCGCCATGAAAGCACGTCTTCAGGACTACGCCCGAGAGGCCGGGTTTGCCGCAATGGGAATTTGCCGGCCCGATTCCGTTCCGCAGATCGCCGGGCGCTTGCAGGACTTTGTCGACAAGGGCCGGCATGGGCAGATGGGCTGGATGGCCGAACGGATGCACTGGCGCGGCAATCCTTCCGCGCTGTGGCCCGAGGCGCGATCGGTGATCATGTTGGCCGAACCCTACACCCCCGACCATGACCCGCTGGAGATCCTTGACCGGCCCGACCGGGCGGCGATTTCCGTTTATGCCCAGAACCGGGACTACCACGATATCGTCAAAAAGCGGCTGAAACGGGTCGGGCGCTGGCTGCTGGAGCAGGCACCGGGGCATGAGATCAAGGTTTTCGTCGATACCGCCCCGGTAATGGAAAAGCCGCTGGCCGAGGCGGCGGGACTTGGCTGGCAAGGCAAGCATACCAACCTTGTGTCGCGCGATCTGGGCAGTTGGTTCTTTTTGGGCGCGATCTTCACCACGCTGGAGATCGAGCCGGATGCCCCTGAAAGGGATCACTGCGGCAGTTGCACCGCCTGTCTGGACATCTGCCCGACCCGCGCCTTTCCAGCCCCCCGGCAGATCGACGCGCGGCGCTGCATTTCCTACCTCACCATCGAACATCACGGCCCCGTGGCAGAGGAGCTGCGGCCCTTGATGGGCAACCGCATCTACGGCTGCGATGATTGCCTTGCGATTTGTCCGTGGAACAAGTTCGCGGCGGCGGCGAGTGAGATGCGCTATGCCGGGCGCGAGGACCTGTTGGAGCCCAAGCTGGCGGAGCTTGCCGCGTTAGATGATGCCGGGTTTCGAGAGAAATTCTCGGGCAGTCCAATGAAACGGATCGGGCGCAACCGCTTTGTCCGAAATGTCCTTTACGCGATTGGAAATTCCGGCGATCCGGCCTTGTCAGAGACTGTTTTTCCACTTCTGTCAGACACGGATGCGACGGTGGTTGACGCGGCCGAATGGGCGCTTGCCCGCCTGTCCGACCTTCAGGATTAGGAAAATCGCGCGAGGCCGTGCTAGGATACAGGTCCAGTCGGAGGAGGATGGACCATGGAACGCCATATCATCGACAAGCATCGCGACCTACAGGACGGACCGCGCCTGCGGGAATATGTCCGGATGGAACGGGAGTCCGCCCCAAGCGCGGCGAGCCGCACGCTTCAGCAGAAGCCAAGGGCCGAACGCTCCGCGCGTCAGGTGAAGGAATTCCTTCGGATCGAGCGTGGACAGACGGCCTAGGGCAGAGCTTCTCTCTTTCCGTCGGCGCCGGACCGGTATAGCGATGGGGTATTCCTGACCCGAGGGCCCCATGCACCCCTTGCGCGGCATCCTTTTGAAAATCCTGTCGGTCTGCGTTTTCGTGGGCATGGCTTCGTTGATCAAGACCACCGCGCCGCGGATTCCGCCGGGTGAGGCGGTCTTTTTCCGGTCCTTCTTTGCGATCCCCGTCATCGTTGTCTGGCTGATGTGGCGGCACGAGCTGTCGACCGGCCTGCGCACGGCCAATCCTATGGGCCATGTCTGGCGCGGTGTGGTCGGCACCTCCGCCATGGGGTTGGGATTTGCGGGGCTTGGGCTGCTGCCCCTGCCCGAGGTTACGGCGATCGGCTATGCCGCGCCGCTGCTTGTGGTCATCTTCGCCGCGATGTTTCTCGGTGAAAACGTCCGGGCGTTCCGTCTGACGGCGGTGGCCATCGGGTTGGTCGGCGTGCTGATTGTCCTGTCCCCGCGATTGTCGATCAATGCGGCGGCCATCGACGTGTCGGAAACGCTGGGCGCGGTTGTCGTCCTTGGGGGCGCGGTCTTTGCCGCCCTTGCGCAGGTCTTTGTGCGCAAGCTGGTCCAGACCGAACGCACTGCGGCAATCGTGTTCTGGTTCTCCGTCACCGCCGCGACCCTGTCGCTGATCACCCTGCCCTGGGGGTGGGTTGTGCCATCACCGCTCGATGCCGGGCTTCTGATCGTTGCGGGGGTCCTTGGCGGCTTCGGACAGATTCTTCTGACCTCCGGCTATCGCTACGCGGACGCATCCTTGATCGCGCCATTCGAATACACCTCCATGTTGCTGGCGCTTGGCGTCGGCTACTTCATCTTTGACGAGGTGCCGACCAGCGTGATGCTTCTTGGGGCGCTGCTGATCATCGCGGCGGGGGTCCTGATCATCTGGCGCGAGCGGCAACTTGGGCTGGAACGGTCGCGGCAACGCAAGGCGACAGGCAACGTCGGGACCTGAGTCGGCGCCTTCTACTGGTCAATCGGAGGGGGGAAGGCAGGAAAGTCTCTGCCGAATTCAACGGGTTAAAAAACAACCTGTGATTGCGTGTGAATCCGCACAGAAAGCTGCACAGGATCGGCGCAAGTTGTCGTCATTCGGCAGTTTCGCCGGGTCCAGAACATATTTCGACAAGGAGAAAGAAAATGAATGCATTGACCGCAATCACCCCGCACGCCCAGATCGCCGTCGCCGGGTCCAGCTCCAGCGCCGCGACCTATAAGGTCACCCAGAAGCGCGGAACCATCTCCGGCGTTGGTGCCAGTGTTTCGGGCGCCGGGGCCTGGGTGAAACTGAACGGAAGCATGTCGTTCGAGATCTACTCGCTCAACTCCTCGAAGACCTACAACGAGATGAAGTCGTCCTATGACATCGGCGGCGGTGTCAGCGGATTCTGGGGCTGGCTTGGCCTTGGCGCACATGCCTCGACCCACAAGGAACAACTGCAACAGGTGTTCAAGGAAGTGACCCAGACCCAGAAGGTCGAAGGGACGGTCGCCGTCGATATGATGGTCAGCGGCATCTATCCGAACGTTCAGGTTGATGCCTCGGCCTATGTCCTTGTACTGCAAGTCGAGGACGACCAGGGCAACACGTTCAACATCGCGTCGAACGGCGACCCGGCCGCGGACACCGGTGCGCAGGACGGCAGCGGAACCGCCCTGCCGACGCAGGACAACAACAGCACGATCACGCTGTAAGCCGGATTACTGGCGGGGACACCCGTCTCCGCCAGCACATATCAGTGTCTAATATGGCTGAACTAAACCCGATCACCCTGCCACCCGGCCTAATCTCCAGAAATCTGGAAATCCTTGGATCGGGTTCTTCGCCAGTTGTCCAAAGCCCGGCACAGCAATTCAACGGCGTCATCCACAACGGCCATACCAGCGTGACCGCAACTATTGCCCCAGGCGCGCCGGGCAAGATCGACCTGACCTTCGACCTGTCGGTGCCAAGCGTGTCCTCCTCTGCCTTCGCCGCCTTGCGACAGTCACTTTCCGTGCTGCTACCATCCGACATCCCCGAAGACATGATCGCCGCCGGGGCCGGAATTGGCCCCGCACCACCACCGCCGCCGGATAGCAAGATGGCCGCCTATGCCAGCGTTCTGTTCGGCGAGGTCTTTTTCGGGGGCAAGGCCCCAACCGGCGAGAATGTCGGTTTTCACGCCAGCCCGGGACCGGACAAGCAGATTCCCGTTCTGAATGCGGTGCGCAGGGCAGAGGTTACGGCCCTAACCTTGAACGGCACGATCTCGGTCGAGGGATCTGTGAACGGGGCCGATGCAACAGTCTATGTGCCGACGACCGCAATCATCTTCGACGACGGGCTGACCATTCCGTTCTCGGGGTATTCGGAAACGGCCCTTGTCCACCTGCAAGGGGGGCTCTTGCCGGCACAGCTGCCGGCAAGGATCTGGGGCGGATCGGGCTAAGTTAAGCTCAACCCAAAGATGATTGTCAGGCGCGCACCAGCTTTTCGTAGCTTTCCGCCACATCGCGGGTTAGCGCGCCAACCTCGAAGGTGTAGTCGCCGATCTGACCAACTGGGGTCACTTCGGCGGCGGTGCCGGTCAGCCAGCACTGTTCGAAGCCTTCCATCTCTTCCGGCATGATATGGCGTTCGTGCACAGTGATGCCCTTGTCCCGCAGCATCGCAATGATGGTCTGCCGGGTGATCCCGTTCAGGAAGGCATCGGCCAGTGGGGTGTGCACTTCGCCATCCTTGACAAAGAAGACGTTGGCGCCGGTCGCTTCGGCGACGTAGCCGCGGTAATCCATGAACATGGCGTCGGAACAGCCTTTCGCCTCGGCCGCGTGCTTGGACATGGTGCAGATCATGTAGAGGCCTGCCGCTTTCGCCGCGGTCGGGATGGTTTCCGGGCTTGGCCGTTTCCATTTCGCGATATCGAGCTTGGCGCCCTTCATCTTGGCGTCGCCGTAGTAAGCGCCCCATTCCCAGACAGCGACAGCCATCCGCACCGGGTTCCGGGCCGAGGCCACGCCCATGTCTTCGCCCGCGCCGCGCCAGGCGACCGCGCGGACATAGGCATCGGAGAGGTTGTTGGCCTTGAGGGCGGCGTATTTCGCCTCTTCAATTTGCTCGACGGTATAGGGGATCGGCATGTCCAGCAGTTCGCCGGACTTCAGCAAGCGCTGCGAATGTTCGACCGATTTGAAGATCTTGCCGCCATAGGCCCGTTCGCCTTCGAACACGCTGGAGGCATAGTGAAGCGCATGGGTCAGGATATGCACCTTGGCATCCCGCCATTCGACCAGATTGCCATCCAGCCAGATTTTCCCGTCGCGATCGTCGTAAGACCCAGCCATCCTGAAGACCTTTCCCGAAAGATTTCATTTGTTTCGCAAGAAGGTCCGGTTCGGACATAATCTTGCGAAATTTCCGGAATCGGCTAGCAGTCAAGCCTTGGAATGTCAACAAGGCTGACTTATCCTGAACCAATAAAACAAGGGAGACCGGGATGGTGGACAGCCAGAGTGGGCAAGGGGGACAGGCGCTTCTTTTTCTCACCGATGACCAGCTGCGCAAGGGCATCGAAGCGATGTTCTTTGCCTATCGCGGTTTTACCGCCGATCCGGACAGGATTCTGGAGGGAATGGCCTATGGCCGGGCCCATCACCGGGCCATCCATTTCATCAACCGCAGTCCGGGCACCACGGTCAATAACCTGTTGTCGATCCTTGGTGTTACAAAACAGTCGCTTAATCGTGTGTTGCGCAGCCTGATCGAGGACGGTCTGGTGGAATCCCGCGTGGGCAAGAAGGACAAGCGCGAACGCCATCTGTTCCTGACGGAAAAGGGCGCCCTGTTGGAACGCGAATTGTCCGACGCCCAGCGGGAGCGGATGCGGGCCGCCTATCGGGCGGCGGGGCCAGACGCGGTTGCCGGCTTTCGGCATGTGCTTGAGGCGATGATGGACGAAGACATGCGGCGCCACTACGCGACGCTGAAGGACAGGCAAGTATGAGTAATGATGATGCCCATCTGCTGATCGTCGATGACGATGAACGCATTCGCGGCTTGTTGCAGAAGTTTCTCGTGCGCAACGGGTTCCTTGTCAGCGCCGCGCGTGATGCCGCCCATGCCCGCCGCATCCTGTCGGGGCTGGAATTTGACCTGATCGTGCTGGACGTGATGATGCCGGGCGAGGACGGGATCAGCCTGTGTCGCGACCTGCGACAGCAGATCGGCACCCCGATCATGCTTTTGACCGCAAAAGGGGAAACCGCCGACCGGATTGCCGGGCTGGAGGCGGGCGCGGACGACTACCTTGCCAAACCCTTCGAGCCGAAAGAGTTGCTGCTGCGGATCAACGCGATCCTGCGACGGGTTCCAGCGTCCGAGCCGACCATCGTGCGCCCCAAGGCCCTGACCCTTGGCCCGATCCGCTATGACATCGAGCGTGGAGAGATGTGGCAGGGCGAGGATCTGGTGCGCCTGACCGCGACCGAGGCCCAGTTGATGCGCATTTTCTCGGCCCGTCCGGGCGAACCTATTTCGCGCGCAAAGCTGGTGGAAGAGCTGAACCGGTCCGGCGGGCAGACCCAGGAACGGGCGGTGGATGTTCAGATCACCCGGCTACGCCGCAAGCTGGAACAAGACCCGAAGCAGCCGCGATACCTGCAAACCGTGCGGGGCGCGGGATACATGCTTGCGCCTGATTAGAGCCTGTTTTTAAGAACAGTCGACAGGAAAGATCTTGTCGGTCTCTGCCCAGAGGGTGATCGGCAGGGTCGGGATTTCCGTGTCGATCCGATGGGTCCGCTCTGCCCCCTGCTGGATCGTTCCTGTCCCGGCCCGCAGGTCGAGGTCACAGAAGCCGAAGATCGTTGGATCATATTGATCCCACCAGACGAACCGGTAGCCCGCGACCCGGTAGCTGCCGTCGGGAAAATCGATGGTCAGTGTGACGGTCCAGCGTGTCTGGCCCTCGGCATCGTGGAAAGAGGTGACCTGAACCCGCCCCTGCCCATCCAGCGCCAGGATCGGGGCCTGCGCGCCTTCGCCCGATGTGCCCAGCGCCGGGCCGGTCACATCCAGCCCGCCCGTCCCCGAAACCCGCAGATCGGTTGAACCGGCGTCCTGCTCGATCAAGGTGAACACCTCGGCCCGCCCGTCACCATTCAGGTCGTGCGACAGTTCGCGAAGCGGCGGGTCTTCCGCCGCCTCTTGGGCGACAGCGGCACCGGTCAGCAGGGCGGCCATGATCGACAGGATGATGCGCATCAATTCCCTCTCTTGTTCTTTGGTCAGGATTTCTGTTCCTTGGCGACATGACAACCGCTTTGATCACCCACCCCGACTGCACAAGCCATATTACGCCGCCCGGCCACCCGGAACAGGTGGCGCGGCTGGACGCGATCCTGACCGCCCTTGAACCGCTGGACCTGTTGCGGGTTTCGGCCCCGATGGGGGCAGAGACGGACGTGCTGCGCGCCCATCCGAAGGCCCATTTCGACGCCCTGCGCGCCGCCGACCCCGAGCAGGGGATCGTTCAGCTTGATCCCGACACATGGATGAGCCCCGGGTCGCTTGCCGCCGCATGGCGGGGCGTGGGCGCCGTTACCCGCGCGGTGGATTTGGTTCTGGGCGGCGAGGTGACCAACGCCTATTGCGCCATTCGCCCGCCGGGCCATCACGCGGAAAAGGAAACCCCGATGGGGTTCTGCCTGTTCGGGAATGTCGCGATTGCCGCGAAATATGCGCTGGACCATCACGGGCTGTCCCGCGTCGCCATCGTCGATTTCGACGTGCACCACGGCAACGGAACCCAAGACCTTGTGCAGGAAGACCCGCGCATCCTGTTCGTCTCGTCCCACCAGATGCCGCTGTATCCCGGCACCGGCGATCCGTCCGATACGGGCGACCATGACACGGTGCTGAATATCGCGCTGCGCGACGGGACCGAGGGGCCGGAGTTTCGCCAGATCTACGAGACGCAGATCTTCCCAAGGATCGAAGCCTTCGCGCCCGAGCTGATCCTTGTATCTGCCGGGTTTGACGCGCATCGGGCCGACCCGCTGGCCGGGATCAATCTGGAAACCGAAGATTTT
Source organism: Marivivens marinus (assembly GCF_035969385.1). Lineage (NCBI taxonomy): Bacteria > Pseudomonadati > Pseudomonadota > Alphaproteobacteria > Rhodobacterales > Paracoccaceae > Marivivens > Marivivens marinus. The sequence continues at coordinate 251,729 of NZ_JAYKKJ010000002.1, read as the reverse complement.
GCCTGGGTCACCGGCCGTATCTGCGATCTTGCTGAAAAACTCTGCGCTGGCCGCGTGGTATCTGCACAGGAAGGCGGCTATGATCTGGAGGCACTGGGGGCATGCGCCTTCGCCCATGTGAATGTTCTAAAGGAAAGAGGCCGATGACCGGGAAACCCGTGGAAGAAATGAGCTTTGAAGAGGCGATCCGCGAGCTTGAAACCGTGGTGGGCCAGCTTGAACGGGGCGACGTGGCGCTGGAGGATTCCATCGCGCTGTATGAACGGGGCGCAAAGCTGAAAGCCCGCTGCGACGCCAAGCTGAAAGAGGCCGAAGAGAAGGTCGCCAAGATCACCTTTGACGAAACCGGCGCACCGACGGGCACGACACCGCTGGACGCGGGCTGACCCGTGCCCCTGAACGACGCCCTTGCCACGGCCCGCAGCATTGTCGAGGCCCGGATCACCGAGGCCCTAACCGGGGTCGACCTGCCGGTGGCCGAGGCGATGCGCTATGCGGCGCAGGGCGGTAAGGGGCTGCGCGGGTTTCTGGTGCTTGAAGGCGCCCGCATTCACGGGCATGGGGAATCACAGGCCGCGCCAGCCGCCGCCGCGATCGAGGCGATCCATGCCTATAGCCTGATCCACGATGATCTGCCTTGCATGGATGACGACGATCTGCGCCGGGGACAGCCGACGGTGCATCGCAAGTGGGACGAGGCGACGGCCGTTCTGGCAGGCGATGCCCTGCAATCGCTCGCCTTTGAACTGGTTCTGCAGTCCGGGGTATCGGCGAATGCTCAGGTGACGCTTGCCCGGACCTTGGCACGTGCCGCCGGTGTGCGCGGCATGGTGGGCGGTCAGGCGCTGGATATCGCGGCAGAGACTTCCGAGAAACCGTTGACTTTGGCCGAGATAGAGACGCTTCAGGCCGAAAAAACGGGCGCCCTGATTGAATGGGCGGCGATGGCGGGCCCCTGGATGGCCGAGGCCGATCCCGGCCCGATGGGCCGCTACGGCAAGGCCATCGGTCTGGCCTTTCAGATCTGGGATGATGTGTTGGATGTGGAAGGCGATGCTGACACCGTGGGCAAGGCCGTCGGCAAGGATGCCGAGGCCGGAAAGGCGACCTTTGTTTCACTTCTGGGTCTGGATGAGGCCAAGCGCCGCGCCGCCAATCTGGTGACAGAGGCTTGCGATGCCCTATCTATCTATGGTGAAGACGCGCGACTGCTGCGGGATCTTGCCCGCTTCGTGATCGCCCGGGACAAGTGATGAGCCAGACACCCCATACCCCGCTGCTGGACAAGGTCCAGACGCCCGCCGACATGAAGGGCCTGTCGGATGGGCAATTGACGCAATTGGCGGGCGAATTGCGGGCGGAAACCATCAGTGCTGTATCCGAAACCGGCGGGCATCTTGGCGCGGGTCTGGGTGTTGTGGAACTGACCGTTGCGCTTCATGCCGTGTTCGATGCCCCGAAGGACAAGATCATCTGGGACGTGTCCCACCAATGCTATCCGCACAAGATCCTGACCGGGCGGCGCGACCGTATCCGCACCCTGCGCCAGAAAGACGGGCTTTCGGGGTTCACCAAGCGCTCTGAATCCCCCTACGACCCATTCGGCGCGGCGCATAGCTCTACCTCAATCAGCGCGGCCTTGGGGTTTGCCGTCGCCCGCGATCTGGGTGGCACGACCGACGAAGGCCTGGGTGACGCCATTGCCGTGATCGGCGACGGGGCGATGAGTGCCGGGATGGCGTTCGAGGCGATGAACAACGCGGGCCACCTGAAAAAACGCCTGTTTGTCATCCTGAACGACAACGAAATGTCGATTGCAGAGCCTGTCGGAGCGCTGTCGTCGTACCTGTCGCGTCTTTATGCAGGCGAACCATTTCAGGAGCTGAAGGCCGCCGCCAAAGGCGCGGTCAGCCTGCTGCCGGAACCCTTCCGCGAAGGGGCCAAGCGGGCCAAGGACATGCTCAAGCACATGACCGTGGGCGGCACCCTGTTTGAAGAACTGGGGTTTTCCTACGTCGGTCCGATCGACGGGCATGACATGGAGCAGCTTTTGTCGGTCCTGCGCACGGTCAAGGCCCGCGCGACCGGCCCGGTTCTGATCCATGCGGTCACGAAAAAGGGCAAAGGCTATGCCCCGGCAGAGATGGCCCGCGACAAGGGCCATGCCACGGCCAAGTTCGACGTGATGACCGGCAAGCAGGCCAAGGCGAAATCGAACGCCCCCAGTTATACCAGCGTCTTTGCTGAAACCCTGCTGGCCGAGGCGGCGAAGGATCCGAAGATTTGCGCCGTCACCGCCGCCATGCCGGATGGCACCGGCCTTGACCGGTTCATGGAACGCTATGCCAGCCGCTGTTTCGACGTGGGCATTGCCGAACAACATGCCGTGACCTTCAGCGCGGGCCTTGCCGCCGGGGGGCTGCGCCCCTTCTGCGCGCTGTATTCGACCTTCCTTCAGCGTGGCTATGATCAGGTCGTGCATGACGTGGCGATCCAGCGTCTGCCGGTCCGCTTTCCGATTGATCGCGCGGGCCTTGTCGGGGCTGACGGCGCCACCCATGCCGGCAGCTACGATATTGCCTTCCTTGCCAACCTGCCCGGCTTTGTAGTGATGGCCGCCGCGGACGAAGCAGAGCTGGTGCGCATGGTCGTCACCGCCGCCCGGCATGACGACGGGCCGATTGCCTTCCGGTTCCCGCGTGGCGAGGGGGTCGGTGTTGAGATTCCGACCGATGCTGAACCGCTGGAGATCGGCAAAGGTCGGATCATTCAGGAGGGCAAGGGCATCGCGCTTTTGTCCTTTGGCACACGGCTTCAGGAAACGTTGAAGGCCGCCGAGGCACTCTCTGCGCGCGGTATCACCCCCACCGTCGCCGATGCCCGCTTTGCCAAACCGCTTGACCGGGATCTGATCCTGGATCTTGCCGACCGGCACGAGGCGCTGATCACGATCGAAGAGGGCGCGGTTGGCGGCTTTGGCAGCCATGTGGCCCAGCTTTTGTCGGATGAAGGCCGGTTCGACCACGGGCTGAAGTTCCGCAGCATGGTCCTGCCCGATATCTTCATCGATCAGGCCAGCCCGGCGCAAATGTACGAAGTTGCCGCGCTGGACGCGGAGTCCATTGAAAAACGGGTTTTGGACGTGCTTGGCATCTCCAGCATCTCGACCAAACGCGCATGACGTTGGGCCGGGCCTTCCAGATCGCCGCATTCGTCATCGCGGTCGGGTATTGCCTGCGGATGGTGTTCTTCAGCGAATATACCCAGTTCGCTGGCCCATTCCGGTTCTTCACGGTCTGGGGGCTGTTCCTTGCGACCATTGCTCATGGCCTGACCATCTTCTCCCGTGATCCGGCCCGGTGGGACGGGTTCATCGGCGCGGCCTCGGTGCAAAACGCGATGGTTGTCCTGCTCTATTGGCGATTGTTTTTCGCGGACCCGGCCTCTGTCACCGCCAATGGCCAGCTGGGCGTCTGGTGGCTGGAGTTCTACTTGCACGCCGTCGGGCCGCATTTCCTGTGGATCAACGCCCTGTTCGTCTATCGCGGGTTCCGGCGGCCGCTGCGCAGTGTCGGGTGGATGGCCGGAATCGTGACGGCCTATATCGTCTGGGCGGAGCTTCTGGTCCAACGCTTCGCGACCGAACCGTCGGGCACGGTGACGAACGGCCTGCCCTACCCCTTCCTCAACAATCTTGAGTTTGCCGGTCGGGCGAGTTTCTACGGGATGAATTTCGTAGTGGCGCTGATCTTCGTGGCCGGGTTCGTCCTGATCGCCGCCCTTATTCGCCGGTCTCTTCCGCAAGCAAAGCCCTGAGGCCCGCACGGTAATCCGGGTAGCGCAGGGTGACGCCCAACTCGTCCTTGATCCGGTCGTTCCGGACCCGTTTCGATTCGGCGTAGAAGCTGCGGGCCATTGGCGACATTTCGACCATGTCGAAATCCTCTGCCGGAGGCAGAGGCAGACCCAGCAATTCCGCCGCGTAGCCGATCACCTCTTCCGGCGGGGCGGGATCGTCGTCGCAGACGTTGTAGATCGCCCCGGGGTTTGGCCGCTGCATCGAGGCACGCAAAACCTGCGCGATATCGTCGACATGGGTCCGGCTGAACACCTGTCCCGGTTTAATGATCCGACGCGCCGTGCCATTGCGGACTTTGGCGAAGGGTCCGCGCCTCGGCCCATAGATGCCAGCCAAACGGAAAATGTGCAGGGGCAGTCCGGGAATGGCAGCCCAGGCGGCTTCTGCCTCCATCCGCGCCCGTCCACGTTCCGTCGTGGGGGACAATGGGGTGGTCTCATCAACCCAGCCGCCCTGATGGTCACCATAGACGCCAGTGGTGGACAGATAGCCGACCCAGCGCAACCTGTCGGCGCGGGCCGCAATCTCGTCCCGCAGTTCGGCCAGCACCGGATCGCCCTCGGGACCGGGGGCGGCCGAAATCAGGATATGGGTCGCCGCATCCAGCGCCGGACCCATGTTTGCGCCCGGCCAAAGGCGCGGCTCCACCCCCTGCGCCAGAAGGCTGCCGATCCGGTCGTCCGATCTGGTCGTGCCAATGACACGCCAGCCCTCTGGACCCAGAAGATTGGCAAGCGCCGAGGCGGAGTAGCCGTGGCCGAAGGAAATAAGTGTTCCAGTCATACGCCTGACATGGCCCGCCTGATCCGAAGTTGCAAGAATGCGTTGGATCGGCCAGCATCGTTTCATGACCGAGAAACCCGGACTGGACAGCGCTTATGCGCTGCGATCGAAGGACGACAATCGCAGGCTCTATGCCGATTGGGCAGAGACCTACGACAGCGATTTCGTTGACGAGATGGACTACCGGCTACCGTTCGAGGTGGCCCGGCAGTTTGCCACGGTCGGGGGCGAGGGGCCGGTTCTGGATATCGGTGCGGGCACGGGGGCGGTGGCCCTGCATCTGTCCAAGCTGGGCGTCGGTCCGGTTGACGGCACCGATATTTCCGCCGAAATGCTTGGGATCGCGCGTGGAAAAGCGCTCTATTCCCGGCTGTTCACCGGCGACGTTACGGACAGGCTGGACGTTGCCGACGCGGCCTATCGCGGCGTGATCAGCGCGGGAACCTTCACCATTGGCCATGTCGGTCCCGAAGCGATTGACGAATTGCTGCGCGTGCTTGCGCCGGGCGGGGTCATGGTGATTTCAGTTAGCGCGCGCCACTGGGACGGCAGTGGATTTGCGGCGAAACTAGAGTCTATAAAGGCGCAAATCGAATATTTGGCCATGCCAGAGGTCGCGATCTACGGGCCGGGCGCGACCGGGGAACACGCCACGGACCGCGCCCTGATTGTCACCTTTCGAAAACGCTAACGCCCCTTCCAGACCGGATCCCGCTTCTCGGCAAAGGCCTTGGCCCCCTCGAGCTGATCCTCGGAGGAATAGAGCACGTCGACCGAGCGCAACTGCCGTTTGGTGATCCGGTTCATCGCGTCCTGAAACTTGGAATCTTCCGCGTCGCGCACGATTTCCTTGATCGCTGCGTAGACAAGTGGCGGGCCGGAGGCGAGAAGGCGCGCCATGTCCCAAGCCTGCGCCATGAGGTCGCTAGAGGGGACGATCCGGTTCACGATGCCCCAGCGGTGCGCCTCCTCCGCATCGAACCAGCGGCCGGTCAGCAAAAGCTCCATTGCGATGTGATAAGGTATCCGCTTGGGCAGCTTCACGCTGGCCGCATCGGCGACAGTCCCGGACCGGATTTCCGGCAGCGCAAAACTCGCATGCTCAGCGGCGAGGATGATGTCGGCAGAAAGCGCCAGTTCGAGCCCGCCGCCACAGCATATCCCGTTGACGGCGGCGATCACGGGCTTGTTCATGTCCCGCAGCTCCTGCAACCCGCCAAACCCGCCGACGCCATAGTCCCCGTCGACCGCATCACCGTCCGCAGCGGCCTTCAGATCCCAGCCGGGGCAAAAGAATTTCTCGCCGCCACCGGTCAAGATCGCAACCCGCAGGTCCGGGTCATCGCGGAAATCGCGGAACACCTCGCCCATGATCCGGCTGGTTGTCAGGTCGATGGCATTCGCCTTGGGGCGGTCCAGTGTCACCTCTAGGATTGCGCCGTCCCGGCGTGTCTTGATTGGTTGTGTCATTCAGGCCCTCCGGATGAGTGCGTCGGCGGCAATCGCCGCAGTCTGTGTGCAAATAAGCGGGTTGACCTCAACCTCTTCGACCCGGTCGGCATTGGCAAGGACATAGGCCTGAACCGCTATGACTGCGTCGATGATCTTGGGCATGTCGGCGGTGGCGGCGCCCCGGTATCCTTCGAGGATCTTCCGGTATTTTAGCTTTGATAGTATCTGTTCTATCGCGCCACGACTGGCTGGGATGAGGACTGACGCGCTGTCTTCAAGAAGTTCCGTCAGGACACCGCCAGCTCCCAATGTCAGGACGAAACCATGGGCGGGATCGCGAACGACGCCGACCAAAAGCTCTCCAACCGTTCCGGTAATCATTTCTTCGATCAGCAGATCTTCGGTTGGCATCCGGCCCGCCGCCTCGATCAGCTCGCCAGGGTCGGTCAGGCCAAGGACGACCCCGCCCGCGTCGGACTTGTGGGCGAGGCCGACGGCTTTGAGGACGACCGGATAGGTCAGTCCCCCGGCAACGTCCGCGATACCCCCGCGTGTTGTCGGGACGGCCTTTGGGCTGGGCAGGCCAAAGGCCGACAGTTCGGCCTTTGCCTGGGCCTCGGTCACCGTCTGTGCCTGCCTTTCCGCCCCGGGCAAGAGAAGTTCCTCGGGGTCCGGCATCCGCACCTGGGCGGCGTCCGCGGCGGCAAGCGCTTCTCTCAGCCCACTGAAGGGGATGACCCCGCCGGCGATCAGCGTTTGCGCCACGTCTTCGGGCATCAGTTCCGGCAGGGTGGCGACCATTCCAACCCGCCCACCGGTCGACAAGCGGGTGCGGATTGCGGCCTCAACCACGTGGTCCCAGTCGGACGGGTCGCATCTGTCGGAGCGCGGGAAGTCCACGATTAGAAGGGTCAGATCAAGGTTCGGATCGACCATGGCCGAAAAGGCCCGGGTCATCGCATCAACATCACGCCAGATATAAGTGTGATAATCCAAGGGATTGGCGAGGGCGACCCGGGGCCCCAACGCATCGAAGAGGTCCGAGGTTTGGCGCGGGTTCAGGGGTGGAAAGACCAGAGACGTGGACAAGGCCATATCGGCGGCAAGGCTTGCCTCTCCCCCCGAACAGCTGATCGTCGCGATGCGGCTTCCCGTCAGCGGACCCCCGACATGCAGCAGCTTCAGCGTTTCCAGCAGGACAGGCAATTCATCGACCCGCGCAAAGCCAAGCCGGTCCAGAAGCGCCTGCGCCCCCGCGTCTTTCCCTGCAAGTGACGCCGTATGCGAGACAGTCGCCGCCTGCGCTTCGGCCGATCTGCCGACCTTGAGCGCGACAATCGGGACATTCCGCGCCTGCGCCTTCTGCGCCAGGGCCTGCCACGCAGGCAGATCGCCGAACCCTTCGATATGCAGCCCGATGGCGGTCACGCGCGGATCGTCCAGAAGCCCGGCGGCGATTTCGGCCTGCGTCGTCTGGGCCTGATTGCCGCATGTCACCACATAGGCAATGGGCAGGCCCCGGTTCTGCATGGTCAGGTTGATGGCGATGTTCGACGACTGGGTCAGGATGGCGACGCCGCTTTCGACGCGGGTGCAGCCATGCTGATCCGGCCAGAGGAGCGCGCCGTCCACCGCATTGATCATCCCGTAGCAGTTGGGCCCAAGGATCGGCATATTCCCTGCAGCGGCAAGCAGCGCCGCGTTCCGCCCTGCCCCATCCCCGACCTCGGCAAAGCCGCTGGCAAAACACACAGCGCCCCCCGCCGCCATCGCGGAAAGCTGTCCGACCGCATCGATCGTGGCATCCCTGTTGATCCCGACAAAGGCGGCGTCGGGGGGCTGTGGAAGGTCATTCAGGCTTGTATAGACCCTGTTTTTTCCAATCTCGCCGCCTTTCGGATGAACCGGCCAGACCAGTCCGTCGTAGCCCGCCTTGTCAAGTTGTTCGAGAACGGAGCGGCACCAGGCACCACCCCCGATCACGGCGACCGATGCCGGCCGCAGCAGCCGCGACAGATCCCGCATCATGCCCCCAGCGCACGCAGCATTTCGCGGCTGATGATGTGGCGCTGAATCTCGGACGTGCCGTCCCAGATCCGTTCGACCCGCGCATCGCGCCAGAACCGTTCCAACGGATAATCATCCATCAGGCCCATCCCACCATGCACCTGAATCGCGGCGTCAGTGACCCGGCCCAGCATTTCAGAGGCGTAGAGCTTGGCCGATGCAATCTCGCGGTTCGCGGGCAGCCCTTTGTCGAGCCGGTCGGCGGCTGCGAGGGTCAGCAGATCGGCCGCGTCGATCTCGGTGATCATATCGGCAAGCTGAAAGCTGACGCCCTGGAATTTTCCGATCTTCTGGCCGAACTGTTCGCGGGTCGCGGCATAGTCCAGCGCATAGTCGAAGACACGGCGGGCACGGCCAACGCTCATCGTGGCAACCGTGATCCGGGTTGCATACAACCAGGTGTTCATCACTTCGAACCCGCCATCGACCTCGCCCAGAACCTGCGCGTCGGGCAGGCGGCAATCGTCGAATTCAAGGATCATGTTCTTGTAGCCGCGATGACTGACCGATTTATACCCGTCGCGGATGGTGAACCCAGGCGTCCCGCGATCCACGAGGAAGGCGGTGATCCGTTTCTTCGGGCCTTTCGGGGTCTGGTCTTCGCCGGTGGCGATGAAGACGATGATGAAATCGGCATGATCGGCGCCCGAGATGAAATGCTTGGTCCCGTTCACGACCCAATCGCCGCCGTCGCGGCGGGCGGCACATTTCATGCCGCGCACGTCCGACCCCGCACCGGGTTCCGTCATGGCCAGCGCGTCCATTCGCTCGCCGCGCACCGCTGGCATCAGGTAGCGTTCGACCTGCTCGCCCTCACAAGCCATTAGGATATTCTGCGGCCGCCCAAAGAAATGGTTGAGCGCCATCGACCCCCGGCCAAGTTCGCGTTCGACCAGAGCGAATTCAAGGTGATTGAGACCCGCACAGCCGACGGATTCAGGGAAATTGCAGGCATAGAACCCAAGTTCGATTGTCTTGCGCTTGATCTCTTGTGCGATCTCTTCGGGAACTTCGCCGGTTCGTTCCACGAAGTCTTCGTGTGGATAGATTTCCTTTTCAACGAAACTGCGGACGGTCGCCGCGATCATTTCCTGTTCTTCGTTCAGCCCATACTGCATGGCGGTCCCCTGTCTGATTGGCCGGAACTTTAGGGGGGTTGATCCGGGCATTCGTGCAGGATTAGTGTTTTTCATGCGAAGTTGGATGAATACAAACGCCGCGCCGCAGCGCATCGGGCTTCTGCTCTTTGACGATTTCTCGATGCATTGTCTCGCCAACACGGTAGAGCCCTTTCGGGCCGCCAATACCCTGTCCGGTCGCGAGCTTTACGTTTGGTCGTTCCTGTCGCTGGATGGGCAATCGGTGACATCGTCAAGCGGGTTGGAGGTCAGGGTCCATGGCGCCCTGACGGATGCCGGTGGCGATGTGCTGTTCATTTTGCCTAGCTATCGGTTTCGCGATCACGCCACCAATCACACCGCGCGGGCGTTGCGCAGTGCAACACGGCGGTTTCCGACTCTCGCGGGTCTGGACACGGGAAGCTGGCTGATGGCGGCGGCGGGGTTGCTGGACGGTTATCGCGCAACGATCCATTGGGAGGAGTTGGGCGCGTTTTCCGAAACCTTTCCAGAGCTGGAGGCAACCCGTGCGCGTCATGTCATCGACAGGGACAGGATCACATGCGGTGGGGCGCTGGCTGCCTTTGATCTTGTCCTTGAACTGATCGAGAACCGGCACGGCGCGGCGCTGCGGCTGGAGGTTGCGACCCTCTTCATGTCACCACAGGCAACCGGCCCACAGGCCGCGCCGACAGCCCGGTCGCGCAGCGTCGCGCGGGCGATTGCCCTGATGCAGGAAAACCTTGAAGCGCCGCTTCGACTGCCGGACCTTGCGCGCCGGATCGGGCGGCCGCTGCGCGATCTTGAAAAACGGATGCAGACAGAGGTCGGCGCGCCACCGCAAACCGTCTATCGTCGGCTGCGCCTGATCGAAGCCCGCAAGATCATCCTTGAAACCGAACTGGCCATATCAGAGGTCGCCCTGCGCACGGGATATGAAGACCCAAGCGCGCTGACCCGGGCCTTTCGACAAGAGTTCGGCGTCACACCGCGCCAACTGCGCTCGGGCAAGGATGCGCCCATCTAGTGTCTATTCTGGCATAAATGCGGCTGTTTCACACTTGGCGATCCCGCTTGCGACCGGGTTGGTTTCAATGTCACACTCGGCCCCACAAACGAATGATAATGATCCGAAGCGGCCCGCGGTGTGTTGGGCCATGATTTTGGGCAATTGCAGGCGCGACGAGGTGCATAGATGAACGATCAAAACCCGGTCACGGTTCTTTCGCCGGATTATCCTGCGTCCGAGTCCTTTTCAGATCCGGCGGCCGCCGTCGCCCGGCTGCACGAGCTGTACGATCTTTCAACCAGCTTTCTACGGGAAAACTTTTCGCGCATTCTGGCGGATGGCGCACCGGCGGTCCGCTACCGCGCGGTCTATCCCGAGGTCCGGATCGCCACCTCAAGCTTTGCAACGATCGACAGCCGCCTGTCGTTCGGCCATGTGGCCGAGCCGGGAACCTATGCGGCAACCATCACCCGGCCCGATCTGTTTGCCCAATACCTCGAACAGCAGATCGGTCTGCTGATCAAGAACCATGGGGTTTCCGTCTGGGTCGGCCCGTCGGCGACGCCGATGCCCGTTCACTTTGCCATGTCGGGGGATTCAACCGTCACCGTCCCACAAGAGGGCGCGACCGATTTTACCCTGCGCGATGTCTTTGACGTGCCGGACCTGTCCACGACCCATGACGACATCGTCAACGGCTATGGGTTCACCTATGCCGACGGGGCGCGGCCACTTGCGCCCTTCACGGCGCAGCGGGTCGATTATTCGCTAGCGCGGCTGTCCCACTATACCGCGACGCGGGCCGAGCATTTCCAGAACCACGTGCTGTTCACCAACTACCAGTTCTACGTCGAGGAATTCGAAAGCTATGCCCGGCATATGCTGGCCAGTGAAGGCAGCGGCTATACCGCCTTTGTCGGCCCCGGCAATATCGAGATCACCGACGCAGACACGCCGATGCCGGTGCCGGAGAAATTGCCGCAGATGCCCACCTACCACCTGAAGCGGAAGGGCGGCGGCGGGATCACATTGGTCAATATCGGGGTCGGCCCGTCCAACGCAAAAACCGCAACGGACCACATCGCCGTGCTGCGACCCCATGCCTGGCTGATGGTCGGACACTGCGCGGGTCTTCGAAATTCGCAGCGGCTGGGCGATTTCGTGCTGGCCCACGGCTATCTGCGGGAAGACCACGTCTTGGATGACGATCTTCCCGTCTGGGTGCCGATCCCGGCGCTGGCGGAAATCCAGATTGCCCTTGAAACCGCCGTGGCCAAGGTGACCGAACTGGAGGGATACGAGCTCAAGCGGATCATGCGGACGGGGACCGTGGCCACCATCGACAACCGCAACTGGGAACTGCGCGACCAGTCCGGCCCGGTCCAGCGCCTGTCCCAATCGCGGGCCATCGCGCTGGACATGGAAAGCGCCACGATCGCGGCAAACGGGTTCCGGTTCCGGGTTCCCTATGGGACGCTTCTCTGTGTTTCGGACAAACCGCTTCATGGCGAACTGAAACTGCCCGGCATGGCCTCAGACTTTTACAAGACCCAGGTTGCCCGGCACCTGATGATCGGCATCCACGCCATGGAAACACTGCGGGAAATGCCGCTTGAACGCATCCACAGCCGAAAATTGCGCAGCTTTGAAGAGACCGCCTTCCTCTGACGTGCGGGAAATCGACTAAAATGGGCGTTTTCTTCTTGCAAATGCACACAATTCGTTGTGGTGATGCACAACATACCGTTTAATGACGCCACATGAGGCCCAGAATACGGGCAGACAAAAGGGAGACCACGAAGATGGCAAAACCGATGACCAAAGCGCAACTCGTTGCTGCTCTCGCCGAAGAAACCGGCGCCGACAAGAAATCCGCTGGTGCCGCGCTTGACGCGCTGACCGCGATCATTTCCCGCGAAGTGACCGGCGGTGGCGCCGTGACCCTGCCCGGCGTTGGCAAAATCTATTGCCGCGAGCGCCCCGAGCGCATGGTCCGCAACCCCGCCACCGGCGAGCAGATCAAGAAAGAAGCCGACAAGGTCGTGAAAATGACCATCGCCAAAGCGCTGAAGGACAGCGTGAACGGCTAAGGCTTTCGGGTTTACACCCGACAGGTTTTTCGAAAGGGTCGCCGCACTGGCGGCCCTTTCTGATTTTACGGAGACACCAATGGACCTGCGCGCAATCGGGATGGGGCTGGCCTTTGCCCTGATGTGGTCTTCGGCCTTTACCTCGGCGCGGGTCATCGTTGAATTCGCCCCACCAATGACGGCGCTTGCCCTGCGCTTCCTGATTTCCGGGCTGATCGGTGTCGCGCTTGCCTATGCGCTGGGTCAGTCGGCGCGTCTCAGCCGGGCGCAGTGGAAGGCGACCCTTCTGTTCGGGCTGTGCCAGAACGCACTCTATCTTGGTCTGAACTTCGTCGCCATGCAGTGGATCGAGGCGTCGCTCGCCGCGATCATCGCCTCGACGATGCCATTGGTCGTGGCCCTGGCCGGTTGGCTGGTGTTCCGCGAAAAGCTGGCCCCGCTGGCCATGGCGGGCCTGTTGGCCGGGGTGGTCGGGGTGACGCTGATCATGGGCGCGCGGTTTTCGGGCGGAGTTGATTTGATGGGGGTCGTCTTCTGCGGGATTGGGGTGCTGTCCCTTGCCATCGCGACGCTGGCCGTGCGTGGGGCATCGTCGGGCGGAAACGTCCTGATGATCGTCGGACTTCAAATGTTGATCGGCAGCGCGATCCTTTGGGTGCCCGCGCTGACACTGGAAAGCTTCGACATCACATGGAACTGGCAGCTGATTGTGGCTTTTGCCTATACCACGCTGGTTCCCGGCCTTTTGGCGACATGGGTCTGGTTCGTGCTGGTTGGTCGGATCGGCGCGGTTCGCGCCGCAACCTTCCACTTCCTCAATCCGTTTTTCGGGGTCGCCATCGCGGCGGCGCTTCTGGGGGAAAGCCTTGGCCTGATCGATGTGATCGGCGTTGCGATCATCGCGGCGGGCATTCTGGCGGTCCAATTGTCCCGGGTGCAATCCCGCGCCGCTGCAACGAACCCCACGAAAGCTTGATCCCGCGTCAGGGCTTTGCCCGCTGACACGCGCCGGTTCTGCGGCAATGATGCAGCATGGACCTGATCCTTGGATATCTTGCGGGGCTGTTGACCCTGATCAACCCCTGCGTTCTACCGGTGCTGCCGATCGTTCTGGCCACCGCCCTGCAAGCCAGCCGCTGGGGGCCGCTTGCCCTTGCGGCCGGCATGTCAGCGTCTTTCGTCGCGGTCGGAATGTCCGTTGCCGTCTTCGGCCGTGCATTGGGAATCGATGACGAGTCGATTGCCGCGGCCGGGGCTGTGGCCATGATCCTGTTTGGCATTGTCCTTCTTGTCCCCCGGTTTTCGACCCGATTTGCGCTGGCAACTTCGGGCATTTCAGCTAATGCAGACACTGGTTTTGACCGGATCGACCGCGGGTCGGTGAAGGGTCAGTTCTTGGGCGGCGCCCTGCTGGGCGCGGTCTGGGTGCCCTGTGTGGGGCCGACGCTGGGCGGCGCGATTGCGCTTGCCTCGGCCGGCGAAAACCTTGGCTGGGCCGCCGCGACCATGGCCAGCTTTGCCCTTGGCATTTCCACGGTCATCGTGCTGCTCGGCTATGGTGCGCAAAAGGCCATTCTCGCCCGCCGCAACAGGCTTCGGACTTTCGCCACCTCTGCCCGCCCACTGATGGGCGCTGTGTTCATCCTCACCGGCCTCGCCATCCTTCTCGGGTGGTTCCGCATGGCCGAAATCTGGCTTCTTGATACCCTACCCTATTGGCTACAGGACCTCTCGGTCCGCTTCTGAACAGGAGACATTCCATGCACCGCCGAACCCTGATGATTGCCGCCGCAGCTGCCGCGGTCCTGCCGCTGTCGCTCAAGGCAGAGCCGCTCGCCTACACGCCCGGCCTTGTGGACGACCGACTGGCCGCCGGCGAGACCGTTTTCGTGGATTTCTATGCGCCGTGGTGTTCCACCTGCCGGGCGCAAAGCCGCGTGATCGACCGTCTGAAATCGGAAAACCCGGCCTACGAGGAGAACATCACCTTCATTCAGGTGGATTGGGACACCTATAAGGACGAGGAACTGTCGCGGCGGCTGGAAATTCCGCGCCGGTCCACACTTGTTGTCCTGCAAGGAAACATGCAGCTTGGCCGGATTGTCGCCGGAACCGCCGAGGCGGACATCAAGGCGCTGTTGGATGCGGCCCTTGCCGCCGCGACCGGGGCCTAGCCGATCTGGCCGCGGATGCCGCCGGTTTGGCCGCGATCCAAAAGCAGGTGGTCAAGGATTACACAGGCCATCATCGCCTCGCCCACCGGAACGGCACGGATGCCGACGCAAGGATCGTGCCGTCCCTTGGTCACCACCTCGGTCGGGCTGCCGTCAATACGGATTGATTTGCGCGGCGACAGGATCGACGACGTCGGTTTGACCGCGAAGCGGCAGACAATGTCCTGCCCGCTGCTGATCCCGCCAAGGATGCCGCCCGCATGGTTGGAGGAATAGACAGGCTGCCCGTCGTTCCCCATGTAGATCTCGTCGGCGTTTTCGCGCCCGGTCAGACGGGCCGCGGCCATACCTTCACCGATCTCTACGCCTTTAACCGCATTGATCGACATCATCGCGGCGGCGATATCAGTGTCTAGCTTACCATAAATCGGGGCGCCCAGCCCAGCGGGCACGCCACGTGCAACCACCTCAATCATCGCCCCGACAGAGTTGTGATCGTCTTTGCGCAGCCACTGCAGGTAGTCTTCCCATTCCTGCACCGCGCCCGCGTCAGGGCACCAGAAATCGTTCTGGTCGATGGCGTTCCAGTCGAACCGGCTCCGGTCGATGGTCTTCTCCCCCATCTGGACCATGTAGCCTTTGATCTCGACCAGCGGCGCCAGCTTTGACAGCGCCTGCCGCGCCACGCCGGCAGCGGCAACGCGCGCCGCCGTCTCCCGCGCCGAAGACCGCCCGCCACCGCGATAATCGCGCAGACCGTATTTCTGGTGATAGGTGATGTCGGCATGTCCGGGGCGGAAGGTCGCGGCGATATCGCCATAATCCTTCGACCGCTGGTCGGTGTTGCGGATCATCAGTTGGATCGGCGTCCCGGTGGTCTGCCCTTCGAAAACTCCCGACAGGATTTCCACCTGATCCGGCTCTTGCCGCTGGGTCGTGTTCTTGTTCTGGCCCGGGCGTCTTTTGTCCAGCCACGGCTGAATATCCGCCTCGGTCAGCGGCACGCCCGGCGGGCAGCCATCAACGGTCGCGCCTAGGGCAGGACCGTGGCTTTCGCCCCAGGTTGTCACGCGAAACAGATGTCCGAAGGTGTTCAGGCTCATGGCGGGCTCCTTTGCCTGATCCGTCTAGCGGCGGGTCGCGGCTGGCTCAAGTGCTTTCCCTTGCCATTTCCGCGACATCGCCCTAGGTTCCGCCCTACCTCGGGGTGCCAGATGGCTGAGACGCGAATGCGGACCCGTTGAACCTGAACCGGTTAGAACCGGCGGAGGGAAGGTAGTGAGAACATCCTCAATGCCCCCATCCGTCCGGCGCATGAAAGGATGACACGATGAAAGCAAGACATCTGATCCAAAGCGCGGGACTGTCCCTTTTGGCCTCTGCGGCCATGGCGGATACCCCCGTGTTGACGGTCTATACCTACGACAGTTTTACCAGCGAATGGGGCCCCGGCCCGGCGGTCGAGGCGGCCTTTGAGGAGACCTGCGGCTGCGACCTGCAATTCGTCGGAACCGGTGATGGGGCCGCCCTTCTGTCGCGCCTGCGGTTGGAAGGTACCCGGACCGAAGCCGACATCGTTCTCGGCCTCGATACCAGCTTGCTGGCCGCGGCCACCGACTCGCGCCTTTTCGCGCCACATTCGGTAGAGGCGGATTTTGATCTGCCGATCGACTGGACCGACGAGACGTTCGTGCCATTCGATTGGGGCTGGTTTGCCTTTGTTGGGAACGCGGGCGCAGAGGCCCCGACCTCCCTGCGCGCTCTTGCCGATAGTGACCTCAAGATCGTGATTCAGGATCCCCGGTCCTCCACGCCGGGCCTTGGCCTGTTGATGTGGGTGAAGGCCGCCTATGGCGAGGAAGCGGCGGCGCTTTGGGCCGATCTGGCGGACAATATCGTCACGGTCACCCCCGGCTGGTCCGAAGCCTATGGCATGTTCCTTGAGGGCGAGGCGGATGCGGTTTTGTCCTACACGACCTCACCCGCTTACCACCTGATCGCCGAGGAGGACGGCTCCAAGGTCGCTTGGCCATTTGCCGAGGGCCATTACATGCAGATCGAAGTGGCCGCCAAGCTTGCGGGCACGGATCAGCGGGACCTCGCTGACCAATTCCTCGCGTTCATGGTGTCCGACGGGTTCCAGTCGGTGATCCCCACAACGAACTGGATGTATCCTGCCAAGCTCCCTGCCGAGGGGCTTCCCCAAGGGTTCGAGACCCTGATTCAGCCTGAACAGAGCCTGCTCTTGGAGGCGACTGAGGCAGAGGCCCTCCGCGCCGAAGCGATTGAAGAATGGCGCGCGGCGCTGTCCCGATAATGACAATGCGCGGGGCGGGCACCGTTTGTGCGGTGCTCGTCCTTGGCATCGTTCTTGGGCCGGTCATTGCTGTGTTTCGTGCAGGGTCGGTCAACCTGTCGTTCGGCGCGGCGGACTGGGCCGCGCTGTGGTTTACGGTTCTGCAGGCCGCCCTGTCGGCGCTGTTCAGCGTCCTACTGGCGATCCCGGTCGCACGGGCCCTTGCGCGGCGCCGGTTTCCGGGTCGGCAGACGCTGATCACCCTTCTTGGGGCGCCGTTCATCCTGCCGGTGATCGTGGCCGTTATGGGGCTGCTGGCCGTCTTTGGCAGGAATGGGTTGGTCAACGCCGTGCTGGGCGGGCTGGGTCTGCCGGTGATTTCGATCTACGGGCTTTGGGGCGTGGTTCTTGCCCATGTCTTTTTGAACCTACCCCTTGCCGTCCGACTTCTGGTGCAAGGCTGGGCGCTGATCCCTGCGGAGCCTTTCCGCCTTGCCGCGTCGATGGGTCTTCCGATTTGGCGGCTTCTGGAATGGCCGATGCTGCGGGCCATGGTGCCCGGCGCGTTTGCCGTGATCTTTCTTATTTGCCTGACCAGCTTTGCTGTAGCGCTGACTCTGGGCGGAGGGCCCGGGGCCACGACGCTGGAAGTGGCGATTTATCAGGCAGTCCGGTTCGATTTCGATCTGGGGCGGGCCGCAACCCTTGCATTGGTCCAACTGGCAGTGGGCCTCTGTGCTGCGATCCTCGCATGGCGACTGGCGGCGGTTACGACGTTTGGCGGTGGGATGGATCGGGTGGTTCCCCGGTGGGACGCGACGGGCACCCTGCCCCGGATGCTGGATGCTGGATGGATCGGCCTCGTGCTTGTCCTTCTTGCCTTGCCGGTCATCATGATCGTCCTTCGCGGCATACCTGCCCTGCCGGGCTTGCCGCCCGAGGTCTGGCCCGCGTTGGGCCGGTCCGTCTTTGTCGCACTTTCCGCGTCGGTGTTGACGGTGGTCCTGTCGTTGTTCATCGCGCTACGGGGCGGCTGGCCAGCACTTCTGTCCGGTGCGGCCCCGCTTGCGGTTTCGGGGATGGTGCTGGGAACGGGGTTGTTCTTGATGGTCTATCCCGTGGTCAGCCCCGCCACCGTGGCGCTGCCTGTAACCGCCCTTCTGAATGCACTGGTCGGGGTGCCCTTTGCGCTGCGGGCGCTTGGGCCTGCCATCGCGGCCACCGAATCCGCCTATGGCCGCCTTGCGGATGAACTCGGCCTAACCGGCTGGCGTCGCCTGCGTTGGGTCTTACTGCCGCGACTTCGGCCGGCAATTGGGTTTGCGGCGGGGCTGACCGCCGCCTTTTCCATTGGCGACCTTGGGGTCGTAACCCTGTTTGCAACCGAAACCGGGCAGACCCTGCCGCTCTTGATGTATCGGCTGATGGGGGCCTACCGGATGGCGGACGCAGCCGGTGTCGCGCTTTTGCTTCTTCTGGTCAGCCTTGCGGTGTTCTGGATCTTTGACAAAGGAGGTCGCAGCGGTGCTGACGATTGAAGACATCCGTGTCGCCCAGGGTGGGTTTGAGATTTGCGCCGACTGGGCGCCGCAAGGGCCGGGGATCATTGCCCTGATCGGGCCGTCTGGAGCCGGAAAATCGACCCTTCTTTCGGCGGTTGGGGGGTTCCTGACCCCTGAAACCGGGCGTATCGTCTGGGACGGTCAGGATATTACCGCACACACCCCGGGGCAGCGCCCAACTGCAACGCTGTTTCAGGACAACAACCTGTTTCCCCATTTGACGGTATCCCAGAACATCGCCCTTGCCCTGCACGGACAACGCCTTGCCAAGCAGGAAACGGCGCGGCGCGTCGAAAAGGTTCTTCACAGCGTCGGGCTGGACGGGATGGAAGGCCGAAAGCCCGCCCAGCTGTCCGGCGGACAACAGGGTCGGGCAGCATTGGCGCGCGTCTTGTTGCAGGACCGCCCGATTGTCCTTCTGGACGAACCCTTTTCCGCCCTTGGGCCGGCCCTGAAGGCCGAGATGCTGGACCTTGTGAAAGAGAAGCTTGGGCGGCGATTGGTCCTGATGGTGACCCATGACCCGTCCGATGCAAAGCGGATCGCCGACAGGGTTTCAGTCGTGGCGGACCATACGGCCACGTCACCGCAACCGACCCTGTCGGTCTTTGAAAACCCGCCAGACGCCCTGCGCAGCTATCTGGGATGAAACGCAAAAGGCCCGCCGGAGGGGCGGGCCTTCTGGAAGCTCTATCGGACCAACCTGATCAGTCGTCCTTGCGCTTGGCGGCGGCCTTGTGCGGTGCCCACAGACGCTTGTTCGTGGCGTAAAGCAGCGCGGCAAGGATGGTCAGGAAGATCACGCCGGTCAGACCGGCCTGCTTGCGGGCCATCATCTTGGGCTCGGCGGCCCACATCAGGAAGGCAGCAACGTCTTCGGCTTCGTGGTGCAGGTCGGTCGAATGGCCATCGGCGAATTCGACGTCGTCGCCCCACAGCGGCTGACCCATGGCGATCCAGGAGCCCGGAACCATGTGATGCCCGTGGTCGTCGATGCATTCTTCCGGGAAACCGCCCGCAGCGAAGGCCGTGTTGTAACTACCCGGGAAATCCTCGGGTGCACATTCGGGCGCTTCTTCATAGCCGGTCAGGATCGACGCGATGTATTCGGCGCCGCCCATCCCCCGGAACAACTGGTTCAGACCGGTGCCATAGGGGCCGTGGAACCCGGCGCGGGCCTTGGCCATCAGCGACAGGTCCGGGGCTTCGGGCAGGGCCGACGGCGGGAACTTGTCCGCCGGGGTCGCCGCGCGATAGTCCTCGATCGCGGGGTCGTAGACCTCGATCATTTCGGCATAGGCGCGCACCTGATCTTCCGGAAGCGCCGGGCCGCCTTCGTCATGCAGGGTGCCGATACGGACGCGTTCCATGCCGTGGCAGGCAGAGCAGACCTCGGTGTAGATCTGAAGACCGCGCTGCAACTGCATCTGGTCATAGGCGCCGAAGGGGCCTTCGAAGGAGAAGGCGAAGTCTTCGACATGGGCTTCACCGGCGGCAAGGGCACCCGTGGCGCTCAGGCCAAGGGCGACCGCGGCGGTAATGGTGAGTTTGCGGAGCATCTTTCTTCGTTCCTTTCTCACTCGGCCGGGGTGCCGGACGATTTGCCGTAATGGGCGTTAAAGTCGTCCTCGATCGTCGCGGGCTGCGGCAGCGGCTTTTCGATAATGCCCAGCAGCGGCAGGATGATGAGGAAGTAGGCGAACCAGTAGGAGGCGCCAATCAGAGCGATGATCGGGTAGATCCCTTCTGCCGGCATGGCCCCGACCCACATCAGGACGAAGAAGTCGACCACGAGCAGGGCGAACCACCATTTGAACATCGGACGATAGCGGCCCGAGCGCACCGAGGAGGTATCCAGCCAGGGTGCCAGGGCGATCACGATGATCGCACCGAACATGGCCAGCACGCCGAAGAACTTCGCGTCGATGATACCGAAGGAAATCCAGTTCGCGAACTGAACCGCCCAGACGTCGGCGGTGAACGACCGCAGGATCGCGTAGAACGGCAGGAAGTACCATTCGGGCACGATGTGCGACGGCGTGACCAGCGGGTCGGCCGGGATGTAGTTGTCCGGGTGGCCAAGGTAGTTGGGCATGAAGCCGACAATCGCCATGAAGACCACGAGGATCACGGCCAGCGCGAACAGGTCCTTGATCACGAAGTAGGGCCAGAAGGGCAGGGTGTCTTTCTGGGCTTCTTCCTTCGAACCGCGGCGCACTTCGACGCCGGTCGGGTTGTTGTTGCCGGTGGTGTGGAACGCCCAGACGTGGACGATCACAAGGCCCGCAATCACGAAGGGCAGCAGGTAGTGCAGCGAGAAGAAGCGGTTCAGCGCCGGCTGGCCAACAGAGCCGTTCGGTGTGCCAAGCAGCCAGACCTGGATTTCGTCACCAACAAAGGGGATGGCGCCGAACAGGCCGGTGATCACCGCGGTGCCGTGGAACGACATCTGACCCCAGGGCAGAACGTAGCCAAGGAAGCCGGTTGCCATCATCAGCAGGTAGATCAGCATGCCGATGATCCAGGTCACTTCGCGCGGGGCCTTGTACGACCCGTAGTAGAGACCCCGGAAGATGTGGGCATAGACGGCGATGAAGAACAGCGACGCGCCGTTCATGTGAAAATAGCGGATCATATGGCCGCCATTCACGTCACGCATGATGTGTTCAACGCTGGCAAAGGCCAGATCGACATGCGGGGTGTAGTGCATCACCAGCACAACGCCGGTTGCGATTTGCAGCACCAGCGCGAAAACCAGAACGATCCCCCAGATCCACATCCAGTTGAGGTTCTTCGGGGTGGGGATCATCAGGGTGTCGTAGAGAAGGCCAAGCACCGGGAGGCGCCGTTCCAGACCCTTTGTAAACGCGCCTTTGGGCTCGTAATGATCGTGCGGAATACCGGACATCGGGCGTTCTCCTTAACCGAGCTTGATCGTCGTTTCGTCGACGAAGGCGGCGACGGGGACTTCGAGGTTACGCGGCGCGGGCCCTTTGCGGATCCGGCCTGCGGTGTCGTAGTGCGACCCGTGGCACGGGCAGTACCAGCCGCCGAAATCGCCCTGTTCTCCCAGCGGCACACAGCCGAGGTGGGTGCAGACGCCCATCTGGACCAGCCAGACACCGTCTTCGGACAACGCGCGGTTTTCGTCGGACGCATCGGCCTCGCCGGTGAGGTTGCGGTTTTCAGCGCCCTGATCGGGCAGGTCGGCAATGTCCACGGCGCGGGCCGCGTCAATTTCATCTTGCGTGCGGGCCCGGATGAAAACCGGTTTGCCCTGCCACAGCACAGTCAGCTGCGACCCGGGGGTGACCCCGCTGACGTCGACGCGGATCGAGGCAAGCGCCTGCACGTCGGCGGAGGGGTTCATCTGGTTGACGAGCGGCCAGACAGCGGCGCCGGTCACCACTGCGCCGGCCCCAGCGGTGGCGTAGTAGATGAAGTCGCGGCGGGTGCCCTGGTGTTCTTCTGCTTGTGACACGGGGTGCATCTCCGAAATTTCCGGGCCAGATGGCCCATGCGAACAGGGACAGACGGCGGTTTCCCGCCGTCCGTTCGGGCGCTGTTTAGCTATCAAAATCCCCTACGTCCAGCGGACAATCGGGCGCAGGGGCATCGAAGACCCAACAAATTGCCCTTTGGTCCCAAAAGGTCGCGTCATCCTGCCTCGCTTGTTTGCCTGCCGTCGCGGGCGTATAGAGGCGAAAACCCAAACCGAATGGTAACCCAGATGTCCCTGTCCCGCCTTCTTTCCGCGATCGCAATTGCCACCCTTCCGGCCGCCGCATCGGCCGAAATGGAACTGAGCTTCTACGGTGGTGCTCAAAGTGCGCCGCATACCAATGTGACGGTCTCGGGCGATAGTGTCCTTCCCGATCTGGAATTCACCGCAGGCTGGGATGGCCGGTCATTGGCGATGCCACCCTACTATGGCGTCCGTGCGACATGGTGGCGGACGGATACCTGGGGCTGGGGTTTCGACATCAACCACGCCAAGGTCTATGCCGACGACGAAACGCTGGCGGAAACCGGCTATGACCATCTGGAATTCAGCGACGGGCTGAACATCCTGACGGTGAACGCCTACCGCCGTTGGCCAGGTCGCTGGAACAATTTCACCCCCTATGTCGGGGCCGGCCTTGGCATTGCCGTGCCGCATTTCGAACTGATCGACGAAGGCACCGAGACCTGGGGCTATCAGTACACCGGGCCCGCGATCGCGCTGATGGCCGGGACCAGCTATGATATCAACGACACCTGGTCGGTCTTCGCGGAATACAAATTCACCTTCTCGATGAACACGGCCAAGCTGGATACCGGCGGCACGTTCGAGACGAATATCCCGACGAACGCCCTGAACATCGGCGTCGCATACAAATTCTAATCGGCAATGTGGACACCGGGCCGGTGATCCGGCCCGGCGGTTCCGTTAGGTCGACTTGTCGTCCTTCGCCTGTGCCGCGGCCTTCATCCGCTCAAGCAGGGCGGATTTGTCAGACTTTCCCCCAAAGGGATTCTTGGTCGAACCCTTTTGATTGTGTTCCTTGTGGCGCGGCTTGTTCTTGGGGCCCTTGGGCGCCCCGGATTTGCTGTAGTCCATGTTCTAATCCGTAGATGTCAGGATGGCTTCGACGCGGCGGTTTGCTTCGCGGCCTTCCTCGGTCAGGTTGCTGGCAATCGGCGCAAGATATCCCATTCCTTCTGCCTCTGTCTGGGCGCGGTCAACCCCATAGTCGGACACCAACCGTTCCAGCACCGATGCCGCACGCCTGCGGGACAAGGCCACGTTGGTTTCCAACGATCCAGAGGCATCGGTGTGACCGACCAGAGCGATCGTGCGGTCCGGGTGATCGCGCAGGTAGGTCGCCAGCCGGTCCAGCGTGTCGAACGGCCCGGGGCCAAGCGTCGCCGATCCGGTTTCAAAGCTGAGGTCAGACAAAACGACCCGCCCGGTCTGTTCCAGTTGCAGACCGATATCCGACAACGGTGTTGACTGCGGGATAGGCGCAACGGTGTTCATCCGCACCACCGCATCCGGCGAACCGGATACCTGGGTAATCTGGACAAACCCCGCACGCGCTGTCCGGCTGACCACGATCATGACAAATTCAGGGTCGCCATCGGTGGCCCGCTGGGCCGCAAGGTATCGGAAATCGGACAGATCGACCTGCATTGCTGGGGGCGGCGCAATTTCGACCCCGAATCGGAAATCGAATCCGCCGCATTGTTCGGTCTGGCAGTTGTACAAAAGGTCGTATCCGGCGTCAGAAATCTGCTCGCGCAGTGGCGCAAGGATCTGGAGGGTTGTCAGCCCGGACCCATCGATGCGCCAGACCTGCCGGATCACCTGCCCTTCGGCCCGGCGCGTTGGGATATATCCCTCCACCCAGGACCCGATCGGCAGGTCAAGGCTTGACCCCACCGGCCCTTCCTCTTTCTGAAGGATCGCATTTGCAGGCAGATCAAGGGTGATGGCCGCGCCAACCCCCGGCCAGATCGCCAACAGAAAGGGAAGCCAACGGCGGATCATCGTGCTTGTGTGTGGTAGCCATCGTTCGGGCGCATATCCGTTGCCGATGCAACCCGGTTGGTCATGTTGTAGAAGGCCGCGACCGAGGCGATGTCCCAGATGTCCCGGTCGCTGAACCCGACCGCCCGAAGGTCGTTCCTGTCAGCCTCGGTGATCTTGGCGCTTGCGATTGTCAGCTTTTCGGAAAACTCCAGCATCGCCGTTTGCCGGGCATCCAGATCGGCCACCCTCCAGTTCATCACCAGCATTTCGCCCAGCTTCGGATCGCCTGAAAGCTGCCGAACCGCTGCCCCGTGGGCTGTCAGGCAATAGTAGCATTTGTTGATCGACGAGACGCAGACCGCGATCATCTCGCGCTCCAGCTTGGTCAGGCCCGAGGCACCCAGCATCAGGTCGTTGTACATCGCCGTGAAGGCGTTCAACTTTTCGATGTCGAAGGCGTAGGCCCGCAGCACATTCGGCACCATCCCCAGCTTGTCCTGACAGACGTCGAAATATTTCTGCGTCGCCTCGGGTAGCGGGTCCACCATCGGCAGGTTCAGGGCGGTAGGTGTGTCTGGCTGGGTCATGGTCTTACTCTGGCAGGATGCGGTAGTGATACTGTCCCACAAGCCGGAAGCCCATGGAAGCATAGAGCGCGTTTGCGCCGGAATTCGCCTGCGTCACCACCAGCGCGATCCAGTCGGCGCCTTCGGTCAACGCCCAGCGTGCAATGGCGCGGATCATGTTGGCGCCCAATCCGCGCCGCCGAAAGGCGTTTGACACCTCGACCGCGTGAAACATGGCAACGCCGTCGTATATGCCCGCATAGGCCGCCCCGGTCGGGCTGTTGTCGACCCGCCCAAGGATCGTCGTTTTGGGAAAGGGCGCGCGATCCATCACCGCCAGTCGTCCCGGCCCGATCCCGCCTTCGGCCCAGACCTCGGCCTGTGCGGCCAGCCACGGCCAACCTTCGATGGCTGTGACGCGGGGCGGCGGCGGCTCGGCAATCTTTGTGCTTGGGGCGACCATCAGGTTGACCGGATCCTTGATCCGGTAGCCGCGGTCTTCCAACACCTTGTCCAGCTTGGTTTCCCCGGCCCGCACCATGAACAGGCAAGGCTGGCCCAGCCGCCGCATCGCTGCTTCGGCCTGCGGCAGGTCGTCTTCGGTCCAGTCGCCATCGGCGGTTGTCGCGCTAACGCGCTGCCCGCCACCCAGCCCAGTGCGAATGGTCCAGGGTCCAAGGCGATCTTTCGCCGCCGCGGGCCATGTCGCGTCCGTCACGGCATAAAGCGTCTGGATGTCCGGTTCGGTCATGCCGAGAACAGGGCCGACAGCCGCACCATTGCCGCGTCGATCCGACCGGCATCATGGCCCCGTACAACGATGTTGGACCCGTAAACGCCATCCTTCTGGAACGGGTAGGACCCGAAGGACAGATCGGCGAACTCATCGGCCAGATCGCGCAGCGGGATCGCGATATCGCCCTCGCCGCGCATCACCCGCAGGGTTTGGGACAATAGCGGCGCGCCGCCGGTCAGCGTGGGCAGGACGCTCGCCACCATTGCCTGAAACACGCTGGGCACCCCGGCCATGACGTGGACATTGCCAAGGGTGAACCCCGGCGCGATGCTGACCGGATTGTCGATCAGCGATGCGCCATCGGGGATCCGGGCCATGCGCAGACGCGCCTCGTTCAGCTCCTGCCCCGACCGGTCATAATGGGCCTGCAACAGCGCGCGGGCATCGTCCCGGACGTCGATATGCGCCCCAAAGGCCGCGGCGATGCAATCGGCGGTGATGTCGTCATGGGTCGGCCCGATCCCGCCCGAGGTGAACAGATGGTCAAACTTGGCCCTCAGGCTGTTCACCGCCGCCACGATTGCCCCTGCATCATCGCTGACGACACGCACCTCTTTCAGGTCAATCCCGACCTTGGAAAGTTCCTGTGCAAGGTGGTGCATATTGGCGTCGCGGGTCCGGCCCGACAGGATTTCATCACCGATCACCAGCATCGCAGCGGTTGGGTTGGTCATCTGACTTCTCCTTGCTCTTGGGATCGGTATAGGGTGCGCCCATGCGCTTTTCTACACCCCTTGTGCCCGCGACACTTGTCCGACGATATAAACGGTTTTTGGCCGATTGCACCTTGGACGACGGCACCGAGGTGACCGCCCATTGCGCCAACCCCGGCAGCATGATGGGGCTGGCCGATCCGGGGATGCGGATCTGGCTGGAACCGAACGACGACCCGAAAAAGAAGCTGAAATTTGGCTGGCGTCTGGTGGATCATGGGGGCGGGCATTTCACCGGGGTCGATACCTCTGTCCCGAACCGGGCGCTAAAAGCCGCGTTCGAGGCGCGGGGGGTGCCCGGCCTGTCCGGCTTTGAGACCGTCCGGGCCGAGGTCAAGTACGGCCAGAACAGCCGGATCGACTTTCTGCTGACCGGGGGCGGTGCCGATACCTATGTCGAAGTGAAAAGCGTCACCCTGTCGCGAACGCCCGGTCTGGCCGAATTTCCTGACAGCGTGACCGCACGGGGGGCAAAGCATCTGGCCGAATTGGCGGATATGGTCGGGCAGGGGCACCGCGCGGTCATGCTCTACCTTGTGCAGCGGACCGACGCCCAGCGCGTGACACTCGCCAGCGATATCGACCCGGCCTATCGCTCGGCCTTTGACGCCGCCCGCGCAGCAGGGGTCGAGGTGCTGGCCTGCGGCACCCGGATCACACCCGAAGGTGTGTGGCTTGATGCCGCTTTGCCCTTCGTGCTCTAGATCATCGCGGCCGCATCGCTTATGTGGGCCTCGATCACGACCAGAAGGACCAAGGGTTTGACCAAGCACAATGGCCGACTGACCAAGGAAGGCATTCGCATTCACGACGCATCCGACTTTGCCGGGATGCATGCCGCCGGCCGCGTTGCGGCGCAAATCCTTGACGACATCGCGGAACATGTCTTTCCCGGCCAGACCACGGCAGAGATCGACCGGATCATCACGGACATGGTCACCGCGCATGGCACCACCTCGGCCACGATCGGCTACAAGGGGTATCAGCACGCCTCATGCATTTCGGTGAACCATGTGGTCTGCCACGGAATCCCCGGCGACAAGGTCCTGAAAGACGGGGACATCCTGAACATCGACGTGACGGTCATCCTTGACGGCTGGTTCGGCGACACGAGCCGGATGTATGTCGCGGGCAAGCTGTCGCGGAAATCCGAACGGCTGATCCAGGTCACCCACGATTCCCTGATGAAAGGGATCGAAGCGGCAAAACCCGGCAATACCTTTGGCGACATTGGTCACGCGATCCAAAGCTATGTGGAAGGGCATCGGATGTCCGTCGTCCGCGACTTCTGCGGGCATGGGCTGGGCCGGGTGTTCCACGCGCCGCCGAACGTGCTGCACTATGGCCGGCCCGGCACCGGTCCGGTTCTGGAAGAGGGCATGTTCTTTACCATCGAACCAATGGTGAATCTTGGCCGCCCGGAAACCAAGGTTCTGGCCGACGACTGGACCGCTGTCACGCGCGACAAATCCCTGTCGGCGCAGTTCGAACATTCCATCGGGATCACCGCGACGGGGGCAGAGATCTTTACCCTTTCGCCCGGCGGCAAGTTCCATCCGACCTATTAGGGTCCTGACCCTATACCCGGCACCGCAGGAAACTGATGTGCGTATCGCCGTAGCGGCGGGTTTCGATCATGTCGAACCCGTCGGGTGCTTCCTGTGGGCTGCTTTCTTCCCAGACGATCAGGGCGTCCCCGGCAATCCAGCCCGCCTGCGCCGCCGCGGTCAGGGCCTTTTCCCCCATCCCCTTGCCATAGGGCGGGTCAAGAAACACCAGCCCGCAGGGCGTGGGCGCGGGCGGCAACCTGTCGGCCGCCGTGGCCAGCAGTGTGCAATCGGCCTGCCTGCGCAGCTTGGCGATGTTGTCGCGGATCAGCCGCTGCGCCACCCGCCCATTGTCGACCAAGGTGACATGGGCAGCCCCGCGCGACAGGGCCTCAAGCCCCAGCGCGCCGGTTCCGGCGAACAGGTCCAGCACGCGGACCCCGTCGATCGGGTCGCCAAAGCGGCCCCCCAGAAGCACGTTGAACAGGCTTTCGCGGGTCCGGTCGGTCGTGGGACGCAGATGCGCCCCCGCATCCCCCTTGCCGACCGGGGTCAGGGCAATGCCCCGGTGTTCTCCGCCGATGATCCTCACCCTTTCAGCAGGGCCTTCATATCGGTGTCGGGGTCGCAGATGACCTCGGGCGCCGGGCTTTTGCCCATTTCGATCAAACGCTTGCCGACCATGTAGTTGCGGGGATCATTCATCGCGTCCACGGCAATCAGTTGGTCACCGGCGTAATACCAATGGGACTGGGCCCCATCCGCGCCCGCCTTCACATGGACCGCGTCATAGCCGATGTTCAGACCGGCGATCTGCAATTTGCAATCGTATTGATCCGACCAGAACCACGGCTTCGGAACATAGGCGACACCCTTGCCCAGCATGTTCTGGGCGACGATCTCGGCCTGGTCGATGGCGTTGCCGACACTTTCCAGCCGGATCACCTGACCCTTGAAGGTCAGCGTCGCGCAGTCGCCCGCGGCCCAGATATGCGGATCGGTGGCGCGGCCCTGTTCGTCGGTGACGATGCCGTTTTCCACCTTGACGCCTGCCGCTTCGGCAAGGGCGGTGGCGGGCATGATCCCAACGCCGACGATCACGAAATCCACATCCAGCGTGCTACCGTCGGTCAGGCTGGCCGAAGTGACCCGCGCATCGCCATTCAGCCGCTCAAGCCCGACACCTTCGCGAATATCGACGCCATGGGCGCGGTGCATTTCACGCACGTAGTCCGAGGTTTCCTTGGCCGCGACCCGTTGCAGGATACGGTCCGCCATTTCCACCAGCGTCACCTGAAGGCCTTTCTTGGACGCAACCGCTGCCGCCTCCAGCCCGATGTAGCCGCCGCCGATGATCAACACGCGGCGCCCTTCGGCAAATTCAGGCTCCATCGCGTCCACATCGCGCAGATCGCGCACGGTATAGACGCCGTCCAGCGTGCCGCCGATGGCGGCGGGCAGGGTGCGCGGATGCGACCCGGTGGTCAGCGCCAGTTCGTCATAATTCATCTCTGACCCGTCCGAGAGGGTCAGCTTGTGCGCGGCAGCATCAATATCGACCACACGGGTGTTCAGCCGCAGGGTGATGTTGTTGTCCAGATACCAGTCCAGCGGCCGCAGGTAGAGCCGCTCCAGCTCCATCTCTCCCAGAAGATAGGCCTTGGACAGGGGCGGGCGCTGGTAGGGGGGAACGGGTTCCGCGCCGATCAGGGTGATGTCCCCATCAAACCCTTCAGAACGCAGCTTGGCGACAAGGGTTGCCCCGGCTTGTCCGCCTCCGACGACAACAAAATGTGCCATGTCCGTTCCTTTCCCGATGGTCAGTTGCCCGCCGGACCCTATATCCATGTCCGTGCTGCACGCAATTCCTTGAAGGGACGAAAATCATGACGATTACGACCGGTCAGAACCTGCCCGATGCCACGCTGGCGCAAATGGGCGACAACGGGCCCGAACCTGTGGACCTGAGCGCGAAACTGAAGGGCCGCAAGGTTATCATCTTTGGCCTGCCGGGCGCATTCACCCGGACCTGTTCCGCCGCGCATCTCCCCAGCTTCATGCGCACCAAGCCCGAGTTCGACAAGAAGGGCGTCGATGAAATCATCTGCGTCGCGGTCAACGATGCCTTCGTGATGAAGGCCTGGTCGGATCAGACCGGCGCGGGCGAGGCCGGCGTAACCCTTCTAGCCGATCCCGATTCCAGCTTTACCAAGGCCATCGGCATGGAATTCAGTGTTCCGGCCATCGGCTTTTTCGACCGGTCGCAGCGCTATGCCATGCTGGTCGAGGACGGGGTCGTGACCCACGTTCAGCAGGACGCCCCCGGCGAATGCAACATCTCGACCGGGGAATCCTTCCTCGACGCGATCTGACGCGGATCAGGATTGCTGGATCAGGGTCTGGGTCGGGAACGGAATATCGACCCCGGCCTTGTCCAGCGCTTCCTTGACCGCCCGTTTCATGTCCGCCTGATAGGCGAAGTAGTCACCGCTTTTGCACCAGACCCGAACCAGGAAATCGACCGAGAAGTCGCCCAGCGCGTTTACCTGAATAAAGGGCGCAGGGTCGGACAGGGACCGAGAGTCGGCCATGATGGTGTCGCGGATAACATCCTCGGCCGTTTTCAGGTTCGCGCCATAGGACACGCCAAACACCCACTCCGCGCGCCGGGTGTCATAGACCGAATAGTTGACGATGGTGTTGCCCCAGACCTGCGCGTTGGGCACGATCACCTGCACATTCGCCGCCGTTGCCAGTTCGGTATAGTTGAGCGAGATATCCTTGACCGTCCCCATCTGGCCGTTCACCTCGACGAAATCGCCCAGCTTGATGGGCCGGAACAGAATGATCATCACCCCGGCCGCGACGTTGGACAGCGTCCCCTGCAACGCAAGACCGATGGCAAGACCGGCGGCACCGATCACGGCCACGATCGACGTGGTCTGGATGCCAAAGGTATTCAGGACAAACAGCCCGGCAAAGATCAGGACAGCGTAGCGGCTGATATTGCCAAGAAAATTGAAGAGGGTGTCATCCAGCTCTTCGTGCTTGAGACCAAGGGCGATGATCCGGCGGCGCAGCCACCCGGCCACGATAAACCCAAGAACCAGAATGGCGCTGGCACCGGCCACGCTGCCCAGCGCGCCCATGATCACATCGAAGGTCAGCAGGTCTCCGATCGTATTGCCGTTGTAAATCTCGATACCCAGAATCGTTTCCATCATACCCCCGCCAGGTCGTCCATTTTCCGCGCCAACCGAAGATCCAGCTCGGTCAGCCCGTTCACGTCGTGCGTGGTCAGTACCACCGAGACCCGATTGTAAACATTGCTCCATTCCGGATGGTGGTTCAGTTTTTCGGCCCAGAATGCCGCGCGGGTCATGAAACCAAACGCCTCTACAAAGCTCTTGAAGCGATAGGTTTTCGAGATCGCATCCCGGTCCGTGTCATGCGCCCAGCCTGCCGCCTCCAGCTCCGCAAGGGCGGCGTCCCTGTCCGGGCCTTTCAACAGCTCCGTCATTCCTGTTCCTCCACATCTACGCGCCGGAACGGGCCATAGCTGGTCAGGATCTCGATATCCTGATCGACCGCCCGGCGCTCTTCTTCCAGATAGGTCTCCACGGCACGGCGAAAACCCGGATCGGCGATCCAATGCAGGGAATGGGTCGCGACCGGGAGGTATCCCCGCGCCAGTTTGTGTTCGCCCTGCGCCCCCGCCTCGACCCGCAGACCATGGGCGATGGCGAAATCGATGGCCTGATAATAGCAAAGTTCGAAATGCAGGTAGGGGTGATGTTCCGTGCAGCCCCAATAGCGCCCGAACAGCGTGTCCGCCCCGATGAAGTTCAGCGCGCCCGCGATAGGGTCCCCCTCCCGAAGGGCGAGCACCAGCAGGATGTCATCCGCCATCGTCTCGCCGATCAGATCGAAGAACGATCGGGTCAAATAGGGGCTGCCCCATTTCCGCGCGCCGGTGTCCTGATAGAACCGCCAGAAGGCGTCCCAATGGTGGGGCCGAATATCGGCTCCGGTCAATTGCACGATGGCCCCGCCGAACGCCTGCGCCTCGCGGCGTTCCTTTCGAATGGCCTTGCGCTTGCGGCTGGACAGTTGCGCAAGGAAATCGTCGAAACTGCCATAGCCGGGGTTTTCGAAATGGAATTGCTGCCCGGTCCGGTGCAGCAGGCCCATTTCCCGGCCCGCCAATGCCTCTGCTTCGGTGCAGAAAGTGACATGCAGCGACGACAGCCCGTTGTCCGCCCCGATCTTCACCGCCCCTTCAAGGATTGCAGCCATGCCCGCCTGTTCATAGCCCGGTCGGGTCAGGAACCGGCGGCCCGTGGCCGGGGTAAAGGGCACCGCCATTTGCAGTTTCGGGTAATACCGCCCGCCCGCCCGTTCAAAGGCATGGGCCCAGCTGTGATCGAACACATATTCGCCCTGGCTGTGGCGCTTGGCATAAAGCGGCGCCGCGGCAATCAGGGTATCGCCGTCGTGGACGGTCAGGTAGCTGGACTGCCATCCGGTGCCGGGGCCGACCGACCCGCTATCTTCCAGCGCCTTCAGGAACCGGTAGGTGGTGAACGGGTCCATGGGGCGTGACCCGTCGGCCTCTTCCGGGCTGGCACAGGCGGTCCAGTCGCGTTCCGCTATCTCGGACAGCGTCGGGTGCATGGAAACGGTCAGGGTCGCGGTCATGCTGCTAAGGTGGCGGCATCGCCCGTCAGGTCAACCCCGGCCCAAGGATCAGGCAAGGTATTGTTCGAAGGTCACGTTATCGACGATCCGGCGCGCGGCCCGCTCCTCCTCTGCCGACTTGATCGTCCAGCATAGGATCACCGCCCCGGCCGCCTTCAGTTCCGTCACCCGATCCCGATAAAGATCGGTCGATTCATGACTGATGAAGCAGGCCCCGACCCTGTCATAATCGGGGATCGGAGCCAGCTCCGCACGGCGGTCGGCGGGAATTGTCGGCCAATCGTCTTCCAACCACGACGATGTCGTCAGCCCGCGCGGGACCGAGGGCGCACATAGCGCCATTTCGGCCACCGAATGCGGGTTGAAGGACATGACCCCGACCGGCCCGCCATAGCCCATCAAGGCATCACTGACCGCCCGTTCAAGCGGGCCGACGTTTGGGCCCATCGCGCCATCCTGATCCTTGATCTCGATCAGCAGGGGAACCGCGCCACCGACCAGTTCAAGAATCTCAATCAGAGTCGGGATGCCTTCGCCGTCACCTCCGGTCAACGGGATGCTGCACAGCTCTTCCGCCGACCGCAGGGCCACCGCGCCGCTTTCCCCGGTCAAACGGCCAAGGCTGTAGTCGTGAAACACCATCGCCTGCCCATCGCTGGACAGCTGCACGTCGATCTCGATCCCGTAACCCGCATCGATTGCCGCCCGGATCGCGGCACGGCTGTTTTCCGGCCGGCCGTCTTTCACATCGTGCAAGGCCCGGTGGGTCAGTGGATGTGTCAGGAAAGAAGGATGCAGGGCCATGGGTTATTCGATCTCGAAGATGCCTTCGATCTCTACCGCGACGCCGAAGGGCAGCGATGCCGCAGACACGGCAGATCGGGCATGGCGCCCGGCATCGCCAAAGGCCGCGACCATGAAATCGGACGCGCCATTGATCACTTTGGGCTGGTCCACGAAATCGCCAGTGGAGTTCACGAAGCCCACCAGCTTCACCACCCGCTTCAGCCGATCCAGTTCGCCCCCGCAGGCTTTCTTGACCTGCGCCAGAAGGCTGATCGCGCAGGCGCGGGCGGCGTTGGCCCCTTCCTCGGTCGACAGGTCCGCGCCCAGTTTGCCGGTGATGAACCCGCCCTCGACCGCCGGAAGCTGACCGGACACATGCACCAGATTTCCAACCTGAACAAAGGGCACATAGTTGGCCGCCGGGGTCGGTGCATCGGGCAGGGTCACGCCCAGATCGGCAAGGTTCTTTTCATAGGTTCCCGACATGTCTTCGTCCTTTCGGTGGCACGGTATTTTGGCGAACGCTATCCGCCCGCACCCCTGTCCGCAATCCGGCAAACGACCGATTGATCAGCTTTCGCGGAACGCCTTGGCGAAGTAGTCCGACAGCGGCTTGAGAAGGTATTCGATCGGGCTGCGATCCTCGGTCCTGATGAAGGCCTCGACCGGCATCCCGGGGATCAGGGTTGCGCCCTCGGGCAGCCTCTCCTGTTCACCTTCCGACAGTTCGATCTGCGCCCGGTAGAACGACAGCCGGGTCGCCTGATCTTCGAACGCATCGGCGGAAATCGTGACGACCTTGCCGTTCAGCTCCGGTGTCTGCCGCTGGTCGAAGGCCGAAAACCGAAGCGCCACATCCTGTCCCACGAACAGCAGGTCGATGTCGCGTGGTTCGATCTGTACGGCAATTACAAGCGGGCGATCCTGCGGCACGAGGTAAAGGACAGGTTCCGCCGGGGTGACGACAGATTGTTCCCCGAAGACCTGCAAGTCATAGACGATCCCGGCAACGGGCGCGCGGATATCCAGACGGTCAAGCTGAGACAGAAGCGCCCGACGCCGTTCTCGTAGTTCCAATTCGTTGTATTGCAGGTCGCGCAGGTTCGA
Source organism: Marivivens marinus (assembly GCF_035969385.1). Lineage (NCBI taxonomy): Bacteria > Pseudomonadati > Pseudomonadota > Alphaproteobacteria > Rhodobacterales > Paracoccaceae > Marivivens > Marivivens marinus. The sequence continues at coordinate 217,594 of NZ_JAYKKJ010000002.1, read as the reverse complement.
GATGGCCTGCTCGCGCCGGTCGCTGCCGATGTTGAGAACCTCAAGCTCCAGTTCGGTAATCCGCCCCGCCGCCTGCGCCGCCGTCGCCGCCAGTTCGCCCGCGCGGCCGGACAGGGACGCCTCTTCGCGCTGAAGCGCCAGCACACGGGTCGCCTGCGCCAATCCCCGTTCCAGCAGGCTTTGCTGATCCGCAAGTTCCTGCCGGACAAGGTCCAGTTGCGTGCCAATGGCGGTTTCCTGCGCGTGAATGCCCTCGATCTGGTCCACGATCTGATCGCGTCTGCGGGTCAGTTGTTCGATGGCATTCGCCTCGGTCTCCCTTCGGGCGTCATACAGCCTGCGCTGCCCGTCCATCAGTTCCTGCGCGATGGCGGATGTACTGTCCGTCAAGAGCGGGTCGAAGGTCAGGGTCTCGGCCCCGTCCCGTTCCGCCTCGTAGCGGGCGCGCCGGGCAAGAACCTCGAACAGCTGCCCCTCGATCACCGATATGTCGGACAACAAGGATTCGGAATCCAATTGCACCAGAAGATCGTCCGCGTCGACGCTTGACCCTTCCTCGACCAGCAGTGCCGCGACAACACCGCCATCCGGGTGCTGCACGACCTGCCGGTTGCGGTCCACCTCGATCCGGCCTGACGCGATGACTGCGCCGGTGATCTGGGCCATCACGGCCCAAGTGCCAAAGCCGCCCAGAAGAACGACCAGCATCAGAAGGCCGGCCCAGACTGGCCCCTTGGCGGACCAACGGTTCGGAGTCATGACACACCTCCGGGCTGCCGGGCCTTCTGGATTTCGGCCGCGTTCTTGACCAGATCGCGCAGCACCTCATCCTTGGGGCCGAAGGCGCGTTTCGCGCCGTTTTCAAGAACCAGAAGCATATCGCATTCCTGAATCGCGGCAGGCCTGTGGGCCATGATCAGAACCGACTTTCCTTCCTCCTTGGCCGCGCGGATCGCCGCGTTCAATGCCGTCGATCCTTCGTTGTCCAGGTTGGAATTGGGTTCGTCCAAAACAAGGATGACCGGATCGCCGTACATCGCCCGCGCAAGGCCGATCCGCTGAACCTGCCCGCCGGACAGCCGCCCGCCCGTCGCAGTGACGCGGGTATCGTAACCATCGGGCAGCCGCAGGATCATGTCATGCGCCGCGGCCTTCTTTGCCGCGCGCACGACCTCTTCGTCATCGGGTGCCAGCGACATGCGGGCGATATTGTCGCGGATCGTGCCATCAAACAGCTGCACCCGCTGCGGAAGATAGCCGACCAGTGCCCCCAGAACGTCCGGGTCGTATTGATCCAGTGCTGCACCGTCCAGCCGGATCTTGCCCATGGTGGCGGGCCAGACCCCGGTCAGGGCGCGGGCAAGGGTGGATTTCCCGGCGCCCGAGGTGCCGATCACGCCAACCGCCTGCCCCGGTTGAATGCGGAAGGTCAGGTTGCGCAGAACCGGTTGCTGTTCTCCGGGCGGAACAATCGAAAGCGCCTCGACCGACAGCATTGCCTTGGGGCGGGGAAGCGTGGTGCGAGGCTCTTCCGGCGCGATTTCACCTAGCAACCGGCCAAGGTTCAACCATCCCTCACGCCCGCGCTGAACCACGGCCCATTGCCCGATCAACAGTTCGATCGGCGCCAGCGCCCTACCCAACAGGATTGACCCGGCGATCATGGCCCCTGGCGTCATTTCGTTGCGCAGGACCAGAAGCGCCCCCAGTCCCAACATGGCCGACTGCAAAAGCAGGCGCAGGGCCCGCGTGATCGAGGTATAGCCGCCGCTCGTGTCCGCCGCGCGGATCGTGCTTTCCAGCGCCTCGGACCGGGCCGCGGCCCAGCGCCCGAAGCTGGCGCCCCGCATCCCCAGCGCCTGCACCATTTCGCCCTCGGTCCGAATCTGCTGGCCCATCAACTCAGCCTGTTGGATGCGGGTATTGGCGCTGGACAGGGGTCCGCGACTGCCCAGCTGGTTGGCCAGCGCGATCAGGATCAGAACCGCCCCACCGGACAGCGCCAGAATCCCAAGCCAGGGGTGAAACAGGAATATCCCGAAGAAGAACAGCGGCGTCCACGGAAGATCAAAGACAGCCATCAAGACGGGCGAGGTCATCAACCGTTGGACCGATTCAAGGTCCCGCAACCCGGTGACGGCCTCGGCCCTTGCGCGGCCAAGGCTGCCCGCCCGCATCACCGCCCGGAACACCCGTTCGTCCATGGTGGCCTGAAACCGCGCACCGACGCGCGACATGATCCGCCCCCGAACAAGGTCCAGCACCGCCATCGACCCGTACAGGAAAACCACAAGGACCGTCAGCGCGATCAGGGTTTCGACAGACCGCGACCCCAGCACCCGGTCATAGACGTTCAGCATATACAGCGGGCCGGTCAGCATCAGGGCGTTCACCACAAGGCTGAACGCGGCCACCGACCAATACAACAGCCGGGACCGCGCCCGAACCCGGCGCAGTTCGGTCAGCCCCGCTGTTTTCGCTTTGTCTGCCATGCGCGTCTTTCCGCCTGCCCCTGCCACCGGTCGGACTAGTCCTGCCACGCCGGTCTCAATAAATTGTTTCCATTCGGCCACGTTCCGGGATTGCTGTCGCGCTGCCCTGTTCATCCCGTTGAAACCGATTATGTGAAACAGTCTAAGGTCAGGTCCGAGAGAATTCCATTGCCCGTAACAGCGAAACCGATTTTCCGATTTGCCGTTGCCTTCATGTTCATGGGGGCGGTTTCGGCCTGTTCCGTCGGACCAGACGACAGCAGCATCCACGACCTCTATGAAACCGCTAACCGGGCGACCCATGACTTCAACCGATCGCTCGACCAGAACCTGCTGCGGCCGGTGTCCGGCGTTACCGCCGCGCTGCCCCCAGAGCTGACCGACAGGGTCGTATCCTTTTCGGACAACCTGTCGCTGCCGGGGATGGTGGTGAACGGGCTGCTTCAGGGAGATGTGGGCGGGGCCGCGACCAATACGATGCGGTTCCTGATCAATTCCACCGTCGGGGTCGGGGGGCTGTTCGACCCCGCGGGCGGAATCGGCCTGCACGAGGAAAGCACCGATTTCGGGGAAACCCTGCATGTCTGGGGCGTGCCGGAAGGCGCCTATCAGGAACTTCCGTTCTTCGGCCCCTCGACCGAACGGGATACCGCCGGGCTGGTCGTGGATGTCCTTCTGGATCCCCTTGGCTGGATCGACCAACCGGAAATCGCAGCGGTGGCCGAATACTCGCTTGGTACAAAGGTCGTCGAACAGGTGATCGACCGGGGCCGGTTCTCGGACACCGTCGATTCCATCCTTTATGACAGCGCGGACAGCTATGCTCAGGCGCGGCTTCTGTACCTTGAAAACCGTCGCTACGAACTGGGAATGGAACCGCCCGTCGATCCGAACGCCCTAGACGAATGTGGCGTTCCGGACCCGATGATCGACCCCTTCGCCGATCCTTTCGCGGCAGCCCCTACCGATTGCACCCCATCCGACAGCATGGAGATGGCCCAATGACCCTGCTCAATCGCCGCAACATGATGATCGCCGCAGCAGCGGCCGCGGTCCTGCCCGCCCCCGTCTTTGCCGTGGGCCTGACCGAGGCAGAGCGGCTGGTCGACAGGCTGGTCGCCGATATCAACGCCGTGATCGCCTCTGGCCGGTCCGAAGCGGCAATGATTCAGGATTTCGAAGGTATTTTCGCCCGCTATTCGGACGTCGAATACATCGCCGGAACCGCGCTGGGCCGCGATGCCCGCACGGCGACCCCGGCGCAGCGGACCGCCTTTGTCGCTGCATTCAACAATTATGTCTCGAACCGCTATGGCAAACGGTTCCGCGAATTCATCGGGGGCGAGATCACCGTGGTCGAAGCCCGCCAGGTGAACAACTTCATCGAGGTCGAAACCGTCGCAAACCTGCGCGGTCAGGCCCCGTTTCGCGTTGATTTCTGGGTTTCCGACCGGCTTGGGCGGCCGGCTTTCTTCAATATCATCATTGAAGGGGTCAACATGCTCAACCAGGAACGGTCCGAGATTGGTGCGATGCTGGACCAGCGGCGCGGAAACCTTGACGCCTTGATTGCGGACCTGCAACGTATCTGAATGCAGATACGGACCAAGCTGACCATCCTGATCGCGGCCCTGTTGCCGGGCGTTGTTCTGGCGACCCCCTATGACGGCATCTATCGGCAGGTTGCCAACGCAGATTGTGCCCTTGTCGGGGTGGATGGCGGGTCGATTGAAATCAGGGACGGCCTGTTTCACGGCGTCGAAACCCAGTGCCGAATGGTCAATCCGGTCAACGTCGTCAACATGGACGCCACGCTCTACGATATGGAATGCGCGGGCGAAGGCGCCCAATGGGCCGAACGGGCCATGGTGATGCACAGTGCCGACCGTTTGGGGATCATCATGGTCTGGAACGGCTATGCCTTCCGCTATGATCGCTGCGAAATCCCGGAATAGCCCGCTATTCCACCGGAACCGTCGCAATCATGGACGGGCGTGCCGACAGTTTCCCCAGCCATGCCGCCAGCCTTGGCCGACCATTGCGCCAGTTCCGCGCGTCATGCCGAAAATCGAGATATTCCAGCGCACAGGCCAGCGCGACCTGCCCCATGTCCAAAGGCGCGTCCAGTTGCTGTGCCACAGCCTCCAGATGGTCGAGGGTCCGGTCAATCCGCGCCCATTGCGCCTCGACCCAGGGGCCGAACCGGGCGGTCTCGGGGCGCAGCTTGACCTCATAGGTCATCAGGACGCCCGCCTCGATCATCGCATCCGCCATCGATTCCAGCGTCAGAACCTGCCACAGCCGGTCCACCGGGTAAAAGCCCCCTGCGAAATGATCGTCGAAGAACCGGGTGATAACGCGGCTGTCATGCAGCGCCGAGCCATCATCGAGAAGAAGCGCCGGGATCTTGCCGATCGGGTTTGCCGAAACCGCCGCATCCGCCTGCGCCAGCGGGCTGGTCTTCACGCCAATCTCCTCGACGGCTGCTTCCTGTCCAAGTTCGCGCAGCAAAACGCGCACCTTGCGCACGAAAGGAGAGGTAGAAGAAACGACAAGTTTCATCGGTCTGATCCTTTACTTCTGTCATCATCAAGCGCGGCCATCATCAGATCTGCCAGCGCATCGGTTTCCTGCCCAAGCCGCGCCACCTTGATGCCCGTGGCGGCCCCGACCCGGGCCGCGTCGGACTTGTTCTGGTTCAGTTTCCACGTGCCATCGACGGTGTCGATCTCCATCCGCGCGGGCACGATCATCCGCATCATCCGCGACAGGACATCGGGTGTCATCTTGTCCATGGTCCAGGGCTGCTTTGGCAGAAGCCGCGCCTCGAATTGGGCGGAAAGCTCTGCAAGGACGGTGCCAAGGTCATCCGGTGGCAGCCCGATCAACCGCCCCCGCAGATGCACCGCCGCATAGTTCCATGTCGGCACCTGATCCTCCGCGCCGTACCAGTCGGGCGAGACATAGGAATCCGGCCCGCTGACGGCGATGACCGCCGGGCGCGGGTCGGCCAATCCGCGCGCAATCGGGTTGGACCGGACCAGATGCAAGGTCAGGCTTTTGCCATCGGGGGCGAGGGTGAAGGGAACATGGGACACCAGGGGCCCATCCGGCCCGTTGACAGCCAGCACACCGAACGCCCGTTCCGACGCGAAGGCGAGGTTCTGGTCTTCGGTCTTCGTGTGGTAAATCGGGTTCGGGTGCATCGCGGTGTCCTGAGCAGTTGCCGAACCTTATCGCCTAGCCTTCGGGAAACGCCACCGGTTTGTCACCCGGTTTCCAGGCCGGGTATTTCCGCATGATCGAAGCGAACCGTTCGGACGTCTTGAACCGGTCCAGCCATCCGGCGACACCGGTCCATTCCTGTGCCTCGAACCACGGCAGATCGACATGGGCAAACTGGCGCACGAAAGGCAGAATGGCGAGGTCGGCAAGACTGGGCCGCGCCCCAAACAACCAGCTTTGCCCAACCAGTCTGTCCTCCAGTTTGCGCAGGAACAGAGCCGCTTTTTCCTGTTCTGCGCCAATATCCACATCGTCGAACCGCACGGCATATTTGTAACGATCAAGCGCCGCCTTGAACGGCCCGTCAGACGTGGCGATCAAATCGAAACCGGCCTCGGGCATGGCCAGCAGACCCTCGGGGTCGGCATGTCGCAATGCCCACAGCATAATGTCCAGGCTTTCGTCGATCACCTCCTTGCCCGTATCCAGACAGGGCACCGTTCCGCTGTGCGAGGTCGCCAGAAACGCCGCCGGTTTGTCGCGCAACAGGATCTCTCGCAGGTCCACCGATATTCCGGCACTGGCAATGGCCAGACGGGCCCGCATTGCATAGGGGCACCGGCGAAAAGACCAAAGGATCGGGCGGGTCATGCGACCAGCTGCTGTCCTGCCACGCCCGTGATCCGGGCCGTGACGATCTGGCTTTCCGGCTGATCGCTGGCAAAGGTCACTTCCGTGAACTGCTCTGTCCGCCCCATACGGGGGTTCTCCATCAAGATGCGATGGGTCTTGCCAAGCTGTGCCGCCAGATGTGCCACCACGCGCGAGTCACCCGCCGCGCGCAGTCGCGCCGCACGGTCCTTGATCGCCCGCCCGTTTACCTGTGGCATCCGCGCCGCCGGCGTTCCCGGCCGGGCGGAATAGGGGAAGACATGCAACCAGGTCAGGTCACACTCCTCGACCAGCCGCAGCGAGTTCTCGAACATCGCTTCGGTCTCGGTCGGGAAACCCGCGATGATATCGGCGCCAAAGGTCATGTCCGGGCGCAACACCTTTGCCTCTGCGCAGAACCGGATCGCATCATCGCGCAGGTGGCGGCGCTTCATCCGCTTGAGGATCATGTCGTCGCCCGCCTGAAGGGACAGGTGCAGATGCGGCATCAGCCGCGGCTCGGTCGCGATGGCCTGCATCAGGTTCTCATCCACCTCGATCGAATCGATCGAACTGATCCGCAAACGCGGCAGGTCCGGCACCAGCTTCAGGATGCGCATGACCAGATCCCCCAGCTTTGGCTGCGCGGGAAGATCCGCGCCCCAACTGGTCAGGTCCACGCCGGTCAGCACCACCTCGTTATAGCCACGGTCCACCAGCCGCTTGATCTGGTCCACCACAACGCCCGCCGGAACTGACCGGGAATTACCCCGGCCATAGGGGATGATGCAGAAAGTGCAGCGATGGTCACAGCCGTTCTGGACCTGCACATAGGCACGGCTGCGGGTGCCGAATCCGTCGATCAGATGACCGGCGGTTTCGGTGACTGACATGATGTCATCCACCGCGACCTTCTCCGTCTCACCAATCAGGTTGGGAACCATCCCGGCCCATGTTTCCGGCTGCATCTTCTCGGTATTGCCGATCACGCGGGTTACTTCCGGCATGGCGGCGAAGGTCTCCGGCTCCACCTGCGCGGCGCAGCCCGTCACGATCAGGGGGGCATCCGGGTTCTCACGGCGCAGCTTGCGGATTTCCTGCTTCGCCTTGCGAACCGCTTCGGCGGTCACGGCACAGGTATTGACCACGACGGCATCAGACAGGCCCGCTTGGGCGGCAAAGTCCTTCATCGCCTCCGTCTCATAGGCATTCAGACGGCAGCCAAGGGTCGTGAACTTTGGCGCGGACATCTAGAGAATCCATTCCCCGTCAAAGACATGCGCGGTCGGGCCGGTCATCCAGACCCCATCCGGAGCGATCCTGATCCGGATATCGCCGCCATCCAGACGGATCGTGACATCGTCGCCAACAAGCCCACGACGATGCGCAGCAACCGCCGTCGCGCAGGACGACGAGCCAGAGGCCAACGTGATCCCCGCACCACGCTCCCAGACCCGCATCCGAAGCTCATTCGGCCCGGTCAGCGTGGCGAATTGCACATTGGTTCGTTCGGGAAACAGCGGGTGGTGCTCAATCCTCGGTCCGATCTCGGCCAGATCAACCGCTTCGGCATCCTCGACGAAGAAGGTGCAATGCGGGTTTCCCATCGACGTGGCAGTCGGCCCGCCCTCGATCGGCAGTTCCAGCGTGTCCGTCGGCTCTGCCAGCGGGATCAGGTCCCAGCGGGTCCGGGCGTGGCCCATGTTCACCGATGTCAGACCGTCCCCTGCATCCAACGCCGGCAAAAGACCATGTGCGGTGCGGATCACTGCCTCCGCCTTGCCGGTCTCGTCAAAAAGGTGACGCGCAATACAGCGGGTCGCATTGCCACAGGCCGCCGAGGTGGACCCGTCGGAATTATAGAACGTCAGGTGGACATCGGCGGTATCGGTCTCGGTCATGACGACGAACTGGTCAAAGCCCACGCCTCGATGCCGGTCCGCGATGGCCGTGACGATATCCGGCGTCACGCGCGGCGGCTGCCCCCGTTCGTCCACGACCACAAAATCGTTGCCAAGCCCATGCATCTTCATGAAGGGAAGGCGGAATTTCTGCTTCGTCACCATAGGCGGGCGTATAGCGGAGCCCCGGAAAGATTTCCAGAGATTGGTGCATTTCCGGGGTTGACCGCAGGGGTAGGGCTTTCTAAGTAGCGCGCCAGTGGGCCGTTAGCTCAGTTGGTAGAGCAACTGACTTTTAATCAGTGGGTCGCAGGTTCGAATCCTGCACGGCTCACCACTGAAATCAAAGACTTACAGAGATCTACCTCGCTTCCCAGATTGATTGGGTAAGCAAGAGGTAAGCATTTGATCTTTGATTTCCTTTGCTTTCCCTCAAAGGTTGCGTCAGCGTCAGCATATAGGGAGACGATGATGGGCCATATTAGGCTCGGCACGTTGCCACAGTCGAAAAAGTGGCGCGATGTCGTTGGGTTAATTGATTCTGGCGCGTCTGTTGACGCGATCGCCGAGGCAGCTGCACGAGCCTCGGAGCGGGACCTCTCCACTGCGAGCAAGGACTCACGCTTTCAATTCGTAGCATCGCTTCTTGTGCGGCTTCCGCTCTTGGCCCGTGCGCCAGGCTTTGAGGACGCATTGGTGGACCTGGGGTGCGGCGATGCCCCTTTGGCTTCAGTCGCGAGCTTTTTGGCCGGTTTGGATGGTGCCATTGAACGGCAAAGCTTCAAGGAAGGACATGCATCGGATGCAGGATTGTTGGCCAAATCCGCTTTGCTCGAGTCTCTGTCGGTTCATCTGCGAGATCAGCTGCCGAGCTTGTTTGAACCAACTTCGCACGAGATCCGGATGGCGCTGGGCCAATTTGCATCTGGCGAAAAGTTTGCCCATTTGGCGCGAGATTTCTTTGCAAGACTGACCTACCGATCTCTGGACTACTACCTTAGCCGGGAACTGGCCAACCACATCGGGCAGGATCGTCAATTTGCGACTGATGCCCAGCGCATCGCGTTTCAGCAAGCTTTGGCCCAGCACACATTCGAAGCGTCGCGCATCGTGCAGGAGTTTGCGGGCGGCTGGCTGGGCAAGACAGTTTGGCAGCGTCAAGCGTTGGATCAGGACGCCATCAACCGCTTCACCGACTATGCATTCAAGAAAATGAGGTCCGAGCTTGGGCGGCGGCGCGAAACCGTCTGAGCATCGGGTCCGATGCCTGCCGCCGCTGACCAAGAGCGGTGGCGATGCCCAATTGCGCCTTGAAATTGACGGGAAGTCAGTTGGCGTCAAGGTCTGCATCAGCCACCTGAACGCCCAGCTTGTGGCCGATCTGCCGGATCGCGCGCTAGACCTGCTGGAAGTTGCAGCCGTGGTCTACGGGGCCGATGCCGCCATCAGTCGTGGTGGAACGGCAGATCAGCACATGGGCACGCAGTGGCATCGACGGTTCGAGGTCGAGATGCCTGTTCGAGATAATGCTTTCTGGCAAAGCACAGAAGCCGTTCTGGCGCTGGAAGAAATGTTGATGTTCCTGTCAGGGGACCGGTTCGTGTTTCAGTTCGTCGCCAAAGAGGGCGAAGAAGCCGAGAGATCACTGTTCTTCAAGTTCGACGAGGGCAGCGCATGGCAGCCGACGCGTGTTCTCATGTTCTCGGGCGGCCTCGATTCCTTCGCAGGGGCGCTCCAAGAAATCGCAGATCAAGGCGAGCGCGTCGCTCTGGTCAGCCATTTTTCGGCGTCGAAGATCGCGCCTGTTCAGCGGCAACTTCACAAGGCCTTGGCTATGAGGTTCGGCGAGAAAAGCTGCCGTCATTTCCCAGTGCAGGTTCAGATGGTCGGTAGGGGCCTCAAGGAAGGGACGCACCGGGCTCGGTCGTTCCTCTTCGCGGCGTTGGGCGCCGTAAATGCAAAGGCATTTGGGCTGAACCGGGTTTCTTTCTACGAGAACGGTGTCGTCAGCCTGAACTTGTCGCCGGTTGGCAGCGTCCTTGGCACTAGGGCTACCCGAACGACCCATCCGCAAACTTTGTCCCGGCTCTCGGATTTCCTTGGCCGAGTTTTCGAGTCGGAAACCAGGATCGACAATCCGTTCTTCTGGCGGACAAAGAGGGAAGTGGTCGAGACGGTAGCCCGTCTGGGCATGTCCGAACTAATAGCGCAGACCCGCAGTTGCGCCGACGTGCACAACCAGACCAAGCAGCACATCCACTGCGGGCGGTGTTCGCAATGCATCGACAGGCGCTTTGCCGTACTGGCTGCCGGGTTGAAAAGGTTCGACCCTGAAGAGGCCTATCGGGTGGCACTGATGGATGACGCCAGAAATGATGTTCGCGACCGCGAGATCGCACTGTCCTACCTGCGCAGCGCTCAGGCCTACGAACACGTCACCCCATCGGAGCTGGAACGCGCCTTGCCCTCCGTCGTCAGCGCTGTCGCTCACTTGGAGCAGCCCCCGGAAACGGCGCTTGAGATGATCACCCGCTTGTTGAAACGGCACGGGACCGGGGTGTCCGATGTGATGCGTGCGACCTTGAAGGCGAAGGACGCGGAGGACTTCCCAGACGGGAGCCTGCCAAAGCTTTACGGTGAAGCACAAAGGCCGAGCCTTCTACCGCATATCCCCGTTCCCTCTCCCCCCGACTCAGAATCCGCGAAACTCACGGTGATGGAAGTGAACGCGCAACGGCGGCGCGTCGTGATCGACGACCGAATTTTCGTTGAACGCAATGCTACGGCCGATCTGTTGATTGTATTGGCGGATAAGTGGCTTGAAGGGGCGGGACAGGGCAAGGCACCTCTTGACTACCCGTTTGCTCGTTCGGCCTTTCTGGCAGAAGCGTTGAAACTGGAGAGCGATGAAGCTGTGCGCCAACGGGTCAATCGCGCGAAATTGGAGCTGAAAAAGAAAATGGCCTCTAGCGGCAGGGATGCACAAGAAGCCGATGCGATAATCGAGAACCAACCATGGGAAGGGTATCGGTTGAACCCAGACCGCATAACGGTCCGGAAGGCCAAGACGGAATGACTAGGATCATTCGATCTTATCGCTACCGTCAGCATGGACCCTGCTCATCCTGAAACGGCTCATCAACTCCATTTGCCGCCCCGGTGGGACCGCTCCGTAGGAACTGAACGTCGTCAGGACGTCATCGTGGCCCATGTTCTGCGACCATGCCTTGAATTCCTCCGGCGTGCGGCAGTGGTCGTTTGCCAGATCAACTATCGTATCTCGCACCCGATGCGGCGAAAACGGCGGCAGACCTGCGTCGGCGAATGCCTGCTTGAAGATCTTGGCTGCGCTGGACGCGCTTTTCCAAGGTTCCCGCGAAATTCCCACGGCCTCAAATCTGCGGTACATTCCAACTACAACTTTGGTCTTCGGAAACAGCGGATCGGTCGCGCTGAAAAGGTGAACCTGTGTCAACTCGGCTGCCCAATCCTGGAGAATGCTTTCCGCGAAAGCGCCCAGAGGAAAGAACCCAGTCGAGAAGGACTTTCCGAATTTGGTATCGACGTATCGACCATCGAATTGCACGCATCGGTTCGTTAGGTCGAGGTTGCGCAGAGGCAAAGAAATCGCGGCCCCCTCGCGCGATCCCGTCAAGAACAGAAACGCCAAGAGGGCGCGGTTTCTACGTTCTATGACAGTGCTTGAGGGCATCATCTTGATGACGTGAAGTGCCTGGGCGGGAGAGGGGTGCGGTTTCCACAATGTCCCGCGCCGAGCATTTTCAGATTTGCGATCCGGCGTCAGATAGTCGGCATCCGAGCGGCTGATCTTGGACTTGTAGCCGGGCTGATCTGCCATCCAGTAAAAGAATGCTTTCAACTCGCGCAGAGTGCCATTGGTGGTCGCGGCGGAAAGCGGCGAGCCGGTGCGTCCGTTCTTCAGGCTCGCCAAGTGGCGCTTGAATGAGCGGGCGCGTTCGGCGTGGAATGCGCGGAAATCCTTGCCGCCTAGCCAGCCGTCGTAAAGCGTGATCGCGGCGGCGGACTTGTCAAGGGATGCCTCAGAAAGACCCTGCGCATCCTTGCGCCAAAGCAGATACTTCCGCTTGATGCGCAGGTTATCCTTGTTGCGTTTTGCCATCGGTCTGGCCCTTCTGCTGAATGGTGACATTTGAACGGGGATCGGCACGGGACACTATTCTTGGGGACGCCTTCTGAACCGTCACCTCGATTCTTGCCCGGATGACCTCCAGATCGGACCGTTTGACGACCTTGTTCATCAGCGCGCCACAGGCGGGACACAGGCCGGTCAAGCGCCCTGTTTCGTGTGTTTGCTGCGTGTAGTCGGCAATCTTGCCGTCGGGTTCGCGGGGGGCCTTGCAGCCGAAGCAATAGCAATGATGAAGGACCAATTTCGCGGCGACCTTCGTCTGACGGGCACCGAGAAAGACCTTGAGTTCCTTCCCGTCGATCAGCCAAGGCTTGCGGGTTGTGTCTGCCGCAAGTCCTTGGTTCTTGATCCAGCGAATGACGGTCTGTTTGTGGCAGCCCAACGCGTGAGCGGCGTCCCAGACATCATAGACGAGATTCGCCTTGATTCTGTGCGCAGGGAATTTCTTCGCCATCACAGACGTTCCGACGCAAGTCGGCCATGGGTGTTCTGGCAGAGCTGCGCGGCCTCGAAAGCCTCAACTTCGGTTTCGTCATAGAGGACCCGTGCGCCGATCTTCAGGAACTTTGGTCCCTTTCCGAGCCAGCGCCATTGTTCCAAGGTGCGGGGAGATATGTGCCAGCGACTTGCGAGCTGGGCTTGAGTAAGTTTCGCCATCTGAGCTTCTCCTGATCACGCTGCGAGCCGCGCCATTGCGGTTCACTTGTGGATCTCAGGATGCACTTCGTTTGCTCAGACAGTATGTGGTCACGATTTGGAAAGATGTGACAAAATATTTTCTAAGACATTGTTTCGTATACCCTAATGACAACGAAGCGTGACGAGCGCGTCAAAAGAAGTGACCTTCGATTGGAGGCTCACGTTGAAAATCGGCGCCGAACCCTATCCAGAAGATCCAACATACGGTGCTAATGTTATTCATGTGCCGCACATGAAGACATCATATGATTCCAGCCTCTGGCCCGAGAAGAGGACCTACGCACTGAGCGGCAAAAACGGTTGGTCTTGAGCAAACAAATGCGAAGGTCTTCGCTTCGGATTCGTGACCGTTCTTGTCTTAGAGATTCAAAGAGACCTCAGTTCACCTGGCCGCCCAAGGTTCCGTAAAACTGCCAGCCCAAAAGCCGACGTTGCCTTCCCTGGCGGATTCTTCGGCTGCAACGTAGCGATTGGAATATTCCCGGAAAGCCATGGCCTTACCTTCATCCACCATCAGGCCTCCGAGATCCTGTCCATCTACGCGACACGTCGCGATTGATCGGAAGTAACGATCTAGACTCTGATGTTCACATGAAATCTCCCGCCCTTCAGCCCATGTGAGCATTTGTTCTTTCGCGACCAGACCACAGTCGAAGGTATTTCCATTCTCGTCTGTGCAGGCTTGCCCCATTTCAGGGGCGTCAATGCCAAACAATCGGAAGCTGATACCATTGATTTCGATTGTGTCGCCGTCAATCACCCTCGGAATGCCTCTGACTACATCGCCAGCCGAAAGCCCCTGAGCCAGGGTAGCCGTACTTTCTCGTTCTAGGTCGTCGAGCAATTGCTCTCGGTCAAGCTCAATGGAAAAGACGACCCGACGCGACAAGTCATCATCGATTTCTCCATCGACGCTTACCGGCCGAGACGAAGAATACCCCACAGCCACCACATGCCCGCGTGACCACTCAGCGGTTTCCTCGTTCGAAAGCTGGTCGAGGCAGTAGTTCAGAACGTTACGTGCTCGCTCCTGTGATAGCTGCAAGTTATTTCGATATGCCAAGTCCACGGGTGTGCCCTGACGCCATTCTCTGGACGCGTGCCCCTGGATCTCGGCGGCGGCAATCTCGAGTCCGGAGCCCCTCAATAGATCCAGCCAAGGTGGACAGGCCTGCTCAAGAAACCTCTTTAGATTGGGTCGGATTTCTGCCCGCCCCTGCTCGAAAACTACGTCTTCGGGAAGAACGATCGATCCATCATCAAGTATCTGGCCGTTTACGCTGGCGACAAAATCTCCAAGTTCACTGCGTAGAGAAGACGTTAGTCGCGCTTCCGCTTCCGCCGATGCCACGAGTGCGGCGGAAATGCCTCGCAAGGTTGCCTCTGCATTCGCCAGATTCTGAAGACTAGTAGAAAGATCACTATTCGCCCCCCCGGTCGCGAGACGAGCAAGTGCCTCCCTTGACTCAGGTGGCAGAGCCTGAAGCGAAGAGATCAGCTCTAAAAGAGCTGGATCTTCGATGACGCTTCCCGCGAGTGCGGTCACCTCTGAGAAGCCCGCCCGCCCCGGTTCCAATCCAGCCTCCTCCAGCGCACGAAGCGCGTCTAACCGTTCTTCTGTTGCAGCCTCGACAAAGGCCTGCCGTTTTTCTTCAGAGAAAGCATTCAGCGTATCCACTGCATCTGCAACTGTTTGATTTTGGAGACTGTCGAGCCGGGCAAGCACTGGAGGAGCCTCGACAGCATCCGCTAGAGCTTTGAGTTGTGGATCTTCGAGTTGAACGGCCCCTGCCATCAGACGCCGTAGTTCAGGTTCTGAGATGAACCGCCAATACTGCTCCGCCTCCGCAAACCCCGATAGGTCTCGGATATCAATTCCTGCCGCCTGCAGTTCCATCAGGGCGCTCAAAGTGCCATTTGCACCTAGATCTGCAATATCGATGCCAGATGCCTGCATCTGCTGAACCGCGTCGAGCGTACCGCTTGAGCGGAGCTCTGTGGCCACCCTGACGAGTTCTGGATCGGTATGTGTTTCTCTCAATGCGCTGATTTCACGCTGAGTGTTCAGTTGCCAAAAGGCAAAGAGCAACAAAAGGCAGAAAACAAGGAGGACAAAGGATTCCGCGATGGTAAGGCCCATGATCGCACCCCGTCGAAAGTTGCGGTCATTCGCCTGTTTGGTCACTTCATCCAGCGCCGCCAACTTCAGCTCCTTCGACTGAACCAGAAGCGCCCTCTGGGACGGTTGGCAATCTCCTCAGCCAGCCGAGTCGAAGCCAGTTCAATCCTTTGGGCACTATCGTGAATGGCTCTTTCCAGTTTTTCGCTTGCTTCCCGGATCCTATCGCCGCTGGATGAAACGTCTGTCTCCAAGGTTGAGAAGGCCTTCCCAACGTTGGTCGGGTCCAGTCGCTCCGGCGCCTTCTCAAGTTCCGTTTCAGCTTCTTGAATTCTGGTAGCGATCTTGCCGAGGCGTTCGTCGATTGTATGGAAGCGATCAGCTAGATCGACAGACGCCTTCTCTTGGGTATCGGCGAGTTTCCCGGAAGCCTCCGCAAACCTCTTAAGTGCTTGTTCAACCTGTTTCAGACCATTCTCAGACAGGTTTCCGATCTGCGCCGAAAGTCCAGCGGCGGCGGACTTGGCGGCCTCTACGTTAGTAGCCTTAATCGTCTCGATGATTTCTTGGACAGTTTCGTCATTCTTTTTGCTGATGCTTTCGGCCGCGGCCGATAGGCTTTCGCCGACCCATGCATCGCGTTCCTGAGCATGCTGAATGGACTCGGTAGTGAATTGCTTGATCGCAACAATACTTGACGCAAGCTGCCGCCGAAGCTCTCTCACAGACTCGTGCAGTTCTATGTGCATTTCACGATCACGTGCAACAATGTCGGGACGGATCTGCATGAGCACGACGCGCAAGAAGACACCAACAATCGTCGAAGAGAGCGCGACTCCGAAACCGCCAATAACGCGCCCGATCATCTCGGTTCGTGCGTCAATATCAGCTCCGGTCGATGCAAGTTCACTAAGTGTATATGAGAGGCTCGTGAGCGTGAAGAGAAAGCCGAGATAATAGCAGTTGTCACCAACCATTTCCGGCTCGATCTGCACTCGCCCGAACAGCATTGCGATGAGCATGTATGCGACGATCATCGCCCCCGCAAAAAAGGCCACGAGATAGGGGTTGGTAGATATGGCTTTGAGGAAGATGATCCCCGCAGCGCCGACGAGGAAGACGATCACGAAGGTAAGGCGCTCAGCCCAGTCCTTAGTACGGACTCCGTGGATTCGAAGTGACTTCGGACGCGCCATCACAGGTCTCCCAGGATGCGGACGTCAAAACTGCCGTTGGTTCCTTGGAAATCAAAATAGCGAATCCAGAATTGGTCGACCCGATCTTCACCGGTTTGCGACGTCTGTCTTGGAATGCGCAGGATCATCACTTCGACATTGTGAAGGTCCCCGGCCAAGCGGGTAACCCCGCCAACGCTCGCAAATTCCTCCCAGTACTCCTCACGGAAGAAACTCAAGATTTGGCTGTTCTGCAGAAGGTCGGATACGACGATTAACTTGCGGCGCCCTGGAACGGTCTCGATACTTGGACTGTCGGCAACTAGGGCCTGCAAGCTCTCCATGATCGGTGAGGAGTTTTCCGCTTCAACGGTTAGTAGGGTCCCTATGGCCTGATCAAACGGAACAATGAATTCATCGTTGTAGCGCTCGCCGATCATCCTTGGGTTCTGAATGAGCGGATTGGCGTTTTCCTCTTGTTGTGGCTTGCATCGCGCAAATCTGGCGCCCCAATTCGTGGGGTCCTCGCTGACGACACCTACAGAGAACATGGTCCCGGCTGGAGCTCTAGCAATTTCTCCTCCCAAGATCGTTCTCAGGCGACTGCTCTGCGCCGCCGATATCGGATCCGTCAGGTCGAGTAGAACCAGTGTTGCATGTTCTGGTCCATCAACTGGGCACAGTGTCTCATCGTCTACTGCAAGCTCACGCATGTAGTAATCGGAGGCCAAAAACCCGCCGACTACTATCGATGCCAACACGGCAATCAGGGCGAACCATTTTAGGTCTGATCCATTGCGTCTGGAACGGCGCTTGCCACGACCCGCGCCACGCCTTGCCCTGCGGATCGCCGACCGGCTCATTGCATGGTCTCCCGCTTTGGTTCCTCAGCTTGAGCACGCCGCGCTTTGTAACTTTCGGTACCTTGAATTTCGTCGATTTCCCGATAGGTGCCGACCGAGACCTCAAAGGCCTCGAATATCTCGCGGATCGTGGCATCAACGAGATCGCCGACCTTAGCGGCTTCTTTTTCGGCATTCAGTTTACGACCCTTCTCCTCGTTGGGGAACTTGAAGGCTGCAAAGCTGTATTGCTTCGAGAACGACGGCGGACTCGCCTCCTGTCGGGCCTCGTTGTTCGCATCCCGGTATATGCTGAGCAGACGACCAACCTTGACGTCGCACTGCTCGAGGAAGCTTGAAAGTTGGGATCTCAACGAACTTTGGCCAAAGAGCGCATCAACTGCCTCGCCTATCCCTTGACGGACCTCATCATGCGCATCGCGAAGTTCGTCGATAGCGGCGTCCCGCTTGTGTTCCAATTCTCCGATCGCGGCCTCCAGTTCAGAAGCATAGGCTTCTCTCGCCGCGAGTACTGCGCGGCTCACCTTTCCATAGCCAGGATAGGGGTCGTCAGTATGCAGCCCCTTCAGGAATGCCAACAACGAAATCAGGACACCAATCAGCACGAGTAGCCAGCTTTCGATACTTGCAATGCCCAGCGGCTCAGTCGTCAATGTTTCAAGCGCGTTTTCGGCTGCAAATGTCCAGTCGCCAGTCTGCTCGACACCATCGCGAAAATGGGCCACGGCGAGATTGAATCCTGCCGCATAGCAGATCCAAAAAACGAGAACCAAAAGTCCGAGAAGCTTCCAAAGCAGGTTGCGATGGTTCAGGTATCTGGAAAAATATCCGGCGAGGCTTGAAACACCAACATTGGAGATCGATACCAGCAAAGCCGCTAGAATTCCGCCGAGCATGCCGAGCACATTGTTCTGAGCGAACAAGTAGCCGTTGAGCACTGTCTCTATCAGCAAAAGGAGCATGCCAATCGCAATGGTTTTGGGCCAGCCGCTGAATTCGACCGCTGGCCTCATAAGTCGGTGTCTCTGCCTGAATGTCTGACGCCAGTCGAAAGACTCCTTTAATTTCTCAACCGGATTTGAGAAATGGGCCTTCCAGGTCTCAACCTCAGCAATGAAGTCTGTCCGGGCATTGCCAGCAACTATTTCGACTTCTTTCCGGACCTCTGTCGCTCTGCTCAGCCGCTCGCGATATACGCGCAGGTGATCTTCGAACTGCTGGAGCCCGCGCCGACGCAGTGTTTCAACTTCATCGATGACCTGCATCTCAACGCTGTCAAATGAGGTCTCCTGCGGTCCGGGTTGGTTCTTCGCGCCGCGCTCGGTGGCCAACTGCTTCAGCTTCATCCGATCCGCGATTAGATCAGCGTTGATATCAGGAAAGACCTCTGTTCCCGGCGCAAAGCCTTCGGAGTTCAATATTCTTGATAGACGCGACAACATCCGCTTCCCCCAGCACCCGAGTCTAACCCCAAAGTCATACTCGGCAACTCTTGCGGGTGTTTGCAAGATGTAATCCCTCACGCGTCTCTCTTCTTGGAATGCCCCAAGTGTCCTGTTAGCTTGCTACCGGAGCGAGAGTGCAAGTTTGCGTTTTTCAACAACCGGTTAGAGGGCAGTTTTCGAAATGACCGCAGATATCAAGACACTTGGTTCCTTCGTGTGGTCCGTTGCCGAGCTGCTGAGGGGCGACTTTAAGCAATCCGAATATGGAAAAGTCGTGCTGCCCTTCGTCGTATTGCGACGGCTCGACTGCATCCTCGAGCCGACCAAGGCGGCCGTCCTTTCGATGGCCGAGTCCCTTCCCGCAGACATTGATGACGAAGCCCGAGATGCCCTCCTATCAAGCGCTGCTGGAAAGGACATTCAGCTCTACAACACATCCCGCTTCACCTTTGCCACACTGAAAGGCCAGGATGCCAAAGACATTCACGGCAATCTGGTCAACTACATCACCGGCTTCTCGCCCAATGTCCGGGACATCTTCCTTGAGAAGTTCTTGTTCACAGATCAGCTAAAGCGTCTGAACGACGCAGGCCTACTGTATCTGGTCTTCGATCGCTTCTCACAGATTGATCTGCATCCAGATGAAATCTCCAACCTTGAGATGGGGTATCTGTTCGAAGACCTCATCCGCCGCTTCTCGGAAATCTCGAACGAGACAGCAGGGGAACACTACACCCCGCGCGAGGTCATTCGCCTCATCGTCTCGCTGCTGCTGGTCAACGACCGCGACGCATTGACCGGGTCGGGCATCATTCGCCAAGTCTACGATCCCGCCGCAGGCACGGGCGGGATGCTCTCCATCGCCGAGATGGAGATGAAGGCGCTGAACGACCGCATCCGCGTCGAACTCTTCGGGCAGGAGCTGAACCCCGAGTCCTTCGCGATCTGTAAGTCCGACATGCTGGTGACCGGGCACAACCCCGAGAACATCGCCTTCGGCAACACGCTGACCCAAGACGCCCATGCCACCAAACGCTTCCACTACATGCTGTCGAACCCGCCTTACGGGGTGGACTGGAAGAAATACGCCGACCCGATCAAGGACGAGGCAGCGAATGACGGCATGGACGGTCGCTTCGGTGCGGGTCTGCCCCGCATCTCGGACGGGCAGTTGCTGTTCCTGCAGCACATGATCTCGAAGATGCGCAACGATGAGCAAGGGTCGCGCATCGGCATCGTCATGAACGGGTCGCCCCTCTTCACCGGCGGTGCCGGGTCGGGCGAAAGCGAGATCCGCCGCTGGATGCTCGAAAACGACTGGGTCGAGGCGATCATCGCGCTGCCGACTGACCTCTTCTACAACACCGGCATTCAGACCTATGTCTGGTTGCTCACCAATCGCAAAGACACGGCGCGGCGCGGCAAGGTGCAACTGATCGACGCCAGCGGCGAGCGGTTCTGGAAATCGATGCGCAAGTCGCTCGGGTCCAAGCGCCGCGAAATCCCGCCCGAGGCATGTGATGAGATCGCCCGCATCTACCACGACATGCTGAGCGGCGACGGCGACTGGGGCGACGTGTCGAAAATCTTCGCCACGACCGACTTCGGGTATCGCGAAATCCGTGTTGAACGCCCGCTGAAACTTGCCTTCGCCGTCACGCCCGAGGCGCTGGAGACGCTGCGCGAGGCGAAACCGTTCCAGAAACTCGACGAAGACGACCAGTCCCGCGTTATTGGGGCGTTGCAGGATCACTTGCCCGCTGACGAGCGATGGACCTGTCGTGACGACTTCGACAAGGCGCTCTCCGCCGCCCTCCGCAGCAAAGGCGCCAAGATCGGTGTGCCGGTCAGAAAGGCGATCCTGTCCGCGCTGTCCGAACGCGACGAGGCGGCGCAAGTCTGCATCGACAAGAACGGCAATCCCGAACCCGACACCGATCTGCGCGATCACGAACTGGTTCCACTGAACGAGGACTGGCGGGAGTATGTCAAACGCGAGGTTCTGCCCTTCGTCCCCGATGCCTGGGTGGATGAGAGTTACACCGACGCACAGGATGGCGGCGTCGGGCGTGTCGGGTATGAAATCAACTTCAACCGCTACTTCTACAATTACGTGCCCCCGAGACCGCTCGAAGAGATCGACGCCGAGTTGAAGGCGCTCGAAGCAGAAATCGCGGGTCTGCTGCAGGAGGTGGTCGAGTGAGCGAACCGTTCCTTTCGCTACCCATCGCAGATGGCATACCCGAAAAGCGCGCTCGCTTTCTGTTTCGTGTCCGTAGTGAGAAGGCACGCGCAGACGACGAACAACTTGCGGCAACGCAGTCACACGGCGTTCTCAGTCAAAAACGCTATATGGAGATCACTGGGAACAAGGTTGTCGCTGCTCTCGCGGGGACCGACAACTTCAACCACGTCGATCAAGATGACTTTGTAATCAGTCTTCGCACGTTCGAAGGTGGCATTGAACGTGCGACGGAACCCGGTTGTATCAGTCCCGCGTATACGGTCTTGGCACCATCAAGAGAAGTCGAACCGACGTTCTTTCAATATCTGCTGAAGTCGCAGGTCTTTATCTCGCATCTTCAAACCACCGTGACGGGGATTCGCGACGGAAAGTCGGTCAAGTTCGAGAACTTCGCCAACATCGTCCTCCCCGTCCCCGACCTCGCGACCCAACGCCAAATCGCCGACTTTTTGGACCGTGAGACCGCAAGAATAGACCTGCTGATCGAGAAAAAGCAGCGGTTGGTGGCGTTGCTGGGGGAGAAGCGTCAATCTGGCATTGTCAGTGCAGTAACACTTGGTCTCAATGAGAGGGTGGACTTGAAAGACACTGGTGTGTCTTGGGTTCCCCAGATCCCCAAGCATTGGGAACTAAGAAAAATCAAATACCTTGGAAAACCGATCATCGGATTAACCTATGCGCCTGATGACTTGGTCTCGGAGGGCGAGGGAACTCCTGTTCTGAGAGCAAACAACATTCAAGCGGGCAAACTTCAATCAGAAAACTTGGTCTATGTATCGAGTGCCGTATCGCAAAAACTCAGACTACGCGAAGGCGACATTCTGATATGCTCCCGGAATGGCAGCAGAAACCTAATCGGCAAGAATGCTATGGTGAGTTCCGAGTTTAGCGGGATGACCTTTGGCGCATTCAATACAGTCCTCAGATCCAAGTATTCAGACTTTCTGTATTGGGTTCTGCAATCTCCGATCTTCGACCATCAGGCAGGTTCGTTCCTTACTTCCACGATCAACCAACTGACGATCTCCACACTTTCAAATCTTGTCGTCCCTTTCGCACCTCCTGAAGAACAAGAGGAGATATGCAAGCATTTGCGTGAACGTGACGGGATATTCGATGCCAGCGCCAAGACCTTGAGCACATCCATCGACCGCCTCAAAGAATACCGCTCCGCCCTGATCACCGCCGCCGTCACGGGTCAGATCGACGTATCGACCTACGCCAAATCCGACACCCCCGACCGCCACCTCGACACCATTCAAGAGGAGATGGGCGCGTGAAAGGACCCATCGGACCACGTCGGCACAAAGGCATTGGACTCGTGGGCATGGGTCGTGGCGACCTCGCGCGGGGCGGGGGCATCGTTCTGAAAAAGCCCCTTCCTTCGAAGGTCATCCAAAACAAGAACGACAAAGCGGGCATCAAGTCTCGGATTATCGAGAGGTCGAAGGCAGGTTTCGCGCAGCGCACACGGATGGCGAAGTCTCAAGAACCGGACAAGAAAAGCTTATGACCGACACCCACACCACCGCCGACATTCATCAAGAGAAGGTCTTCGAAGCGCATATCGTCGCCTGCCTGTCCGGCGATCAGGGATACATCGAACGCGACTGCCCGTCCCACTATGACGTTGCCCATGCCCTCGATACCGAGTTGCTGTTCCGCTTTCTCAAGACGACGCAACCCGAGGCGTGGCAGACGCTGGAAGATCATTACAGCGCACAGGCCGAAGCGGAGGTTTTGAAACGTCTCGACAAGGCGCTGAAGGACAACCCCACCCATGTCGTGCTGCGCGAAGGGCTGAAACTGGTGCCGAACATCCGGTTCACGCTGTGCTTTTTCAAACCCGCATCGAACCTGAACCCCGATCTGACGCGCCTGTATCAGGCGAACATCCTGTCCGTGATGCGGCAGGTGACCTATTCGGCGAAGAACAAGAACGCCATTGACCTTGTGACCTTCGTCAACGGCATCCCGGTCGCGACGCTCGAAGTGAAGAACCACCTGACCGGGCAGAATGTCAAACATGCCGAGAAGCAGTATCGGCAAGACAGATCCCCCGCTGGCGAGCCGCTCCTGACCTTTAAGCGCGGTGCCATCGTCCATTTCGCGGTGGATCAGGACAACGTGTCGATGACCACGCGCCTGATGAACGGCAAGACGCGGTTCCTGCCCTTCAATCGCGGGCGCGATGGCGGTGCCGGAAACCCCGATGTGCCGGGAGAGAACCGGGTCGCGTATCTCTACAAAGACCTGCCCGGCGAGAAGGCCGTGTTCTCGCGCGAAGCGTTGCTCGACCTGATCGGGAGGTTCATCCATCTCGAACGCGGGAACGGCAAAGAGGTGCTTATTTTCCCACGGTTCCAGCAACTGGACGCCGTGCGAAAGGTCTTGGCGGACGCGCGATCCAACGGCGCAGGACAGAACTATCTGATCCAGCACAGCGCCGGGTCAGGCAAGTCGAACACCATCGCCTGGACCGCTCATCAGATCATCAACCTGCATGACGAGGACGACCAACCGCTCTTCGACACCGCGATCATCGTGACCGATCGCTTGGTGCTAGACCGACAGCTGCAAAACACTATCGGCGGGTTCGCCCAGACTGAGGGCGTCGTGAGGAAGATCGACGGCACATCCCGCGATCTGAAAGAGGCGATCCTGAAAGGCGCGAGGATCATCATCACGACGATCCAGAAGTTTGGCACCGAGCATCTGAAGGCGATCTCCGGTCAGGGAGGCAAGAACTTCGCCGTTATCATCGACGAGGCGCATTCGTCCCAGTCGGGCAAGGCGGCACAGGGGTTGACCGACGCTTTGACCCGCGACGATGCAAGTTCCGAGGACATTGAGGACATGATTCTCGCGTTCCAGAAGGCGCGTGGACCGCAGGAGAACATCTCGTTCCTCGCCTTTACCGCGACGCCCCGCAACGTGACGCTGGAACGCTTCGGTCGCGTCGGATCAGACGACAAGCCGCACCCGTTCCATCTCTATTCGATGCGTCAGGCAATCGAGGAAGGGTTCATTCTGGACGTGCTCCAGAACTACATGACCTATTCCGCCTACTACCAACTCGAAAAGACCATCGAAGACGATCCTGCCTTCAAGGGACGTAAGGCACAGGCGCGTGTCGCCCGCTATGCCTCGCTGCACCCGACCGCCATCGATCAGAAGGTCGAGGTCATCGTCGAACACTTCCGCCGCCACGTTGCGAAGGAACTCGACGGCAAGGCGAAGGCGATGATCGTGACCCAGAGTCGCGAACACGCCCTCCGCTACTGGCAGCGCCTGAACGAATATATCGCGCAGAAGGAATACACGAATCTGAAGGCGCTGGTCGCGTTCTCGGGCGATCTGAACATCGATGGCGATGTCTGGACCGAGGCGACCGCGAACGGGTTCGCTGAGACCGAATTGCCGAAGAAGTTCGACACCGACGAGTTCCAGATCCTTGTCGTTGCCGAGAAATACCAGACCGGGTTCGACCAACCGAAACTCATCGCCATGTATGTGGACAAGAAACTCGCCGGGTTGCAGGCGGTGCAGACGCTCGCCCGTCTCAACCGGACATATCCCGGCAAGACCCGAACCTTCGTCCTCGACTTCCAAAACGAGATGGAAGACGTGAAAGAGGCGTTCTCCCCCTTCTTCGAGGCAACCGCGCTCGAAGAACGCACTGACCTGAACCAAATCTACGACCTCGAACAGCGCATCTCGTCGTCGACCTACCTTCACAAAGACGAGGTCGAACGGTTCGCCGATCAGTTTTTCAAGGGGGATCTGACGACACAGGATCGTCTCAAGTTGGA
This sequence comes from Marivivens marinus, assembly GCF_035969385.1. Lineage (NCBI taxonomy): Bacteria > Pseudomonadati > Pseudomonadota > Alphaproteobacteria > Rhodobacterales > Paracoccaceae > Marivivens > Marivivens marinus. The sequence goes on along the minus strand of NZ_JAYKKJ010000002.1, from coordinate 192,796 downwards.
AGGCACTGTCCGACTCGCGGTGGGGCGCTTCGAACTTGATGAAGACGAGGCGCAACAGGAAGAGTTCCGCCAACTCCTGCAGAGTTTCCAGCGGTTCTACGCCTTCGTGGCACAGGTCGTGTCGCTGAACGATGCGTGGTTGGAAAAACTCTATGCCTACACATCGTGGTTGTCGCGCCTGTTGCCGTCTCGTGACGTGCCTGCCGACATTGCGATCACCGATGAAATGCTGAACCTGTCCGCCTTCAAGTTACAGAAGGGCGAAGAAGGCAGCGCTTCACTGTCACCGGGCGAAATCGCAACCCTGCAACCGATCACCGAGTTCGGTGCGAACGCCTACACCGAGGAAGAAGAAAGATCGCTGTCCGAGATCATCGAGTCGTTCAACGAACGGCACGGCACCCAGTTCTCCCGCGAAGACTTCCTTCGGTTTGAACGCGTCACTCGCGATATCATGGACGACGACATGACCCAGATGATGCGAAACAATCCCGCAGACGTGGTCGAAACGGCGTTCTCTCAGGCGTTCTTCCAAGGCATCGTCCGGGCATTCCAACAGGACAACGAGATGCGAAACATCTTTATGACTGACCCAGCAGCACGGGCGCAGGCGACCCGACACTGGTTCATGAGGGCGCAACGTCAGGCTAGGGAGGGGTAGGCCGACTTGCTTCGGTCTCCGGACACTAACCGGATAAGGGCCAAGTTGCCTCGATGACAAGGTCATGGATTATGTTCGAGGCGCACGGCTTACGGAAGACGCTCAAACATCCCAAAAGATCTGACTACGGACAGTCAGCGGATTACTCGCTCGGTCTTGTGGCCAAGGCCCTTGAATCATTTGACTCCCCGGCTTTTGAGTCGCTCTATCGGACTTTCTCCCAGATGAGATACGCGAATATCCGCGAGCTTGTAACGATCTACCCCTGTTGCCGACTGAAGTTTCATACGGTTTAACCGGCTGTCCTCTTCAACGGTTATCGTGGTCATTGGATTTTGAGCAAAGTGCTCCCAAACGTCATTGACCGTTAGCCGCTCAGCCTCTGCCAGGATGAACGCCCAACTTGCCTTCAAGGGCAGCGGGTGTTCGTTGATCGTGCCTCGTTGCCACGCCCTGACGCTTTCAACTGTTCCAAGGAGCTCAAGTGCACCTTGGCTGACCCGTAGGTTCTCATTCTTGATTTGACCAGACCCTGCGTCCTTGCCAATTGCCGCATAGTTGGAAAGGACGCGCATCACGTAAGTTATCGCCTGATCTCTCTTGGCTTCTTGCAGAGCCTCACCAAGCAAGAATGCAGCACGCCTGTAGATCGGATCACTTTTGGAAATCTGTGTTTTCATCTACAATTGTCCCAGATCATCAAGTCCAGGGTGTTTCGTTACAGAGAAACCTCGAAATAATCTAGGCTGGGTATTGTCGGACAACCCAGACACACCTGAATGCGGAAAGGGAATCTCTTGAGGTTGGGCGATATATTTGCAGAAGAGCCAGAAAGCTGGGGGCTGAGAGGTGACCCCTTTCTTTGGCGCGATTTACGACAGAGATTTGCTGACGCGACCATGCCAGAGACTATTCAAGATGTTCAGCGGCTTCTTGAGGTTGCGTTCTGGGAGTTGACGGACCAGAGCTTGGCTTTTGCAGAAGACTTTCACCTTGAGAAGTATGATAGCGGCATGGGTATGTCTTCGGGTTGGATAAGCGGTCGATACTGGCGCGAAGTTGGTTTTCCCGAATTGATTGATCGCTTTGTTACCATCCGGGCCAGAGACCACTAGGCTCTGCTTCTCGACTAGACAGCTCGAACTTCGATAGCCAACGGAACCAACATCGAAAAAAGCGCGAACAGGTTTTCTAGAGTCATTCACTCAGAGGTCAAAATGACAGAATCGTGCTTGCGTTGCGATGTTTGCGCTCGAACTGTTTCCAGCCAGATTGAGACAGTCTCAAGCTCCATCGCGCCCGTTTCGTACTTGAGGTGCAACAAATGTGGGGAAGTTGGGGCAGAGCCAATTGGACTAGTAGCGCTTTGGATGGCAACGCTTGAGACGTCCGAGCTTGCAGCCACCTCCCAGTCAAAACTCGTGAGCTATTTTGAAGATGGCTACCAGCGTGCCGATGACATTTTGGCCTACTTCAAGAAAACCGAAGAAAGCTTTCGGAGTTCTTTTGAGGCTGAGTTCGGTCAAGCGGCAATTAGCCAGACAGCCTCAACGGATGGGTTCGACCTAGATGACCGTGACGAATAGCCAATACAATTTGTGCCTGTTCCGAACCTCGTTCCGAACCTTCAACGCTACCTATCAGCATGGAGCTACGTTGGAGACCCGTCGAGGTGTTTGATCTTGCAATCCTCGATTTCTCCGCAACGTAGCGCTATTTGACCAGACAGGTCCGATTGCTCTGGCGTCCGGCAGATCAACGCTCCAACTTCTGGGCCATGATTTCTGCAGCAGCCCTGAGTGGATCGTCTGCAAGATGCGCATATCGCTGTGTCGTAAGCGGGTTCGTGTGACCAAGAAGCCGACCGACGATTGGAAGGCTTAGGCCGCTTGAAACCAAATGTGATGCGTGGGTGTGCCTATTGTCGTGGATGCGGTAATCTGAAAGCTCGGCGGAAGCCGTGACGCCTTGCCAGAACCGCTTCAGTTCCTTGAGAGGTTGCCCAGGCAGCTTGCCTGGAAAGACGAACCTATCGCTAGGGTCGGCGCTCTCATGAATTGCTTGTAGCAATGTGACCGCAGCGTTGGATAGTGGCAGGTGTTCGGTGCGCTTCTGTTTTGTGTGGTGGGATGGTTTCACCCACACGCCTCGGACAAGATCGAAATCCTTCCATTCGGCCTGCAGAACCTCTCCAATACGTGCGCCGGTAAGAAGCTGCAGGCGGACGGCATTTGCAGCTTTCTGATTTGGATGTTCGTCAAGGACTGCAACTAGACGGGCCAGCTCTGCATCGGAGAGCCACCGATAGCGCTTTTGTTCTCGGAAGCGCTCGACGCCTTTGGCGGGATTATCAGGTCGCCATCCCCACCGGACCGAAAGGGCGAACATCTTTGAAAGCAGCGCCAGCGTTCGGTTTGCCCGATAGGGCGTTTCACGCAGACTGTTGTGCAGAGCCTGAATGTCGCGATGGCCAACTTCGGCGACCTTTCGATCGCCCAATTCAGGAATGATAATGGCATTCAGCATTGAAACATCGTTTGCAACGCTCTTTTCACGCTTCTTGGGCATTGCGTGATGTGTAAGGTATTGCTCAGCTAGATCAGCGATGGTTTCCGCCTTGCGTGCAGTCTGTCTTGTTTCAACAGGATCACGGCCTTGCACGGCTTCACTGAGAAGTCGCATGGCTTCTTTGCGTGCATTGGCAAACGAGAGGAGCGGACCAACCGGTCCGATCGTTTGGCGTCTGGACCGGCCTGTCGTGCGGTTGCGATACTGAACGATATAGCTCTTGGTGCCATTAGGTTTCACCCGAACACCGAAGCCGTGAAGGGCATCATCCCAAAAAATGTTCTCTCGACCTTCAGTGCTGAGCTTCTCAACAACGAACTTCGACAGCTTCAGTTTTGGCATGGGCTGGCTCCGCAGGATTCCTTATTGGGTAAGCAAGAGGTAAGCATATGAGACCGAAACCTCAAGAGGTATGTCGAGGTTCCCAGCGTTTGACTTCGGAAATTTGCTTTCTTTATCATGCATCTAAAGACCTGAAGAGCGGTATGTAGAAGTGCGGAGAATTTTTGTCCGTAAGACTTTTAATCAGTGGGTCGCAGGTTCGAATCCTGCACGGCTCACCACTTTTACCAAGCAAAAACATAGGCTTAGCGAGAGTGGCGCCCACCCGGTGGGGCGGTGTGTTTCCCCATACCAGCGCAATACGAGCCTCGCTGCTCCCATCAGGGCAGGCGATTCCAACCTTCGCGATATTCATCGCGATCATAGTCCTTCGGTTCTAGCCACCATCTGCCGCCGTTCCTGTCTTGGGTGGCAAGCCTACGCACCTCCTCGAGCCGCAACACGTAACAGGTTGGCTCATCCGAATTGGCGTTCATCGTAATGATCCACCATTCGGATCGCAGGTTGTCGAGGCTCATTCCGAGAGGAACGGCACCGCGCTTGGCAAGCGCTTTGGACTGAACACCAAAAAACACGACCTCGGCTGCATCTGTCACGATCAAGTCTGAGCCGCGTGCATTTCGTATGGTGGGCATCACGTGCCAACCTCGACGCGAGAGCTGCCATGCTGCATAGTTCAGGCCGGAGTTGCCGGTGATTTGGTGCCTCTTTGGCGGTGAGCTTCCAGTGTTCATGGGCGCAGCCTTCATCAACTGAGAGGCTGCCAGGATCAAAGCCCGGTGTTGGAATCCCCGTGCGTAGCCCGAGGCACCGCCGCCTTAAGCGTGCGCCCGGACATACGCGACGGTCACCCGGCCGAAGATTCGACCGAGATGCGCAACGAGGGGATTCTACGCCCCACGGGCAGAATTGGCTGCTCCGCGTTTCATCTGTGCCATGCCAAGCGACATAACTCAACGACGATAAGGGCTTATGCGAAACGCCTTGGAACCATGTTCCGGGGCGCTAACTAGATCACGGACAAGGAGATGACCCGCTCGAGCTGGTTCCGTTTGTTTCGCATCCAACGGTTTCCTTTGGGACGGGCAGGTGGCGAACCTGCATCGGCTATGCGCCACTCCAACTCGCCGGTCAATTCAATTTCTCCCGTTCCCACCTTTTGAAGTGCGGCAACGGAAAGTCGCGGTCCAACACACCAGCTTCGATTTCAGCGCGCACCAGCTCTGCGAAGGTATCAAAGCTCCCTTAGGCGCGAGCGATGCGCGAGAGCTTGGGCGCTCGTGCGTGTTCCAGTCGAGCGACACCGTTCAAGAGGGTGCGGGCGCTTGGCATGCGGTCAAGTCTCGCCCTTCAACACGCGCAACGCTTCACCAAGGCGCAGCACGCCGGCGAGAATCGCCTCTTTGCGGGCTTGCCGATCCTTCGCCTCGGCCAATTGGCTCTGTCGAAGCACCTTCTGTTCATCGGGCGTGATCGTGTTGTCAGGGTCGTGGCGCGCGGTCTCGCGGAGGTATGCACGCCCGTTAACATATGTGATGTCGCCGTCCTCCTTGGTCACCTACATGCTTGGCGTGTTTCGACCATAGAATGGCAATTCTGACGAAGCGCGTCTCATTGCACCTTCCGCCCATGCCGCTGTCCAAATTCGCCCCCGGTGATTGGGATGACGTATATGGGTTCCGCCATCTGGTCCGACATGCTAGTTGCCCAGGGCCACGAAGCGGACGAAGGGTACGGCAAGCGGAAAGCGGTCTGCGGCGCGGTCCAGCACTCGGCCCAGAACCGCATATCCCGCCGGGTCCAGAAAATCGGCGGCAAAGTCGGACTTGTGCCGCCGCAGCCCGGCGCAGGGGTTGGCACCGGAGGGACGCAGACCCAACAGCTCCGCATGGCGCATCATCGACGAGAGCACTGCCAGCACCTCGCGGGCCAGTGCCCGGGCGACCTCTGAGGGCATCTCCTCCACATCGCCGATCTTGCGGCGCAGGCTGCGCCCGCCCGCGCGGGTCTGGACGATCCAGCTGCGGGCCGCGCCGCGCCGACGCTCGGCCAGTTGCGGAACCTCCGTGTCCCAGATGAACGCGTCCCGGCTGTCTGGCCGGGTCCGCGGGGTCTTCGCCCGCCGCGCTGCGCGGGTTCTACTTTGTGATTGTGCCATTGGGGCAATCCTTCTCCGCTTCAGGAAACACACCCACGCAAAACCCGGGGAAGCACCCAGGAAACGCGGGGAAGCAGAGAAAACCGGACCCGCTCAATCGCCACTCAGGCTGAGCGGGAGACCAAAGCACCAATCATTGCATCAGGTTACCACAAGACCCAAAAGGCCAAACCCCGGTCCAGAGGACCTCCTAAGGCTACACACGCCACGCAGATTGCAGATGGTCGTGTTTCTTTCAGTGGGTATGGCTCTTTGAGAGTTTGGTGAGGAATGGTGCCGCTGAAGGGACTCGAACCCCCGACCCCATCATTACGAATGACGTGCTCTACCAGCTGAGCTACAGCGGCACTCCTCTTTTGTTGGACGTCAGGAACATCCAACGCGCGGCTCATAGCACCCCTGTCGGGAGTGGAAAAGGCCTATTTTTCCGGGTCCGAGTCCGGGTCGATGACTTCGATCTCGGGCGTATCGACAGGGTCTTCCGCCGTTTGCCCTGCCGGTTCGACCAAAAGTGGCAGGCGTTCGGCAGTGCTGGCGACGGGCGTCGCATCTTCTGGTGGCCGTTTCCACGACAGAGTGTCGAAGGCCTGGCAGTTTCCACAGACCGGGGTCCAGGTGACGTGGATGCTGTGGCATTTGTCGCACACCCACTGCGGGCCGCGTGGGGCAGACAGGGCCCGGGTCAGCCAGCCGCGCACCGCCGCCTCAGTGGCGCCGCTGCCCTTTTCGATGGCCGCCATCAGGGCCAGAACCCGCGCGTTCGGGTCTGTTTCGACAAGATCGCCCAGCGCACGGCGCGCCTCGGGGAAATCCTCGGCCGCAATATGCAGTTCAGCCAGCAACATCCGGGTTTCCGAATGTTCGGGATGCAGCTTGGTCAGCGCGCGGAACCGCTTAATTCTTGCCGCGATGTCCTCGTCCGGTTCGACCTCGGCAAAGGCGGCGGCAAGGTCGGGGTGGGGTTGTGCCTTCCACGCCTTTGTCAGGATTTTCGCGGCGCTACGCTTGTCTCCTTTCTCCAGATGGGCGCGGGCTGCCATCGCCGCCGCCGGGACCAGATCGGGTGACTGCCGGTTGGCGGCAATCGCAGCCTCTTGCGCCTCGACCGTTGCGCCTTCTTCCAGAATCGCCTTCGCCTCGGACAGGGCAAGGACCGCATCGCGCCGCTTGTGCACGTCCCGGGGCAGCGTTCCATGTCGCAGTTTGGCCCCAAGGGTGGTGCGGGCCCCGGACCAATCCCCCTTGTCCGCCTGAAGCCGCAACAGGATGTCCTGTGTCTCTTCGTGCTTTGGCTTAAGGGCAAAGGCCTTTTGTGCCAGCTTCATCGCGGTGTCGGTATCTCCGTCCGCGAGCTTCTGTTTCATGATGCCGCGCACCCCGACAAAGCGGGTCTTGTCGTCCTGCAGCAGCTTCTTATAGGTCTCTTCCGCCTTCTTCCGATCCCCGGCCAGTTCAGCGGCCTGTGCCGTCAGCAAGTTGGTCAATTCCGGCCGTTCCAGATAGCGTTCCGCTTTCGTTGCCTTGGCCAACGCAAGATGCCCTTCGCCGGACGCCAGCGCCATCATCCCCTCGGACAGCGCCTCGAATCCCTTTCGTTCCCGGTTGCGGCTGAAATAGCGGGACAGGGCGGTTTCATCCCCGTTCAGGAACCGGAATACAGCGCCAAGGATGCCCAGCAGTTTCAAGCCGATCCAGACCAGCAGGATCAGCGCCAAACCGGCCGCCGCCATTTCAAGCGCGTTCAGCGTGATCTCGTATCCGGCCACGGTAATCTTTGCCTGACCCGAGGCCTCCAGAAGCTGGACAGCCCCGTAGGTCAGGGCGGTGACCAGCACGACGAAGGCGAGAATCTTTATCAGGGACCACAACATCAGTTCATCAATCCTGGCTAAGGGTCAGGGCTTCGAGGGCCGAAACGACATCTGCGCGAACGGTTGCCATGCCCATCCATTCCGAAAGCTCGGCACGGGCGACCTCGGGCAGCGCGGCCAGCTCGGCCAAGGCATCGGTCAGGCGCCCGCCGCGCAACGCCGCCTCTGCCCGGGACAGGATCGCATCGGCACTTTCGCCGTCACGGGGTTCGACAGAGCGGACGTTGAACTGTTCCCGCAGGAACGATCCGATCCCGCCTTCGTCCTCACCCGCCACGCCTTCGGCCCGCGCAACTGACAGCGCTTGACGCGCCGCGTCCGGGAATGTCGCTTGAAGATCGTCCAGCGTTGGCACCCCGTCGGCGGCAGCGCGTGTCAGGGCGGGTGGAATGTCACCTGTTGCCGCCCGCAGATCGGGCAGGGCGCTGTCGAAGGGTGCGCCACTTTCCACCGCCGCGCGAATCTGGGCCAACGCGGCGCGGGCCGCGGCGGCATTGGCGGCGCCCGCGGCGGTCTGTTCAATCTGTTCGGCCTGCTCGCGGGTTTCTTCCAGCTGGGCCGCTGCATCGGCGGCAAGCGCCTGCATCCGCTGCTCCTGCGCCGCGATCTCGCCCCGCAGGGCAGCGATATCAGCCTCGTAGGCGGCCAGCGCCGTGGGCGACAGGGTGCCATCGGCGTTGGGTTGCCGTTCCAGTTCCGTCACCTGCCCGCGCAGGGCATCCAACTCTGACCGGACCTCGGCCACCCGCGCCGCCGCGCCCGCTTCGACACCCGCCAGCGCCCCATCGATATCAAGGTTTGCCTGCGTTTCCGCCAGCGCGGCAAGGCCGGAGTCAAGGTTGTCGATGCGAGCGGCCTGCTGAGCGATCGTCGCCTCTAGCCGCTGTTCCACTGGCCCGAACTGAAAATAGGCAAGGCCATAGCCAAGCCCGGCGCCCACAAGAATCGAAACCGCCATCGGCAGGACAAGAGATGGCCGGGCGACTTGCCGTTCTACTGATGGCTCAGGGGCAACAGGCGTCGTGTCTTCAATCGACGGTTCAGCCTCCGCTTCTGGTTGCGGTTCATCCTGCTGCGCCACCTCGTCTTCAGGATCCGGCAGGATCTCTGGTTCTGGCGCCGCATTTTCCGCTGCTTCAACCTCGATTGTCACACCCTCGTCCGAGCCATTCGGTTGCGCTGCGTCCTGCCCCTTTGTTCCTCGCTTCGCCACCTGCAACCCCTTTCCTGATGCTCCATCAGCCTAGACCGCCCCCGTGGCAGCCTCAAGCGGCACCCACAGTCAATCCACCGCGTCCAAGCGGCGACACGTCGCCGCAATCATCGCAGGTCCGTCCGGCCGGTCGGCAACCACAACGGTATCGGCCCCAAGATCCGCCACCTCTGCCGCGACCGCGTGACTCATCGCCACGATGTGCAGCGGTGCACGAATATCGACGGCTTTAACGAATATGGAGGCAGAGCGCGGAGAAAACAGGGGAAGGACGACAGGATCATTCCCCGCAAGCAGCTTTTGGGCCGCATCGGTCAGCGGAATTGGCTCTTGCCGGTAGGCGATCACCTCTTGCGCCTCAAGGCCCATCGACCGAAGCCGCGAAACGACGGCGCCCCGCGCGTGTTCGCCCCGAAGGTGCAGCAGGCGGCCCGTCGGCCGCTCTTTCGCCAACAGCGCCAAAAGCGTCTCGGCGTCACCGCCTGCCGAAATGGCGTCATATCCTGCTGCGCGGGCGGTCAGGGCTGATTGGTCGCCGACGCAATAGCACCGGGTTCCGGCGGGGACCCCAAGCGCGCGCGCGGCGCTCACCCCATTTTCCGAGGTTACAACCAGCGCATCGCAGGCGGGTGCGGACAGGTCCGGGATCGGGACGATCCGCATCACGGGCGAAAGAACCGCCCGAACGCCGGGCCTCATCTCGCCCTCGACGGCCGACAGGAACCTTCGGGCCGCTGCCTCTGGCCGCGTGATCAGAAGTGTCGCCATCGCCCCTCGCAACCATTGTTTGCGCAACGCCCGAGTGTTACCTGCGAAAGCGACAGACGCAACCGGAACCCCGATGACAGACCCGCTGACTATTCTTGGCATCGAATCAAGCTGCGACGACACCGCCGCCGCTGTGGTGCGCGGTCGGACGGTGCTGTCTTCGGTGGTGTTTGGTCAGACGGAACTGCACGCCGACTTTGGCGGCGTGGTGCCGGAAATCGCGGCACGCGCCCATGCCGAAAAGATCGACCTGGCTGTCGAACAGGCGCTCGCCAGTGCCGAACTGACTCTGGCCGAGGTCGACGCCATCGCCGTGACCGCCGGTCCGGGGCTGATCGGCGGAGTGCTGTCTGGCGTGATGTGCGCAAAGGGGCTTGCCGCGGCCACTGGCAAACCGCTGATCGGGGTCAACCACCTTGCCGGGCACGCGCTGACGCCCCGGCTGACCGACGATCTTCCGTTTCCCTATCTGATGCTGCTGGTATCGGGGGGGCACTGCCAGTTCCTGATCGTGGAGGGGCCGGACAGCTTCCGCCGGATCGGCGGCACCATTGACGACGCCCCCGGAGAGGCGTTTGACAAGACCGCCCGCCTGATTGGCCTGCCGCAGCCCGGCGGGCCGAATGTGGAACGGGCCGCGCAGTCTGGCGATGCCGGGCGGTTCGCCTTGCCGCGCCCTCTGTTGGATCGTCCCGGCTGCGACATGTCCTTTTCCGGGCTGAAGACCGCGATGTTGCGGGCACGGGATTCAATCGGTGCGGAAAAGGGCGGGATCACCGAACAGGATCAGGCCGACCTTGCTGCAGGGTTTCAACAGGCCGTTGTCGACATCCTGACGGAAAAGACACGCCGCGCGCTGGCGATTTATCTGGAGGATAAGCCCGTCAACCGGGGCTTTGCGGTGGCTGGCGGGGTCGCGGCAAACGGCGCGATCCGGGCGGGACTCCAACAGCTTTGCGCCAATACAGAGACTGTCTTCACCGCGCCGCCCCTTGATCTTTGCACCGACAACGCCGCGATGATCGCCTATGCGGGCGGTGCGTTGCATGGCATGGGACAAGTGGACGATCTGACGCTTTCGGCACGGCCACGCTGGCCACTGGATCAGACCGCCCCGGCGCTTCTCGGGTCCGGCAAGAAGGGGGCGAAGGCATGAAGATTGGTGTCGCGGGTGCGGGCGCGTTCGGCACGGCGCTCGCCATAACAATCGGGCTGGATGGCCGACAGGTCATTCTTTGGGCGCGGGACCAGGCCACAGTTCAGACCATGCGCGAAACCCGGCAAAGCCCGCGCCTTGCCGGGAAGACCATTCCCGGAACGGTACACCCAACCGATGATATCGACCGTCTGGCGGGGTGCGACGTGGTTCTTCTGGCGATGCCAGCACAGGCCATCGGCGGGTTCCTTGCCGCAAACGCGAATTGGCTTGCGGGCAAGCGGCTTGTCGCCTGTTGCAAGGGCATCGATATCGAAACGATGCGCGGGCCAAGCCAAAGCATCGAATCGCTTGTCCCGGATGCGGTTGTTGCAACCCTGACAGGCCCGAGCTTTGCGGCGGATATTGCAAGCGGGCTTCCCACCGCTCTGACGCTCGCCTGTGCCGATGACAGCGAAGGGGCCTATCTTCAGTCCGCCCTGTCGACAGCCACCCTCCGGCTCTACCGAACAACCGATGTGGTCGGGTCAGAGCTTGGCGGCGCGTTGAAGAACGTCATGGCCATTGCCTGTGGCGCCTGCATCGGCGCCGGCCTTGGGGAAAGCGCCCGCGCCGCGCTTCTGACCCGCGGTTTTGCCGAGATGCAGCGGCTTGCTCTGTCGAACGGCGCCCGGCCTGAAACGCTGATGGGCTTGTCGGGTCTGGGAGATCTGGCCTTGACCTGCACGTCTGACCTGTCGCGCAACTACCAGTTCGGACTGTCCATCGGTCGCGGCGAAGACTTTGATCCATCGGTCACGGTTGAAGGCGCGAAAACAGCAATAGCAGTCACTAAATTGGCCAAACGCGATGGGCTGGAGCTGCCAATCAGCTTTGTCGTCGCGGATCTTGTTGGCCGAAACATCACCGTGGAAGAGGCGCTGCGGCAGCTTTTGTCCCGGCCATTGAAGGAGGAATAGAAATGCGTGTTGCAATCATGACGACGGATAAGGACGGGGCGCTTCAGACCCGTCTCGACAACCGGGCAGCCCACCTTGCCTATATCGAAGAAACCGGCGTTGTCGAAATGGCGGGGCCGTTCCTGAACGACGCGGGCACCATGTGCGGGTCCCTGATCGTGCTGGATGTTGCCGACCTTGCCGCCGCCCACGACTGGGCCGCCAGTGACCCCTACGCCAAGGCCGGGTTGTTTTCGGATGTCCGTATCCAGGAATGGAAAAAGGTGATCGGCTGATGGCCAAGTGGCTGTTCAAATCCGAACCCGACGTTTTCGGCTGGGACGATCTGGTCGCCAAAGGCGCGGCAGGCGAAGAATGGGACGGGGTCCGCAACTATCAGGCCCGCAACAATATGCGGGCGATGGACGTTGGCGACTTGGGGTTCTTCTACCATTCCCGGTCCGGGCTCGAGATCGTCGGTATTGTCGAGGTGATCGCCCCCGCCCACCCCGACAGCAGCACCGACGATCCGCGTTGGGACTGTGTTGATGTCCGGGCGCTGCGCCCCTTCGTCGAACCTGTCTCGATGCAGACGATCAAAGCGGACCCACGCCTTGCCGACATGGTCCTGGTCAAGAACTCGCGCCTGTCCGTGCAGCCGGTCAGCGATACAGAATGGCAGCTGATCTGCGAATTGGGCAAGACAGAGCCCTGATCCTTGGCCTAGACTTCCGAAAACAAACTCGGAGGGACGAATGGAACTGATCAATGTGTTGGCCGCCGCGGCGGCATCCTGGGTGTTTGGGGCTGTCTGGTACATGGCGCTGTCGAAGCCATGGTTGGAGGCATCAGGGATTGAATGTGATGAAAACGGCCGCCCCAAAGGGGGCAGCGCGACACCCTTCATCCTCTCGGCCATCTGCATGATCATCGTCGCCGGCATGATGCGCCATATCTTCGGCATGGCAGATATCAACACGGTCGGCAAAGGGGTGATTGCTGGGCTCGGGATCGGGCTGTTCTTCATCGCGCCCTGGACGATGATCAACAACGCCTACGGTATGCGGCCCTTCAAACTCACCTTGATCGACGGCGGCTATTCCACCTTTGGCTGCGCGATCATCGGGGCGGTCCTGACCCTGTTCTGATCGGCGGGTTTCATGACTGAAATCGAAACAGATGTCGTTGTGGTCGGCGGCGGCACTGCTGGATTTGGCGCGGCCATCGCCGCCGCACGGCAGGGATTGTCTGTCCGGCTTCTGGAAGGAACCAGCAAGATCGGCGGCGTTATGGCCTTTTGTCCCGGCATGCCCTGGGGCGCAGCCTATCCCAAGGGCGTTATCATCGGCGGTATCATGGAAGAACTTGCCGACCGGCTTTTCGCCATGTCACCGCCCGCTGCTGAAATGCGGCCCTGCGCGCTGGAAAACTTTGGTCCTGAAATCCAGTACGACCACGACATTGCCACGCTGACCATGTTCGACATGCTGGAGGAGGCGGGGGTAGATCTGCACCTGAACACCTTCGCCCTGTCCCCGGTGATGTCTGGCAAACGGATCGCCGGGATCGAGGCCTGCGACCGGCGCGGCCCGATCAGGTTTTCCTGCCGCTTCGTGATCGACTGTTCGGGCGACGCCGATATCTCGGCCAAAGCTGGTGTTCCCTATTCGCTTGGGGATGAAACCGGGGCGATGATGGGCGTCACCCTGTCCTTCTTCATGGCAAACGCCGATTGGGACAGGGTCTTTGCCGACCCGGACCCTTACTTCCGCGAATTTGCCGCCAAGGGCATCGCCGAAGGTCGGCTGCATCCGGACCTTGCCCAGCTTTACCTGATGCGGGGATTTCACGCCGGGACGGTCTTTTGCAATTCCGTCGTGATCCGCGGTGTGGACGGAACCGACCCGGCCGCCGTCAGTCGCGCGACGCAAGAGGGCCGGCGGCGGGCCCATCAACTCGCCACGTTCCTGCGCAACGATGTGCCGGGCTTTGAAAACGCCTATCTGACAACCCTTGGCCCAACGGTCGGTGTCCGTGAAACGCGCAAACTTGAAGGGGTCTATCGGGTCACCGGGGCGGATCTTGCCGCGTCTACCCGGTTCGATGACGGGATCGTCTGTTGCGACAACCCGATTGACGATGTGATGCGCACATCGAACGCAATGACCCATGACGCTATCGTCGGGCAGGGCGGATATTACACCATCCCGCTTCGGTCCCTTATGCCGCGTGATGTTGAAAACCTGATGTTCGCGGGTCGGATCATTTCGGCGGATGCTACGGCCTTTGCCTCGGTCCGGGGAATGCCGCAATGCATGGGAATGGGGCAGGCAGCGGGAACGGCGGCGGCATTGGCCATCGCGTCCGGCACGGCGATCCAGAACGTGGACGTGAAAAAGGTCGTTGCCCTCCTACAGGCGCAAGGCGTTCGGGGGTTGGGACAAGATGCGCTCGCCTGACCGCAGCAAAGCCTTCTTTGACAAATAAGGGGTCCAGCCACCCCGGCCGGACCCCTCTCACCCCGCGTGCTCCCTACGCACCACACGCGATCTGAATTTCTAGGTCCGGGCCGTCCTGGCCGTGACTTATGCCTAGCGCAGCCAGCGCCGATTCCGCAAAGGAATTGCCGGAAGGATTTTAGTCAACTCGACATGCAGACGCCCACCGGTGGCCGGTGGGCGCAGGTCCAGATCTACGGCAAACTCAGCGGTAGAGGGCTTCTTTGCCGAAGTGCTTTACCAGCATGTAATAGACCACAGCGCGATACTTGTTCCGTTCGGACATGCCATAGGTTTCCAGAACGGATTTGATCGCAGCCATCAGGTCCGGGCTGTCGGAAAGGCCCAGTTTCTTCATCAGGAAGTTCTTCTTGACAGTTTCCAGCTCGCTCGGCTGCGAGGCGGCGACGGTCGAGGCATCCGCGTCATAGATCGACGGGCCGCAGCCGATGGTCACCTTAGTCAGCAGGTCCATGTCCGGCGTCATGCCGCATTTGGACTTCAGGTCGTCCGCGTATTTCGCGATCAGGTCATCTCTCTTGCCCATAAGCAATCCCCACTCTTTGCATGGGCCAAAGGCCCGTTCACCAATACCGGGCTAACCGGCTGGCCCGACCCTAGGACGCGAAACATCCGGCGGTAAAGGATATTCCGGGGGGAATTTTCGGCCCATTCGCACCGCTTTCTGTTCTAGCGGCAGGTTCCCCATCCACGAGATTGCAGGTGAAAATGGTCCGCGTGGAGGGCGTTGAAGTCGGGCGAAAGCGTGGTTCGAAAGAAGTCACAGGCGCCGTCGCGAATATCACGCAAAAAGGCCGCTTCGTCGGTATCACCGTTCCAGCCGCCCAGCAAACGAACGGACCGCCCGTCGGACAGATCAAAGCCGGTGATATCGATCGCCTCCGCGGTCGAATGCGTGCTCATCTGGCGCCCGACACCCGCGCTGGTCCGCATTCGCCTGCAATTGTAGCTGCCGATTTGGCGGATCACCGCAATGTCCTGGCCGAAATGGCGCTGCGCGGCGGGGCGAAGGCTGTGACGTTCCCACATCGCCATGCGCAGCGCGATTGCGCAGGTTGTCTCGATCCGGTCAATGCGGGCACTGCCGACTTCGGTAACCGAAACGCGGTTGGTCACACCGCAGTCGTCCGAAACCAGAAGATCGGGCATTGGCTCTGCCCGGGCCGCCTCTGTCAGTGCGGACAGGCACATGGCGTCGTCTGCGGCCGCGCGTGACAATTTCCAATCGGTCAATGGGGTAATCGGGTCAGCAACCCGCAGCGGAAAAGTGGGATTCCATTCCGGCGGCAGGGGCGTTCTGGGATGGAAAAGCAATTGATGGGCCCCAAGGGCAAGACCGATCAGGCAAAATAAGAACGCCGCCCAGCGCAATGCTGGGCGGCGTGGATGTGTCGGGTCCGGCTGACCCATCAGTAGCGGTAATGCTCGGGCTTGAATGGCCCCTCGACGGTCACGCCGATATAATCGGCCTGTTCCTTCCGCAGCTCGGTCAGTTTCACACCGATCCGGGCAAGGTGAAGGCGGGCCACCTTTTCATCCAGATGCTTGGGCAGGATGTAGACGCCGGGGGCATAATCCTCGCCCTTGGTCCACAGCTCGATCTGCGCCAAGACCTGGTTGGTGAACGAGGCCGACATCACGAAGGACGGATGGCCGGTGGCGTTGCCAAGGTTCAGCAGGCGACCTTCGGACAGAAGGATGATCCGGTTGCCCGAGGGCATCTCGATCATATCCACCTGATCCTTGATGTTGGTCCACTTGTGGTTCCGCAGGCTGGCCACCTGAATTTCATTGTCGAAATGGCCGATGTTGCCGACGATGGCCATGTCCTTCATCTCGCGCATATGCTCGATGCGGATCACATCCTTGTTGCCGGTGGTAGTGATGAAGATATCGGCGCTGTCGACCACATCTTCCAGCAGGACAACCTCGAATCCGTCCATCGCGGCCTGAAGCGCGCAGATCGGGTCCACTTCGGTCACCTTCACGCGGGCACCCGCGCCGCGCAGGCTGGCGGCCGATCCCTTGCCCACATCGCCATAGCCACAAACCACCGCGACCTTGCCGGCCATCATCGTGTCCGTGGCGCGGCGGATGCCGTCGACAAGGCTTTCCTTGCAGCCATATTTGTTGTCGAACTTCGACTTGGTCACACTGTCGTTCACGTTGATCGCCGGGAAGGGAAGCTGGCCCTTCTTGTGCAGGTCATACAGGCGGTGAACGCCGGTGGTGGTTTCCTCGGACACGCCCTTGATCGCTGCCTTGGTCTTGGCGAACCAGCCGGGGCTTTCCTTCATCCGCTTCTGGATCTGGGCCTTGATTACGGCCTCTTCTTCCGATGCTGGCACGGCAAGCACGTCTTCGCCTGCTTCCATCCGCGCGCCCAGAAGAACGTAAAGCGTCGCATCGCCGCCATCGTCCAGGATCATGTTCGCGCCCTCGGGGAACATGAACGACTTGTCCAGATAGTCCCAATGCTCCTCCAACGTCTGGCCCTTCACCGCAAAAACGGGCACGCCCGCCGCCGCAATCGCCGCCGCGGCGTGGTCCTGCGTCGAGAAGATGTTGCAGGATGCCCAGCGCACATCGGCGCCCAGCGCCACCAGCGTTTCGATCAGAACAGCCGTCTGGATGGTCATGTGCAACGACCCGACGATGCGCGCGCCATTCAGCGGTTTGCTGTCGCCAAACTCTTCGCGGCAGGCCATCAGGCCCGGCATTTCTGTTTCGGCGATGTTCAGTTCCTTGCGGCCAAACTCGGCCAGCGAGATATCCTTGACGACGTAATCCTCGGCCATTGGCCAAACTCCTTCACTTCGGTTTGAGGGTCAGATAGCACTGGCATCCCATCTCGACAACGTCCGCACCCCGGGCGTAGGTTGGCGGCCCGAAGAATGGGGGCAAAAATGAAACAACCGCGTGCGTGGCAAAGGATGCTGTCGGGTCGCAGGCTGGACCTGCTGGACCCGACCCCGATGGATATCGAGATCGAGGATATCGCCCATGGGCTGGCCTTCGTTGCGCGCTGGAATGGCCAGACGAAGGGTGATTATGCCTATTCGGTGGCAGAACATTCCCTTCTGGTCGAAGAGATCTACGCCCGCCTATACCCTGCCGCCCCCGCAAAATGGCGTCTGGCCGCCCTGCTGCACGATGCGCCCGAATACGTGATCGGCGATATGATCAGCCCGGTGAAGGCCGCCGTTGGTCCAGGCTATGGAGAGCTGGACCTTCGCCTGACCGCCGCTATCCACATCCGGTTCGGCCTGCCGGCCCAGATCCCGGTTCAGGTCAAGAAACAGATCAAGCGAGCCGACAAGATCAGCGCCTGGCTGGAGGCGACCCAGATCGCCGGGTTTTCGGTCGAAGAGTCGAACAGGTTCTTTGGAAAAATAGACCCTGACATGGCCCAATCGCTGCAAATCCGCCTGCGCCCGCCGGTCGAGGTGCGTGCCGACTACACCGCGCGGCACAACACTCTGTTGCGGCAGCTCTGATGCCTATCCTGATCCGACAAGCGGTCATCGCTGACGCCCCGGACCTGTGCGACATCATCAACCCGCTGATTGCCGCCGGGGGCACCACCGCCCACAAGACACCCTTCACGCCAGACCGGATGATCCGCCACTACATTGCGCCACAAAGGTCCATTTCCTGCGCCGTTGCCCTGTCGGACGACGTGCCGCTAGGGTTTCAGGCGCTTGAGTGGGCTGACCCAGATTGGACGGGCGCGGGCAAGTTGCCCGACGACTGGGCCGTGATCGCCAGCTTCGTCAGCAAGGATGCACAGGGGCAGGGCATTGGCGCGGCGCTTTTCGACGAAACCCGCCGAATGGCCAGGCAGGTCGGAGTCGCCGCAATCGACGCAACCATTCGGCGCTACAACCGGGCCGGGCTGACCTATTATTCAAGGATGGGATTTGTCGACCACGCAGAAGGAACGGAAACCATATCCAAGGCCTATCGGCCCTAGCGCGGGCTGCGCTTGGCCAGAATGCGCTGCAAGGTCCGGCGGTGCATGTTCAGCCGCCGGGCGGTTTCGCTGACGTTGCGGTCGCACAATTCATAAACCCGCTGGATATGCTCCCACCGCACACGGTCGGCGCTCATCGGGTTTTCCGGCGGCGGCGGCAGCTCATCACCGTTCGCCAGCAGGGCATGGATCACATCATTCGCGTCGGCGGGCTTGGACAGGTAATCGGTCGCGCCGATCTTCACCGCGGCAACAGCCGTCGCAATCGCGCCATATCCGGTCAGCACCACGATCCGGGCATCGGGCCGTTTTTCACGCAGGGTTTCCACGACATCGAGCCCGTTGCCGTCCTCAAGCCGCAGATCGACGACCGCATAGGCGGGTGGGCGGGCGGTTGAAATCGCCTTTCCCGCAGCGACGGACCCGGCAGTTTCCACGGAAAATCCACGCTTTTCCATGGCGCGGGCCAGACGTTTCAGGAACGCCTCGTCATCGTCCACAAGAAGAAGGGACGTATCATCGCCCAGATCCAGTTGGTCTGTATCCATTTCAAAGGCCCTTCAGTCTTCGCGCAAACAACAGGTAGCGCCCGGTCGGGGTCAGGTCAATTCAGCTTGCCCCGGCGGCTTCGACGAAACAGGCTGTGCGATCCGCCACAACCTCGGCACTGTCGTCGCGCTTGAAGAAGTCGACGACCCCGTATCCGGGCAGGGCCAGATAG
Source organism: Marivivens marinus (assembly GCF_035969385.1). Lineage (NCBI taxonomy): Bacteria > Pseudomonadati > Pseudomonadota > Alphaproteobacteria > Rhodobacterales > Paracoccaceae > Marivivens > Marivivens marinus. The sequence continues at coordinate 173,908 of NZ_JAYKKJ010000002.1, read as the reverse complement.
CTAAAGGTCGAATGGCTGACGAGGTAATACTGCGGATCGCCATCCGCCTCTTTCTGGTAGAATGTCTTGTAGGCACGGGATGCGGCGGCGACCTGCTCGGCCGATCCGGTCAGGCCGATCATCCGGTCATGAAAGTTATAGGCGAACTCTCCGACCACCTCGGGCGTGTCGCGGTCCGGGTCGATCGATATGAAAACGGGGGTCGCATCAATCCCCTGTTCTTCAAGAATATCGACGGCAAGTGCGTTGCGCGCATTGTCCAGCGGGCAGACATCCGGACAGAAGGTATAGCCGAAATACAGGATCGTTGGCCCGGTGATGATGTCGGCATCTGTCACGGTTTGCCCCTGGGCGTTCAGCAACTCGAACGGTCCACCAATGGCGCTACCGGCAACGGCACTGCCCCCGCAATCCGCGAACTGGTCGTTCTGGCGCCCTGTCATGATGGCGATGCCGGTCCCGGCAATCAGCACCGCAAGGGACAACGCGCCCCCGATCGCAATAAGTTTCCGGTCCATCTACTGCTCCTGTCTTGTCGGTCGCATTGATCGTGCCTCGCCCTGCGCTTAACAATGCATCAGCTTGACGCAGACCGAAAGCCCGCCCATGGCCATGTCCGACCCGGCATTCCTACAGGACCGGACCCGCAGCAACTGGGTGCGGCTCAGAACCTTGGTGATCCTGCGCTGGATCGCGATCCTTGGGCAGATTGCCGCGCTGGTGGTTGCGGTTCGTTTCTTCGATCTGGTGATTGAGGTCGGGTTCATCTCGATCGTCATCGGCGCCTCGATCCTCGCCAACCTGTTTTCAACCTTCCTTGCCCCCGGAAACCAAAAGCTGTCGGACCGCGACGCCACGCTGATGCTTTTGTTCGATCTGTTGCAGCTCGGGATGCTCCTGCTTCTGACAGGCGGGCTGAACAACCCCTTTGCCCTGCTGGCGCTGGTTCCGGTGACGATTGCAGCCACCTTCCTGCCGTTGCGCTATACGGTTCTGATCGCTTCAGTAGCGATCCTGATGCTCTCCCTGCTCAGTCAGTTTCACTATCCCGTCCTGACCACGGCGGGCACAGAACTGCGGCTGCCTGGCCTGTTCCTGTTCGGCTTTTGGGTATCGCTTCTGATCGGGGTTCTGTTTCTTGGGGTCTATGCTCGGCAGGTCACAAGCGAGATGCATTCGATGGGCGATGCCCTGCTGGCCACACAAATGGCCCTCGCCCGCGAACAGAAACTGACCGACCTCGGCGGGGTTGTCGCCGCAACGGCGCACGAATTGGGCACCCCGCTGGCGACGATCAAACTGGTCAGCTCTGAACTTCTTGATGAGGTGCAGGACAATCCGGAACTTGCCGAGGATCTGGCCCTGATCCGCAGTCAGGCCGACCGCTGCCGCGACATCCTGCGGTCCATGGGGCGGGCGGGGAAAGACGACCTGCACATGCGGCGCGTCCCGCTTGAAGGGGTGATCAACGAAGCCGCCGAACCCCATATGAACCGGGGAAAGACGATCATCATCCGCGTATCGGACGAAACCGACCACCCGCAGCGGCAGCCGGTCATCTGGCGGCGGCCCGAGATCATCCACGGCCTGCGCAACCTCGTTCAAAACGCGGTCGACTTCGCGGAAAGCGCGGTCGAAGTTGAAACGAGTTGGGACGCCGACACCATCTCGATCCGGATCAGCGACGATGGTCCGGGCTATCCCACATCGGTGATCGGCCGGATCGGCGATCCTTTTGTTCGGCGCCGACGCAGCGGCGAAGACGCGGAACGGCGGCCCGGATACGAGGGCATGGGGCTCGGGCTGTTCATCGCCAAGACCCTTCTTGAACGGTCCGGGGCAGAGCTATCGTTTTCGAATGGCGGCGCGCGCGCGCTGGGTCGGGCGGGCGGTGGAGCGATCGTTCTTGTCCGCTGGCCGCGCGACAGCGTCGACCCCGGACGGGACGACGGCCATGGGCCCTTGGGCGACAACAAACAAATCGAATTCTCGTAGCGGTTCCGGCGCTTAACGCCCCGTTAACCAAAGTAACGCACCTTCTGTTTCCAATTGTTCATATTGGAGTCGGGCCATGGTGCTTTCCGATAGTATGCAACTGATCTTTGTCGCCATCGTGTCGCTTCTTGCCGGTGGCGCGTTGCTTGCCTTCTTCTCGCGACCGGCGACATCGGACCGGGCCGCCGCCCGCGAATACCTGACCCGGGCAGAGGCGAACATCGCCTTCCTGTTCGATGACGTTGACCTTGTTGACGCGACACCGGCGGCCCAGACCCTTATTCGGCACCCGACCGACAGCCGCACCGATTGGGAGGCGTTCATTTCGGTATTCGGGCCGCAATTTCCGCACTTGCGGCGCCATCTGTCCACCCTGGCAACAGACGGGCACAAGATCATCACGTCGCCGGACAGCCCCGACATTCGGATTGTTGCCGACTACTGGGACGGAATGGCCCGGCTCGTCTACGAAGACGCGCGCGGGGCCAACGGTCACAGCCTTGCAAATCAGGCCACAATCAAGGCGATCGAGGCCCAGATCGAATCTTATCAGGCCATCGCCGAAGATTCCCCCATGCTGATCTGGAAGGAACACGAAGACAGGTCGATCATCTGGGCAAATCGGGCCTACCTCGCCAAGGCAGACGGGGTTCAGAACGGTCTGGCAAGCGGTATTGCAACATGGCCGCCGCAGCAAATCTTCGAAAATCTCGACCGCCCCGAAGACGACGGCGAACGCGTGACCGGGCGCACGCCCGTTCACTTGCCCGATCAGGTTGACCCCTCCTGGTACGAAGTAACAAGTATCCGACACGGTGCCGAGGTGGTGCATTTTGCAATCGACGTTTCAGCCATTGTCCGGGCCGAAACCACGCAACGGAACTTTGTCACCACCCTTGGAAAAACCTTCGCCGAACTTTCCATCGGGCTTGCCATCTTCAACCGCAACCGAAAGCTGATGATCTTCAACCCGGCCCTGATCGATCTGACGAACCTGACGGTTGAATTTCTCAGCGGCCAACCGACCGTGAATGCCGTTCTTGACCGGTTGCGCGAAGGTCAGATGCTGCCGGAACCAAAGAACTACAAGACCTGGCGAGAGGAAGTAGCCGCGCTGGAATCCGCCGCGAAGGATGGAAACTATTGCGAGACGTGGGAGCTTCCGAACGGGCGCACCTACCGGGTCACCGGACGCCCCCATCCGGACGGCGCCATCGCGTTTCTTTTCGAAGACATCAGCGCGGAGGTGTCTTTGACCCGTCGCTTCCGGTCCGAGATTGAACTCAGCCACGCGGTTCTCGATTCCCTTGACGAAGCGGTCGCGGTCTTCAACGCCTCTGGCACGATGACAATGGCAAACAGCGCCTATTGCAAGCTTTGGCACAAACCGGCCACCGGCCTGACCGAAAGTGGGATTCTAGACGAAGCCCGACAGTGGCAGGAATCCTGTGCACCGACCCCCGTCTGGGGCGAAGTCTGCAATTTCGTCGGACGGATCGGCGAACGCAGTGCCTGGGAAGAGTTGGTGATCATGAACGATGGGCGTCACTACTCCTGCAAGGTCTCTCCTCTTCCCGGCGGGGCAACGCTTGCCGCATTTAGAAGGGTTCGCGACATGGCCCCGACGATTCACCAACCCCTCGGATTGGAAGGCCGGATGCAGCAAGGCGTCTGACAGGGCTTGAAGCTCCCCACGACGTGCGTAGTCTGTGATCATGCACGTCGAAACCGGGCCCCATCTCCTCGCAACCGAAGCCGATACCGAGGCGCTTGCCCGCGCTTTCGCGGCTGAATTGGGCCGTGGCGATACCCTCTTGCTGGAAGGGGACGTCGGGGCCGGAAAATCGGCATTCTCCCGCGCCCTGATCCGCGCCCGCCTTGGCAGGAACGAAGACGTCCCCTCACCAACCTTCACGCTTGTTCAAACCTACAACGACCATGATGTCGAAATCTGGCACTGCGATCTCTATCGCCTTTCTTCCCCGGAAGAGGCGCTGGAACTTGGTCTGGACGAGGCGTTCGTGTCGGCAATCTGCCTGATCGAATGGCCTGATCGTTTGGATTGGCTTTCGCCGCCTTCGGCACTGACGCTCCGGTTCGAAGCCTGGCAGGACGAGCATAGGGTTTCTTTTCGGGGGCCCGCCGCCTGGGCCGAAAGGCTGGATCGTGTCCTTGCACATGCGTGACGCAGCCGTCGCGGCATTCCTCGCCTCAGCCGGATGGGCGCGTGATGGGGCCGAGCCCATTCCCGGCGACGCATCGCGGCGACGCTACTTTCGCCTGCTCCGAAACGCCGACTCCGCGATCTTGATGGATGCCTCGCCAGAGACCGGCGAAGACACCCACGCGTTCCATCGCATTTCAGATCACCTTGTGACATGCGGCCTGTCGGCACCTCGCATTCTTCGCGCTGACCACGATTTGGGCCTGCTTCTTCTCGAAGACCTTGGACCGGATCAGGTTTCCCTTCATCTCACGGCCCGGCCAGAAGACGAAGGCCCGGTTTATGCCGCCGTGACCGATGTACTTCTGGCGCTCCAGACCTGCCCTGTCTTGGCGGATCTGCCGCGCCTGACACCCGATATCGCCGCGCAAATGCTGTCGCCGTTCTTCGATCATGCCGCGCCCGGCGCCCCCCGGTCCGAAGTAGAGGCGGAGATTGAACACCTGTTTTCCGGCTGCATCCGGCCCGCGCAGACCCTTTCCCTTCGGGACTTTCACGCCGAAAACCTGATCTGGCGGCCGGGTCGCACCGGATTGGACAAGGTGGGAATTCTGGACTTTCAGGATGCGTTCATTGCACCGGGCGCTTATGATCTGGTGTCGCTTTTGCGGGATGCGCGACGGGATGTCGGCCCATCGACCGAGCAGCAGGTTCTGGACGCCTTCGCCGCGGGCACTGGGATGGATCGCTCGACACTTGATCAAGAGGTTGCGATCCTTTCGGTGCAGCGAAACCTGCGGATCATCGGGATCTTTCACAGGCTCATTTTCCAAGAAGCTAAGCCCCGCTATCAGGATTTCATTCCAAGGGTCGTTGCCCACATTCGGCGGGATCTGGATCACCCCGCGCTCCACAAACTACGGGTTCTGATCAATGATCTGATCCCCCCAACAACCTATCCGGCATGACCCCTAACGCTGTCTTTTTCTTTGCGGCCGGGCTGGGAACGCGGATGAGGCCGCTGACAGCCAAAACGCCAAAACCGCTGATCAAGGTCGGACAAACGACGCTGATCGATCACGCGATCGACCTTGCGGACGAGGCCGGGATCGGCACGAAAGCGGCCAACATCCACTACCTTGCCGAACAATTGCTGCCAGTGCTGTCCGGTCGGAATGTGTCCGTCTCGGACGAACGGACCCGGTTATTGGAAACCGGCGGCGGCCTGCGCAAGGCGCTGCCCCTGCTGCCCCCGGGCCCGATCTTCACCATGAACACCGATGCCGTCTGGACAGGAATGAACCCCTTTGAACAGCTTCGGTTGGCCTGGGACCCAGCGCGGATGGATGCGTTGTTGCTTCTGATTCCGCCCAAGAACGCGATCGGCCATCAGGCCGCCGGGGATTTCCTGTCAGATGGTGGGCGGCTGACGCGCGGACCGGGGCACGTCTACTCCGGTGCCCAGATCATCCGGCCCGAGGGATTGCATAACATCCGCGATGATGTCTTTTCGCTGAACCTTCTTTGGGACAGCATGATTGTGCGCGGGCGGCTTTTTGGGGTGGTGCACCACGGAAAGTGGTGCGACGTTGGCCGACCCGAAAGCCTGCCACTGGCCGAAGGGATGTTGAAAGGTGCCAAGGATGTTTGACCCAACCGACAAGCCGCGTGTTTTTGGGCTGGCACCGGGGGTCGACTTTGGACAGGCGGTGGTCGACGGACTTCTCAACCTCACTAGGGACCACCCAGCAGACGCGCTCGCCCGGGTCGAGGTTCTGGTCAACACGCGGCGGATGATGCGGCGGATGCAGTCGGCGTTCGACCCCGGGCAGGCGCGGCTGCTCCCGCGGTTCCGACTGGTCACCGATCTGGCTCAGGATCCGGGTTTGGCTGATATTCCCCCGGCGGTGTCCCCCCTTCGCAGGCGGCTTGAGCTGACTCAACTGGTTGCCCGGCTGCTGGAACAGGACCCAGACATCGCGCCGCGTGCCGCCCTGTTCGATCTGTCGGACAGCCTTGCCAGCCTGTTCGACGAAATGCACGGTGAAGGGGTATCGCTGGACCGGCTGGAATCCCTTGATGTTTCGGACCTGTCCGAACATTGGGACAGGTCGCTGAAATTCCTGCAAATCGCTCGGCAGTTTTTCGACGCCGGGGCTTCGCCGCCAGACCTTGAGACCCGGCAGCGCATGGTCGTCGAACGGCTGGTAGCCGATTGGGGAAAGGCGCCTCCTGACCACCCGATCATCGTCGCGGGTTCGACCGGCTCGCGCGGGGCGACCGCCCTGTTGATGGAAGCCGTAGCGAAACTGCCGAACGGCGCTGTGATCCTACCGGGTTTCGACTTTGACATGCCCGACCGGGTTTGGAACCGGATGACCCAGGCCGACGGGTTCGAAGACCATCCTCAATACCGGTTCAAACGCCTGATGGACGCGTTGGGGCTGGGACCGGCCGACATTGTGCCGTGGTCTGACGGGTCTGCCCCGGACCCGGACAGGAACAGGCTTCTTTCGCTCGCACTGCGCCCGGCCCCGGTCACCGATGGCTGGCTGAAAGAAGGGCCGGAACAAGGGAACATGGCAAAGGCGACAGCGTCGATCAGCCTGCTTCAGGCCCCGTCGCCCCGGATGGAGGCCGAAACCATTGCCCTACGCCTGCGGGCCGCTGTTGACAACGGCAAGACCGCCGCGCTGATCACACCGGACAGAAACCTGACCCGGCAGGTCGCGGCAGCGCTGGATCGCTGGAATATCGTGCCGGATGACAGTGCTGGCCAGCCGCTGCAGCTATCCCCGCCGGGGCGGTTCCTGCGCCATGTTTGCGACCTTTTTGTCGGTCCTGTCACCGCTGAAACCTTGTTGGTTCTGCTGAAACACCCCCTCGCCGCGAGCGGGGCAACCGACCGGGGGCCTCATCTGCGGTTCGCGCGTGAGTTGGAATTGCACCTTCGGCGCTACGGTCCGCCCTTTCCAACAGGTGACACCCTGCGGAACTGGGCCGGAGCTCGCGTCGGAACGGACAGCGACGCCGCGATCTGGGCCAATTGGGTTGCCGACCTGATTGATACGGTCCAGCGCGATGTTGAACAGACCACATTGGCCGGGTTCCTCGACCTTCACAAAACCCTGGCAGAGAGGTTCGCCGCCGGACCTCGGGTAGAGGGAACTGGCGCGCTTTGGGCCGAGGCCGCCGGTCGCGAAGCCCTGAAAACAGTGTCTAACCTAGCCGAAGCCGCCGATGCAGCAGGGCCGATGACAAGCCGTGACTTCCAATCGCTGTTCAATGCGGTCCTTGCAAAAGGAGAGGTACGCAATCCCGATACAGGCCATCCGCGAGTGCTTTTCTGGGGCACGCTAGAGGCGCGGGTTCAAAGCGCGGATCTTGTTATTCTTGCGGGCCTGAATGACGGGACATGGCCCGCCGCACCCAGCCCGGATCCTTGGCTGAACCGCCGCATGCGGGCAGATGCGGGCCTGTTGCTGCCAGAACGGCGGATCGGGTTGGCCGCGCATGATTTTCAGCAGGCGGTCGCGGCACCCGACGTCTGGCTAAGCCGATCGGTCCGGTCGGACGAGGCGGAAACGATCCCGTCCCGCTGGCTCAACCGCCTGACCAATCTTCTGAACGGCCTGACCGAAACCGGCGGCCCCGAAGCCTTGAAAGAGATGAAACGGCGCGGCGATCTATGGCTGGCGCAGGCGGCAAAGCTTCAGGAGCCCGACATACGGTCCGCGCCCGCGCACCGCCCGTCGCCACGCCCGCCCGTCGAAGACAGGCCACGGCAGATTTCCGTCACTCAGGTCCAAAAGCTGGTTCGCGACCCCTATGCAATCTACGCCCGTGATGTGCTCGGACTGAAACCCGTTGACCCTTTGGTGCCGGAACCGGATGCCCCCCTGCGGGGTATCCTGATCCACGAGATCATGGAACGATTCATCTTTGACGGGCCGGACCCCACCGATCCCTCCGCGCGGGACGCCCTGATGCAAACCGCCCGAACCGTCTTTGCCGAAGGCTGTCCATGGCCCACGATCCGGGAACTTTGGATCGCGCGGTTCGAAAATGTCGTCGACGGCTTTCTGGAGGATGAGGTGCAGCGCCTCGCAACCGCCACCCCGGCCCAGCGCGAGGCGACGGGCCAGATCGACTTGCCCGGCGTGAACGTCAGGCTCACGGCGCGGGCCGACCGGATCGACCGGACACCGGACGGGCAGATCGTGATCTACGATTACAAAACGGGCACCCCGCCAAACAACAAACAACAGCTGAAGTTCGACAAACAGTTGCTGCTTCAGGCTGCCATGGCCGCGCGCGGCGGTTTTGCCCAGATCGGGGCCGCGCCCACGCACTCGGCGGCCTTCATCGGGCTTGGGTCCACGCCAACAGTCGTCGCCGCCCCGATGGACAAGGAATCCCCCGACGACACGTGGGAGGGGCTTATTGATCTTCTGTCGAAATGGCAGCGGCCAACCCGTGGATACAGCGCCCGCATGGCGATGGAGAAATCGGACGACAAGAGCGACTATGACCACCTGTCGCGCTACGGGGAATGGTCAGATGCCGACGATGTGACGCCGGAGGATCTGACATGACCGGCTGGAACGAGGCGACGTTAGACCAAATCAGGGCGGCAGACCCCGAACGGTCCACCTGGCTGACCGCGAACGCCGGATCGGGCAAGACCCGCGTACTGACCAACCGGGTGGCGCGGCTGTTGCTGAACGGGGTATCGCCGCAGAACATCCTGTGCCTGACCTACACCAAGGCCGCGGCGAGCGAGATGCAGAACCGCCTGTTCAAGAGCCTCGGCGACTGGGCGATGAAGGACGATGGTACATTGACTGCCGACCTGCATGATCTTGGCGTCGGGCGGAAGCTTTCACCCAAAGAACTTGCCCATGCACGCACCCTGTTTGCCAAGGCGATCGAAACGCCCGGCGGGCTCAAGATCCAGACGATCCATTCGTTCTGTTCGTCGATCCTGCGGCGCTTCCCGCTCGAGGCCGGCGTCAGCCCCGCCTTTGCCGAGATGGAAGACCGCGATGCCGAACGGCTTCGGATGGAGGTGTTGGACCAGATGGCCGAAGGTCCGGACGCCGGGGTGCTGCTGTCGGTTCTGGGCCAGCTGAGCGACCAAACCCTGCCAAAACTGCTTGGCGATATCATGCGCTGGCAAGATGCTTTCGGGGCTGACGTGACGGACGAAGTGATCGCGGGGTGGTTCGGCCTGACCCCCGACTCCAAGGTCGAAGATGCGGTTTCCATAGCGTTCATCGGGGGTGAAAAGGCCCTTGCGGAAGAGATCGCTGAAATCGCCGCGGGCACAACCAAGACCTACAAGACTTTCGCCGCGTCCCTGCTTGAGGCCAATTTGGACGCGCCCGACCTGACGACGCTAACCTCACTGTTCAAATTGTTCCTCTATGCGGCAGACCAAACCTCCAAATCCCGCAATTTCCCTATCTCCGACCACACGAAGGCGGTCGAGGCCTTCGCCCCGATTGTCGAAGACCTTCATGCCTGGATGGACCGGACCGAGGTGGCGCTCCAACATATCCGCGCCGTTAAGGCCTACCAGCAAACCCGCGCCCTCTATGCCTTTGCCCGCTCCTTCATCCCCGCATACGAGGCGCGGAAGCTGGCGCGCGGGGCGCTCGATTTCGACGACCTGATCCGCAAGACCCGCGCCCTTTTGACCGAACGGGCCGTGGCCCAATGGGTTCTGTTCAAACTGGACGGCGGGATTGACCACATCCTTGTGGACGAGGCGCAGGACACGAGCCCGGTGCAATGGGAGGTCATCCGCGCACTGGCCGATGAATTCGGCAGTGGCAGCGACGGGCGCGACCGGACGATCTTTGTCGTCGGCGACAAGAAGCAATCCATCTATTCCTTCCAGGGCGCGGACCCGGACGAGCTGGACCGGATGCAGGCCCATTTCGAGGGGGAACTGGACCGGGCCGGCAAGCAGCTTCGCCCGGAGACCCTGCAATTCTCCTTCCGCTCCGCCACCGCGATCCTTGGCCTGGTCGACCAGACCTTCAAAGGGGATTGGGCCGAGGGGGTCGACCGGGAGATCTTTCACCGCGCGTTCAAGACCGACATGCCCGGCCGGGTCGATCTTTGGCCGCTCATCGACCCGCCCGAAAAACCAGAAGAGGGCAAATGGACCGATCCCGTCGATCGCAAATCGCCTGACGCGGCCGATGTGGTTCTGGCCCGCAGCATTGCCAGCCACATCAAGTCCATGATCGGCACTCCGATCCCAACCGAGATCGGCAATACCGGCACCTTTGAACTGCGCCCGATCACCGAAGGCGATATCATGGTGCTGGTTCAACGACGCAGCGCGCTGTTTTCAAACCTCATCAAGGAATGTAAATCGCTCGGCCTGAGGGTTGCCGGGGCGGATCGGCTGAAACTGAATGCCGAACTTGCGGTAAAGGATATCCTCGCGCTTCTGCGGTTTCTTGCCCTGCCCGAAGATGACCTTTCGCTCGCCTCTGCACTCAAGTCGCCACTGTTTGGCTGGACCGAACAGCGGCTTTTCACACTCGCCAAGGGGCGGCCCAAGGGGCGGTATTTGTGGCAGGTTCTGCGCGAGCGGTCCGCAGATCACGCCGACACCTTCGATATCCTGACCGACCTGCGGAAGTGGGCCGATTTCCTGCGGCCTTACGACCTGATCGCGCGGGTTCTGACCCGGCACCGGGGTCGGCAAAGCCTTATCGCCCGGCTAGGGGACGAAGCCGAAGACGGGATCGACGCTCTTTTGTCCAAGGCGTTGGCCTACGAACGCGGAAACACGCCCAGCCTGACCGGTTTTCTGGCATGGATCGACGGGGACGACGAAGACATCAAACGCCAGATGGACAGCGCGGGGGACAGGCTCCGGGTGATGACGGTGCACGGGTCCAAGGGACTGGAAGCGCCCATCGTGATCCTGCCCGACACCGCCGACCGCGATATTCGGGACCGTGGTCAACTGATGCCCAATGATGCCGGGGGTGTCGTGTGGCGGCCTAAATCGGACATGTTCCCTTCGGTTCTCAGCCCGCTGAAAGACGCCGCCCACGCCAAAGAAGAACGCGAACGCCGCCGCCTACTTTACGTCGCGATGACGCGGGCCGAAAAATGGCTGATCGTCGCGGCCGCTGGCAAATCCGTCCCGGGTAGCGGCGGGTGGCACGATATGGTTTCGGCGGCTTTCGGGCGGGACGGGGTGGCAACCATCGACCTTGTCACGCCCGCGGGTCCGGGCAAACGGTTGCAGACGGGCGACTGGGATGGGCTGCCAACGGCAAAACCCCGCGAGACGGTCACGGACGTAGCCGCCGCGCCGCCCGCCTTTCCACCTGTCGCCGAAACCCCCATCAGGCCAAAGCCCCTGTCGCCTTCGGACCTTGGCGGCGCCAAGGCGTTGTTTGGCGAAACCGACGGGCTGGACGAAGACACGGCCAAGCTGCGCGGCACCCTGATCCACCGGCTGTTGGAGCATCTTCCCGGCATTGCGGCAGACAAGCGCGAAACGGTTGGGAAGGCCATTATCGCAGGCGAACCGGACGCAGTTTTGGTGCCCGACGCCGGCGGGCTTGTCGCCTTGGCTATCGGCCTGCTTGACCACCCCGACCTGTCCCCCCTGTTTGACCGCCCCGCCCTGTCCGAGGTCGAAATCGCCGCCTCCCTTACCGAACTTGGCGGGCGGCAGATCCGGGGGGCGATCGACCTGCTGATCGTCGAAGACGACCGGGTCCGGGTGATCGACTTCAAATCGAACAGGGTTGTCCCAGATCGGCCCGAAGACGTGCCCGAAGGCCTCATGCGGCAGATGGGGGCCTATACGGCCGCTCTCCACCAGATTTATCCCGACAAGGTGATCGAACCCGCAATACTTTGGGTTTCTGCACAAAAATTGATGACTTTGGAGGAAAGTGCCGTTACGGCGGCCCTTCTGCGCGTTGATGCACCTTGACCCTGTCCCGGTGGCTGCCTACCTTCCGCCCCCGACCCAAGTACGCAACTGGAGAAGCCCGATGGCAACCGTAGCAGTCACCGACGATACCTTTGACGCCGAAGTGCGTCAGTCCGACATCCCCGTGGTTGTCGATTTCTGGGCCGAATGGTGCGGCCCCTGCCGGATGATCGGCCCCGCCCTGGAAGAAATCTCGGAAGAGATGGCCGGCAAGGTCAAGGTGGTAAAGGTCAACGTCGACGAAAACCCAATGTCCCCGTCGCAACTTGGCGTGCGCGGCATCCCGGCGCTGTTCGTCTTCAAGGATGGCGAGGTTGTCGCGAACAAGGCCGGCGCCGCCCCTAAGGCAGCGCTGTCCGACTGGATCAGCTCCTCCATCTGATCGCAGCCGAATGAATTGCGAAAGGGCGCCCCGGTGGCGCCCTTTTTCGTTGCGCCGGTTGCGGGATGGTCCGACCGCCGCCATATAGGGCGGGAACAAACAAGGGGCCAAAGCGATGTCGAAAGAAGAGTTTCCCGGGTGGCACGGCACCACGATCATCGGGGTCCGTAAGGGCGGCAAGGTGGTCATCGCCGGTGACGGGCAGGTCAGCCTTGGCCAGACCGTGATCAAGGGAACCGCCCGCAAGGTCCGGCGCCTGTCGCCCGGTGGACATGATGTGGTTGCCGGGTTTGCCGGGTCCACCGCCGATGCCTTTACCCTGCTTGAGCGGCTGGAAAAGAAGCTTGAATCGACGCCGGGCCAGCTTGCCCGCGCCAGCGTCGAACTGGCCAAGGACTGGCGCACCGACAAATACCTGCAAAAACTCGAGGCGATGCTGATCGTCACCGACGGGTCCGAGCTTTTCGTGATTACCGGCGCCGGTGATGTGCTGGAACCGGAACATGACATCGCGGCGATCGGATCGGGCGGCAACTACGCGCTCGCCGCCGGACGCGCGCTGATGGACAGCGACCACGACGCAGAAACCATCGCGCGCAAGGCCATGGCGATCGCCGCTGACATCTGCGTCTACACAAACGGCAACCTGACCGTGGAAAGCCTTTCGAAATGACTGACCTGACCCCCCGCGAGATCGTCTCGGAACTCGACCGTTTCATTATCGGACAGAAGGATGCAAAACGGGCCGTCGCCGTGGCGCTGCGCAACCGTTGGCGGCGCAAGCAGCTGGGCGACGACCTGCGCGACGAGGTCTATCCCAAGAACATCCTGATGATCGGGCCGACCGGCGTCGGCAAGACCGAGATCAGCCGCCGTCTGGCAAAGCTCGCCCGCGCGCCCTTCATCAAGGTTGAGGCAACGAAGTTCACCGAAGTCGGCTATGTCGGTCGCGACGTGGAACAGATCATCCGCGATCTTGTCGATGTGGCCATCCTGGATACCCGCGAACACATGCGCGACGAGGTGAAGGCCAACGCCCAGCAAGCCGCCGAAGAGCGGGTGATCGACGCCATCGCAGGCGAGGCCGCCCGCGAAGGCACCCGCGAGGCGTTTCGCAAGAAACTTCGGGCGGGCGAGCTGGACAACACCGTCATCGAGCTTGAGGTGCAGGATCAGTCCAACCCGATGGGCGGCTTTGAAATCCCCGGTCAGCCGGGGGCAGGGATGCCGGGCATGATGAATCTGGGAGAACTTTTCGGCAAAGCCTTCCAGCGGACCGTGCGCAAGAAACTGACCGTCGCCGAAAGCTATGACGTGCTGATCAGCGAAGAGGCCGACAAGCTTCTGGACGATGAAACAGTGAAGAAGGCGGCGCTCGAGGCCGTCGAACAAAACGGGATCGTTTTCCTGGACGAGATCGACAAGGTCTGCGCCCGCGCCGAGGCACGTGGCGCCGATGTCAGCCGCGAAGGGGTACAGCGCGATCTGTTGCCGCTGGTCGAAGGCACCACCGTCAGCACCAAACACGGCCCCGTCAAGACCGACCATGTCCTGTTCATCGCGTCGGGCGCCTTCCATGTCGCCAAGCCGTCAGACCTGTTACCGGAACTTCAGGGCCGCCTGCCGATCCGGGTCGAACTGCGGGCTCTGACCGAGGATGATTTCGTTCGCATCCTGACCGAAACCGACAATGCATTGACCCGGCAATACACCGCGTTGATGGGCACCGAAGACGTGCTGGTTGCCTTTACCGAAGACGGGATCAAGGCGCTGGCCCATATCGCGGCCGAGGTCAACGAAAGCGTTGAAAACATTGGCGCGCGGCGGCTTTACACCGTCATGGAGCGGGTGTTCGAGGATCTGTCCTTCACCGCGCCCGACCGGGGTGGGGAAACCATCAAGGTCGATGCCGATTTCGTCGAAGAACACCTTGGCGAACTCAGCCGGTCAACAGATGTAAGCCGCTACGTCCTCTGACCCTTTTCAAGGCTCCGCTTTCGGCGCAATGTGGCGCCGAAAGGCAGGGCCATGGATACATTCCGCTTCATCCGCGAAAACGCGCCCTGGCTTGCCGCCGGGGCGCTTTTGTCGTTCCTGTCATCCTTTGGGCAGACCTTCTTCATCTCGATCTTCGCGGGCGAGATTCGCGACAGCTTCGGCCTCAGCCACGGGCAATGGGGCGGCATCTACACGCTGGGCACCACCGCCTCGGCCATCGCGATGGTCTTCGCGGGCGGGCTGGCCGACAGGTTTCGGGTCCGGGTCGTGGGCATCTTCGTCCTTCTGTTCTTTGCGTTGGCGTGCCTTTCCATGGCGCTCAACTGGTCGGCGCTTCTGTTGCCGGTGGTGATCTTTGCCCTGCGGTTCGGCGGGCAGGGGATGTCGACGCATCTGTCGATGGTGGCCATGGCGCGCTGGTTCGTCGCGACCCGGGGCCGGGCGCTGGCCATCGCCTCTATGGGGTTCGCGCTGGGCGAGGCGACGCTGCCGGTCACGATCGTCTGGCTGAAGGAGTATTTCGACTGGCGGCTGATCTGGACCGGCGCCGCGATCTTTCTTGTCGTCGTCATTCCCGTCCTGCTTCTCCTCCTTCGGACCGAACGCACCCCCGCCGCCGATATCGAGGCCAACAGCGCCCCCGGCATGGACAACCGGCACTGGACCCGAAAAGAGGCGCTGACCTCGCCGCTGTTCTTCGCCCTTGTCCCGGCGCTGATCTTCTTTCCCGCCTTCGGCACCGCCTTCTGGTTCCAGCAGGTCCATTTCGCCGAGATCAAGGGCTGGGACCACCTGTCGCTTGTCGCGGTCTTTCCGCTGGGGACGCTGACTCTGACCTTTTCCACGGTCCTCTACGGGTTCGGGATCGACAGGTTTGGCGCGGTGCGCCTTCTGCCGATCTACCTTTTGCCCCTGATCGTTGCCTTCACCCTTCACGCCCTGACGGCCACTGTTTTCTGGACGGCAATCGGGGTGATCCTGATGGGGCTTGCCGGTGGCGGGCAGGCGACCCTGCTTTCCGCCTGCTGGGCAGAGCTGTTTGGAACCCGGAATCTCGGCTCTATCAAGGCGGGAATCGCGGCTGTCATGGTCTTTGGGTCGGCCATCGGTCCTGGACTGTCCGGGTGGATGATCGACCTTGGGATCGGGTTCGAGCGGCAGCTTCTGGGATATGCCGCCTGCTTCGCCCTTGCCGGGATCGCGATGGTGCATCCGGTGCGCAGCGCGCGGCGGCGGTTATCGCCCGCGACGTAGATAGACGTAATAGGCCCCGTTGCCGCCGTGCCGGATATGGGCCGGGGTAATCTGAAGCACCGCGTTGCGCAGGGGCGGCAGGTGCAGCCATTGCGGCACCTGATGACGCAACACCCCGAACCGGGTCGGGATCGGCCCGCCGTCGTCCCGGTCCTTGCCTTTTCCGGTGATCACCAGAACCAGACGGCACCCGTCGGCATGGGCGCCAAGGATGAACGACACCAGCGCCGGATGCGCCTCGGCCACTGTCATCCCGTGCAGGTCGATCCGCGCCTCGGGCGACAGCTTGCCCCGCTTCATCCGGACATGCTGCTTCGCGTCCATCTGAACGGGTGCGCGGGCCAGATGCTGGGCAATTCCGGGCTGAAGATCGTGACCCGGGGACGTTTGGCCTGCCTTCTGGCCAAGCTGGAAAGGCTCGATATCCGGAAAGTCCTTTGGTGCCGGCGCTTTTTTCGGCTTCTTCGACAGACCTTCCAGCGGCTCCGGCCTGTCGCGCGTCCCGTCGTGCATCGGCTTGGCGCGGCGGGCGACCATGTCCCACAACGCACGCTCCTCGGGTGACAGGTGCCGGGGCCTGCGCATCAGTCCAGCCCTTCGGCGATCCGGGCGGCCATGGCCCGGGGCAAAAGGACAACCATCCGCCCGCCCGCATTGGTCCGGCCCGCGGCCAGTCCGGCGGCATCCCCGGTGCCGAAAAAGATATCGGCCCGCTGCGCGCCCTTGATCGCCGATCCGACATCCTGTGCAACCATCAGGCGGTTCATGGCGTCCTTGCCTTGTGTTTCGATCCAGACCGGCGCCCCCAATGGCACATAGTCCGGGTCCACGGCAACCGTCCGGCCCCCCGTGACAGGCTTGCCCAGCGCGCCGATAGGGCCATCGTCCGGGTCGATCCCCTCCAGAAGCCGGAAGAAGACATAGGATGGATTGTGCCAAAGCAGGCGCTGGCCCTCGTCCGGCCTTGCCCGGACCCAGTCCTTGATCGCCTGGGCCGAGACTTGATCCGCCGTGAAAATACCCCGCTGGACAAGCTCTTGCCCGACCGAGGCGTAGGGATGGCCATTGCGCCCCGCATATCCGACCCGGACAACCGCCCCATCTGGGAACCTGATCCGCCCCGACCCCTGCACCTGAAGAAAGAACCGGTCAACCGGGTCGGCCAGCCAAAGCAACTCATGCCCGGTCAGCGCATCGCCCTCCTCGATCTCCTGCCGGGTCAGCCAGGGGCCATCGGGCAGATCGCGGGGCAGGGCGTGGATCGGGTGAGACAAGTCAGCGGTCCGGACCGGGCTGCCCGATAGTTCGGGCTCATAATATCCGGTGAAATGGGCAGGGTTGCCATCGTCAATCAGGATCGGACACAGCGCGTTTTCAAGACAGTCGCGGGCGGTTCCGCCGGTGCGCATTTCCCGCACGGCCTCTGCCCAGTCTGGCCCTGTCAGGACATCGGATGTTCGCGCAAAAGCCTCGAGCGCGGCGGCGTGATCATCCGCTGCCCAGCCGGTCAGGTCCGAAAATTTCAGAACATGATAGCGGACAGCGGTCATGCCAGCCCTCTTGGCTCTACCCCGCCGATGGCGCCGGGATCATTCCCCGGTGGCGACAAGAATCCAGTTCGGATCGTCGGACCCCATCACGCGCGAGAAGGTCCAGACGTCCTTCTGCCGCTTGGGCGTGGTCGCGTTGCCCTCGATCACATCGCCCGCCGCATCGCGCACCTGATAGGTCAGTTCGCCGATGAAACGGACAGTCACATCGGCCTCGCGGCTGACCTCGTCAAACTCCACCTCGGTGATGGCAATGTCAGACACGCCGATGAATTCGGATTCGATGGTCAGGCCGCGCTGGGCCCGATCTTCGACCACATCGGCAAACGCCTCGTATATCTCGTCCGAGACAAACGGCTTCACATCAGCCAATTCACCATGTTCAAATGCCATCAGGATCATTTCATAGGCACCGCGCGCGCCCTGCACAAAATCGCCCACGGCAAAGTCACCATCGACCCGTTTCATCGCTGCCAACGCCTTGGCGGCGTCGCTACCATCGGGGACATTGTCCACGATATCGCGGTCCGGGCCGCCTTCGATCACCTCGAACCCCGGATTACGGCGGCGTTCAATGGTGACGGGCGGTTTTTCAAACCCTTCGCGCGTCCCAAGGACGCTCCGCAGCTTGAGGATCAGGAACACGGCGATACCGGCCAGAACCAAAAGCTGTATGATAGGTGCGTTCATTGGGACCTCTTGAACAGGAAGGGCTTCGTTTACATCTGCGATTGGACTTATGTATGTCAGCCCCCCAATCAAGTCCACACACGGGCTGGAAAGGAAATCATCCCATGTGGCTCCTTGTCGCCTTCATCCTCGTTCCGCTGATCGAGATCGCGCTGTTCATCAACGTCGGCGGGGCAATCGGGCTGTGGCCAACATTGGCGATTGTGGTGATTACGGCGGTGATCGGGTCAAATCTGGTGCGCAGCCAGGGCGCGCGCGAGATGTCGCGGCTGAAACAATCCTTCAACGACCTGAACGATCCGACCGAACCGCTGGCCAACGGGGCGATGATCCTGTTTGCCGGGGCGCTTCTGCTGACACCCGGGCTTTTCACCGATGCGGTCGGGTTTGCCCTACTGGTGCCGCCCGTTCGGGCCGCCGCATTTCGTTGGGTCCGCCAACGTGTGAATGTCGTCGAATTCGGCACGCCCCGGCCGCAGCACCCGCAGCGCGCCGATGTCATCGACGGGGATTTCGAAGTGGTCGACGATGGCCCCCGGAAACCCTCTGGCTGGACCCGTCCGGACGACGGTCCGCGCGGGCATTGAGCCTTCTGCCGCTGGCTGATAGGAACAGCTGGAAATTTTTTGCAGGAGCATGGAACCCATGGCCGAAAACGAAACCGCCGGCGCCGCCCCGACCGCCGAGCAGCCGAAAGTAACCTCGAAGATCCTCGCGCAGTACGTGCGCGACATGTCGTTCGAAAACATCCTCGCCCAGAAGGGTGCGCAGGGTGAGGTTCAGCCGCAACTTGCCGTGAAGGTGAACCTTGACGCCCGCAAGCGCGGTGAAAACCAGTACGAGGTGATCACCAAGCTGACCGTGACCTCGAACAACAAATCGGACCAAAGCCCGCTGTTCCTGCTCGAGATGGAATATGCCGGTCTGTTCCACATCGACGGCCTGCCGGAAGAACAGCTACACCCCTATCTGCTGATCGAATGCCCGCGCATGACCTTCCCCTTCCTGCGCCGCGTGGTCAGCGACGTGACCCGCGACGGGGGCTTCCCGCCGGTCAACCTCGACACCATCGATTTTCTGGCGCTGTATCGTCAGGAACTGGCCCGTCGGGTCGAAGAACAGAAGGCCAAGGCCAACTGATCGACCTTGGGGCGGCGTCAGCTGCCCTTTTTCCAAAGCGCGCCGTCGCCCAATGCCTCGACAAACGCAGCATGGGCGGCGGCTTCTTTTTCCGTGATCCGCGCGGGCAGAGGATTGGGGCGCTGATAGGCCCGCCATTCGCTTCCCTCACCCGACGAATCCGACCTGCCGTTTTGCTGGGGTTTCGCCTGGAGCGCGAAATCCGGCTGCCGCCCGCCAATCAGTTCCAGATAGACGTCTGCAAGGATTTCACTGTCCAGAAGCGCGCCGTGCAGCGTCCGCGACGAATTGTCGATCCCGAACCGGCGGCAGAGCGCGTCAAGGGAGGCCGGAGACCCCGGAAACCGGCGCCGCGCGATGGCCAGCGTATCCACCGCCCGTTCCCAGGCAATCTCTGGCAGGCCGATCCACTTAAGTTCAGCATTCAGGAACTTCATGTCGAAAGCGGCATTGTGGATCACCAGCTTGGCATCGCCAATGAAATCGACAAATGCCTGTCCGACCGCCTTGAACACCGGCTTGTCGCGCAGGATGACCGCGCCGGGCTTTGGCTCTTCCGGCGGTTCCAGCAGGTCAGGACCAATCCCATGCACCTCAAACGCCTCGCGGGGCATGGACCGTTCCGGGTTGATGTATTGGTGATAGGTGCGACCGGTCGGCATATGGCCCACCAGCTCGATCGCGCCGATTTCAACGATCCGGTCGCCGGATTCCGGATCAAACCCGGTGGTCTCAGTATCGAGAACGATTTCACGCATGGTTGGACATCTTCCCCCTGATCTCGGCAATCAGGTCTCGCACGGCGGCGCGGGTGCTGTCGAGAGTCAGGGTCTCGATCACATTATCGGCTCGGGCGCGTTTCTCGGCATCCGGCATTTGCCGGTCCAGAATGGTCTCCAGCTGCGCCTCGGTCATCCCGGGACGGTCCAGCACGCGGGCACGCTGCACCTCCGCCGGGGCGGTGACCACCAGAACGCTATCCAGCCAGCTGTCCGCACCGGTTTCGAACAGAAGGGGGATGTCGAATACAAGGATATCCGCTGTTTCCGTCTCGCGAAATCGGGCTCTGTCCGCAGCGACCAGCGGGTGCACGATCTGTTCCAATGTCTTCAGAACCCCGGCATCTTTCGCGATCATGGTCTTCAATGCGTCTCGGGACACCGCGCCGTCCACCACCGCATCCGGCAGCGCGGCCGTCACCGGCGCAACAGCCGCGCCGCCCTTGGCATAGATCCTGTGCACCGCTGCATCCGCATCCCAGACCGGTATGCCTTCATCGCGGAACATCTGCGCCGTTGTCGACTTGCCCATGCCAATGGAGCCGGTCAGGCCAAGAAGCCAGCTCATCCCAGCACCGCGGCGCGGGTGTTCACATCCACCTCGGGCCGGACACCGAACCAGCGTTCAAATCCCGGAACGCCCTGATGCAACAGCATGCCCAGCCCGTCGACGGTGATGCAGCCCGCCGCATCGGCGGCCTCCAGAAGCTTGGTGCGCAGCGGAGCATAAACAATATCGGTGACAACCGTTCCGGGGCGCAGCCCGTCCAGCGGCACCCGGAATTCCGGCGCGCCGACCATGCCAAGCGACGTCGTATTGACGACCGTCGCGGCTTCCTCCACCGCATTGCCCGCCTTGACCCAATCAACCACGCGCACCTTCTTGCCAAAGGCGGCGCGCAATTCGTCCGCCTTGGGACGGGTGCGGTTGGTCAGGATAATGTCCGCCGCGCCCGCTTCCATCAGGGCAACAATCACCGCCCGCGCGGCGCCACCCGCGCCAAGAACCAGCGCCGGACCGGCATTGGGTTTCCATCCCGGCGCGCCTTGCTTCAGGTTCTCCAGAAATCCGTAACCGTCTGTATTATCGGCATGAATCTTTCCATCCGCGCGGAACGTCAGCGTATTTGCCGCCCCGATCAGGGTAGCCCGGTCGGAGATCTGATCGGCGATCTCCAGCGCGGCCACCTTGTGCGGGATGGTGATGTTCACCCCCCGAAACCCCATCTTCGGCAGGGTCCGCAACACGGTCTCAAGGTCATCCGGTTCCACGTGCAGCGGGACATAATGCCCCGGAATCCCGTAGGTCCGCAGCCAATGGCCGTGCAGACGCGGGGATTTCGAATGGGCGATGGGCGCGCCGATAACACCGGCAAGGGGGATCTTATGGTCACTCATGACGGCAATGTTCCGCGAAGCGAGAGGTAAGACAAGAGTTCCAAGAGCGGCAGACCCAGAACGGTGAAATAATCGCCATCGACACGGGCGAACAGCCGGGCGCCTTCCTCCTCGAGCTTATATCCGCCGACACTGTGGCGAATGCTGTCCCAGTTACGCTCCACGTAATCGGCCAGATAGGCGTCGGACAGGCTCCGCATCGTCAGACGCACCTTCCCGACAAACCGCCACTGCGGCTCTGCCTCTACATAGATCACCGCGGCAGACAGCAGCTCGTGGGTCTTGCCGCGCATCGCCTGAAGATGCGACAGGGCCTCCTCGGGCGTCCGCGGCTTTGACAGGATCGAACCGTCGAAGGCCAAAACCTGATCGCAACCAATCACCAGCGCCTCAGGATGTTTGCCGGCGATCTTCCGGGCCTTCATTTCCGCCAGCGCATCCGCGATATCACGCGGCTTGGCCCCTTCCGCCAGAAGCGCGGTTTTGATCGCCTCTTCATCCACGCGCCCGGGGATCACGTCGAACGTCACGCCGGCGTTCCGCAGCAGCGTGGCCCGGATTTCAGAACCAGACGCCAGGATGATACGGTCAGTCATGTGGATAATCCTGCGGGTAAGCCTTTGGGCAATCATCGGGATGGTTCTGTGACTTCTAGAGCTGCATCGGACCGAGTGCAATTTTGCTGTTCAAACAGCTGAGTCACCAAAGGGTTTTCCACGGTGGGAAAGGAAAAGTCGGGGGATGTGGACGAATCCGCTGTGCGTGGCGAGTCAAGATGACTTCTTTTGTCTTTGTGCTTTCATCGCGTAATTAAACATATGAAAATATTATGAAAATGGCCCTCCGGAAAACCCATTGCGCTTGGCCCAAGTGAACGAACGTGGGACAACTCCGGGGAAAACTCGGGAAACACGGCTTATCCCCACCCCAAACAACATCATCTTTCTTTTCTTTATCTTTTATATTTTAAGAAGGGCAGACAGGGGGACTACATGATCACAATGAAAGACTGGATCATTGATCTGCTGATCGCCGTGTATCCCTGGATCAAGTCCCTGCACATCATCTCTGTCATTTCATGGATGGCGGGTATGTTCTACCTTCCCCGGCTGTTCGTCTATCACGCTGAACGGGCTACCACCGGGTCAGAACTGGATCAGACCTTTCAGGTCATGGAACAGAAATTGCTGCGCGTGATCATGAACCCGGCGATGATCGCGACATGGATCTTTGGCCTTTGCCTAGTTTTCACACCGGGGATCGTGGACTGGTCGCAGCCTTGGCCCTGGGTTAAGGCCTTCGCCGTGATCGTGATGACATGGGCGCATCACTGGCTGGCTCTGCGGCGCAAGGAATTTTCCGCTGGCACCAATACCCGCACCGGCCGGACCTACCGGATGATCAACGAAGTGCCGACGCTGATGATGTTCCTGATCGTATTCTCCGTCGTGGTGAAATACTGACCCAAGATTGACAGGGCTTGCGCGCCTGCCTATGTGGGACGTGCCCTGCCGTCCGGTGGGGAGGATTCCATACCCATTTCCAGCATGATCAGCCCCGAGGCTGTCAAAGGCCGTATTCCATGTCCCAGCACCGTCTGAACCTTGCCGATCTCAAGGCGCAAAGCCCTAAGGATCTTCTCTCCCTCGCTGAAGAACTCGAGATCGAAAACGCTTCGACCATGCGCAAAGGCGACATGATGTTCGCGATCCTGCGGGAACGCGCGGACGAGGATTGGATCATCGGCGGCGATGGTGTGCTCGAGGTGCTTCAGGACGGCTTTGGCTTCCTGCGCTCGCCCGAGGCAAACTATCTGCCCGGCCCGGACGATATCTATGTAAGCCCCGAGATGATCAAGCAGTACAGCCTGCGCACTGGCGATACCGTCGAAGGGGTGATCAAGGAACCCAATGACAACGAACGCTACTTCGCGCTGGTCACTGTTGAATCGATCAACTTTGAAGATCCGGAAAAAGCCCGGCACAAGGTCGCCTTCGACAACCTGACGCCGCTTTATCCGGATGAGCGTCTGAAGATGGAGATCGAAGACGATCCGACCATCAAGGATCGCTCGGCCCGGATCATCGACCTTGTCTCGCCGATCGGCAAAGGTCAGCGGTCGCTGATCGTGGCGCCGCCGCGGACCGGTAAAACCGTGCTGCTGCAAAACATTGCCCATTCGATCGAACGCAATCACCCGGAATGCTATCTGATCGTCTTGCTGATCGACGAACGCCCCGAAGAAGTGACCGACATGCAGCGGTCGGTGAAGGGCGAGGTCGTCTCCTCGACCTTCGACGAACCGGCGTCCCGCCACGTGGCCGTCTCCGAAATGGTCATCGAAAAGGCCAAGCGACTGGTCGAACACAAGCGCGACGTGGTGATCCTGCTCGACTCCATCACGCGCCTTGGCCGGGCCTTCAACACCACTGTTCCGTCCTCGGGCAAGGTGTTGACTGGCGGTGTGGACGCCAACGCCCTGCAGCGGCCCAAGCGGTTCTTCGGCGCCGCCCGGAACATCGAAGAGGGCGGTTCGCTGACCATTATCGCCACCGCCCTGATCGACACCGGTAGCCGCATGGACGAGGTGATCTTCGAAGAATTCAAGGGCACTGGTAACTCTGAAATCGTTCTGGACCGCAAGGTTGCGGACAAGCGCGTGTTCCCGGCGATGGACATTCTCAAGTCGGGCACCCGGAAAGAAGATCTTCTGGTCGACAAGGTGGACCTGCAAAAGACCTATGTTCTGCGGCGCATCCTGAACCCGATGGGCACCACCGATGCGATCGAATTCCTGATTTCGAAGCTGAAACAGACCAAGACAAACTCGGACTTCTTCGATTCGATGAACACCTGACCCGCGGGCCAAAGGGGGTTGGACATGGATACGATCTTTGCCCTGGCCTCTGCGCCGGGGAAGGCAGGCGTTGCGGTTCTGCGCGTGTCCGGGCCGGATGCTGTGTCCGGGGTCGGGCGTCTGGTGCGGGATTTGCCGGAACGGGGGCTTCGGACCATTCGGGATTTCGACGGCGAACCGGTTGATCAGGCGCTGGTCCTCACCTTCCCAAAGGGCCACAGCTTTACCGGCGAAGAGGTGGTCGAGCTGCATTTGCACGGCAGCCCTGCGATCACCGGCCGCGTCTTGCACCTGTTGTCTGAACTACCGGGGTTCAGACAAGCAGAAGCGGGGGAATTCACCCGCCGTGCGCTTGAAAATGGGCAGCTTGACCTCGCGCAGGTCGAAGGGCTTGCCGACCTGATCGAGGCCGAGACAGAGGCGCAGCGGCGGCAGGCGATGCGCGTTCTTTCGGGGGCCTTGGGGGACAAGGCGGAAAGCTGGCGAACACGCCTCATCCGCGCCGCCGCGCTGATCGAGGCGACCATCGACTTCGCTGACGAGGAAGTTCCCGTCGATGTCTCGCCCGAAGTTCTGGACCTGATCGGTGCCGTTCAGGCCGAGATGCGCGCCGAATCCGCCGGCGTCGCAGCGGCAGAGCGGGTTCGCGCCGGGTTCGAAGTGGCGATTGTCGGTGCCCCCAATGTCGGGAAGTCCACGCTTCTAAACCGGCTCGCGGGCCGCGAGGCCGCCATCACCTCTGAGATTGCCGGCACCACGCGCGATGTGATCGAGGTGAAGATGGACCTGCGCGGGCTTCCGGTGACCTTCCTTGATACCGCAGGCCTGCGGGCATCCGATGACGTGGTCGAAAAGATCGGCATCGACCGCGGGTTGGAGCGGGCGCGGCTGGCCGATCTTCGCATCTATATGTTGGGGGACGGGGATCAACCTCTACTTGATCTGGTTGATGATGACATTGCCATTCAGGCCCGGGCCGACGAACGGAATCTGGCGGATGGGTTATCCGCCAAGACCGGGCAAGGTGTTGAACGCCTGATCGATCAGGTCACGGAAACCCTGTCGGGCCGGGTCGCCAATATCGGAATCGCCATGCGGGAACGGCATCGCATGGCAATGGTTCGGGCCGCCGAGCATCTGGACTCCGCAGAAAACCAGATCAGATCCGGGTCAGAAATGGCCGATCTTGTGGCCGAAGACCTGCGCAGCGCCGTCCGGGCGGTTGAATCTCTTGTCGGCAGGGTTGATGTAGAAGACCTCTTGGACGAAATCTTCTCGAGCTTCTGCATCGGGAAGTAAGGAGTGTTTCACGTGAAACATCGCGACTTCGACGTAATCGTGGTTGGCGGCGGACATGCCGGAACCGAGGCCGCTCATGCCGCCGCCCGCACCGGCGCGCGCACAGCTCTTGTTACTTTGCGCCGTGACGGGATCGGGGTGATGTCCTGCAACCCTGCCATCGGCGGGCTGGGGAAGGGCCACCTCGTCCGCGAGATTGACGCGGTTGACGGTGTGATGGGTGTGGTCGCCGACCTTGCCGGGATTCAATTCCGGCTTTTGAACCGTAAGAAAGGGCCGGCCGTTCAGGGCCCACGCGCCCAAGCGGACCGCGCAATCTACCGCCGGGAAATGCTCCGCCTGACCGAGGCGCAAGACAATCTCTCGATCGTCGAGGGCGAAGCGACCGACTTCATCATGGATGGGGACCGTGTCGCAGGAGTTCAACTCGCGGACGGATCGGGCATATCGGCGGGAGCCGTCGTTCTGACCACTGGAACATTCCTGCGCGGGGTCATCCATATTGGCGACGTGTCCAGGCCGGGCGGGCGCATGGGCGAACGACCCTCGGTCGCCATGGCGGACCGACTTTATGGGTTCGGCCTGCCAATTGGGCGGTTGAAAACCGGAACGCCGCCCCGTCTTGACGGCAGGACCATCAATTGGGACGGGCTGGAAATGCAGCCGGGCGACGATGACCCGGCGCTGTTTTCCTTCCTGTCTACAGGGGTATCCGCGCGCCAGATTTCCTGCGGCATCACCCACACCAATGCGCGGACCCATGACATCATCCGGGAAAATCTGACCCGCTCGGCGATGTATGGCGGCCATATCGAAGGGGTCGGTCCGCGCTATTGCCCGTCGATCGAAGACAAGATCGTGCGCTTTGCCGACAAGACTTCGCACCAGATTTTCCTTGAACCCGAAGGGGTTGATGACCCGACAATATATCCAAACGGCATTTCGACTTCTCTGCCTGTTGATGTGCAAGAGGCCTATGTTCGTTCGATCAAGGGGCTGGAACAGGTGGCGATCACACAGCCCGGATATGCCATCGAATACGATTACGTCGATCCGCGCGCGCTGACCCACACATTGTCACTGCGTGACGTGCCCGGCCTGTTCCTCGCTGGGCAGATCAATGGGACCACGGGATACGAGGAGGCGGCGGCGCAGGGCCTTGTTGCCGGGCTGAATGCCGCGCGGTTGGCCAGGTCGCTTGATCCGATCGAGTTTAGCCGGATTGACAGCTATATCGGCGTCATGGTGGATGATCTGGTCACACGCGGAGTTTCTGAGCCTTACCGCATGTTCACCTCGCGCGCCGAATTCCGCTTGTCCCTGCGTGCGGACAATGCGGACCAGCGGCTCACCGAAAAAGGACGCGAGGCCGGTCTTGTCGGTGTTCGCCGGTGGGAGGCGTTCTCGGCCAAGCTCGATCAACTCATGCAGGCCAAGGCGCAGCTTTCCGATATCGCCCTGTCGGCCCGGCAGATTGCCGGGGCCGGAGCGAACCTGAACCCCGATGGGCCAAGCCGCTCGGCACTCGACGCGCTGTCCTTGAACGATTTTGAATTCGCGCATCTGACATCCCTCGCGCCCGAAGCGGCGGATATTCCGGCGGAGATTGCGGAACAGGTAAAGCGCGACGCGCTCTATGCCCATTACATCGCGCGGCAAAACCGTGACATCGAGGTGTTGCGCAAAGACGAGGCGGTGCTAATCCCGGAAACCCTTGATTTCAAAGACATCTCGGGGCTTTCGACGGAGTTGGCAACCAAACTGTCAAAGGTGCGTCCGTCCAATATAGCGCAGGCGGCGCGGATCGACGGGATGACGCCTGCGGCCCTGATGCTGGTTCTGTCGAAGATTCGCCGGACCGAAAAGGCACGTTCGGCATGACTTCGGTCGCGACCGGGGCGGGGGATGTTTCACGTGAAACATATGAACGCCTCAAGGCGTTCGAAGGATTAGTGGCAAAATGGTCGCCTCGGATCAATCTGGTCTCGAAATCCGATCTTTTGGACATCTGGGGGCGGCACATCCTCGATTCGCTCCAACTCGTCCCGCTTGTGCCGGGAACGCCCCAGCGCTGGGTGGATCTTGGGTCCGGTGGCGGTTTTCCGGGGATCGTCATTGCTATTGTGGCACGGGATCATTGGCCCGACTTGACCATGACCCTGATCGAAAGCGACCAGCGCAAGGCGACCTTCCTGCGGACTGCGATCCGTGAGTTGGATCTTGCGGCTACTGTCCGGACCGAGCGGATCGAAGAGGCGCCGCCTCAGGCCGCCGATGTGCTGACCGCGCGAGCGCTCGCCGCGCTCGACGGTCTTTTTGCCTATGCAGAACAACACCTTGCCCTGGATGGCGTCGCGATCTTTCCGAAAGGGCGTCGCGCTGACGAGGAAATCGCGCAGGCCCGGGAAAATTGGACCTTTGATCTTCAGGAAACGCAAAGTATCACCGACCCCGAGGCAAGAATCCTAACTATCAGGAACATCCAACGTGCCAGACCTTAGCCGCGTCAGCGCTCCGAAAATCATCGCCATCGCCAATCAAAAGGGTGGCGTGGGCAAGACGACAACGGCGGTGAATCTGGCTGCGGCGCTTGCGGAATCGGGGCAGCGCGTCCTGCTGATTGACCTTGATCCGCAGGGGAACGCATCGACCGGGCTTGGCATCGAGCGCGACCAGCGCGATCACACCACCTATGACCTCATGGCCGGAGATGCGCCGATTTTTGACGTGGTCAAGGAGACTGGTTTCGAAAACCTGCTGATCGTTCCGGCGAATACCGACCTCAGCTCGGCCGATATCGAGCTGATTTCGAATGAAAAACGCAGCTTCTTGCTGCATGACGCGCTGCGCCAATCCGCGATGGATGCCTTCGCGCTCGACTATATATTGATTGACTGTCCGCCCAGCCTCAACATTTTGACAGTCAATGCTATGGTCGCCGCCCATTCCGTGCTTGTGCCGTTGCAGAGTGAGTTTTACGCGCTGGAAGGTCTGTCGCAACTGATGCTGACCCTGCGTGAGGTCCGCCAGACCGCGAATCCGAACCTGCGGATCGAAGGCATTGTCCTGACCATGTATGACAAGCGAAACAATCTGTCCCAACAGGTCGAGGCGGATGCGCGCGACAATCTTGAGGGGCTTGTGTTCGAAACAATGATCCCGCGGAACGTGCGGCTGAGCGAGGCGCCGTCCTTCGCCATGCCGATCCTGCAATACGATCCAGCCTCGAAGGGAAGCGAAGCCTATCGCGCCCTTGCGGCTGAGCTGATCCAAAGAGAAACGACTTAGGAAAGGACATCCGATGGCCGAGAAAACGAACCGGAATCGCGGCCTTGGGCGCGGTCTGTCCGCGCTGATGTCCGATGTGACCGCCACCAGTGATGCCAACCCGGCCGCCCCCGCGAAGCCCGACCAGATGGTGCCGGTCGACCGGATCCGGCCAAACCCGGACCAGCCCCGGCGCAGTTTCAACCAGGATGCGCTGGAAGAACTGGCCGCGTCGATCCGCGAAAAGGGCGTGATCCAGCCACTGATCGTGCGGACGGATCCGAAAGATCCCGCGCTGTTCGAAATCGTCGCGGGCGAACGCCGCTGGCGCGCGTCGCAAATCGCCAAACGGCATGAAGTCCCTGTAATCGTTCGGGAATTTACGGATTCCGAGGTTCTGGAAGTTGCCATTGTCGAAAACATCCAGCGCGCCGATCTGAACCCGATTGACGAAGCAGCAGGCTATCGCCAGCTGATTGATCGATTTGGCCACACGCAGGAACAGCTTGCCTCGGCCCTTGGCAAAAGCCGCAGCCATATTACCAACCTGATGCGCCTTCTGACGCTGCCGCAGGCCGTTCAGACCCATGTCGTCGAAGGCCGGATGAGCGCCGGGCACGCCCGTGCGCTGATCGGGCGGGACGACGCAGAGGCGCTGGCGCGGAAGGTGATTGCTGAAGGCCTGTCGGTGCGCGAGGTCGAAAAGCTGGTCAAGGCCCCAACGTCGAAGCGTCCTGCGCAAAACCGGTCCAGCGGACCGGCCCGCAAAGATCCAGATACGATCCAGATCGAAAAGGAACTTGGCGCGACGCTTAAGATGGACGTCAGCATCGACCACGCCGAAGGGCAGGAAAGCGGCAAGCTGACGCTGCGCTATAAGTCATTGGAACAACTGGATGATCTGCTTCGGCTTCTGTCCGGGGGTTAGTCCGACAAAAGCTCTCGAAGGACCGCATTCAGCACGGGCCGCCCCGCATCGGTGGTCTGAAGGTGGCCGTGGCGTTGTTCCAGCAATCCCATGTCGGTGAGGGCGGCAATGCGCGGCGCAAACCGATCGCCCGCGAGGGCGGAAAGCCGGTCCAACGACACCCCATCGGTCAGGCGCAGCCCCATCAGCAAAAACTCGGTCGCTTCATCCTGACGGTCCAGCCCTTCGTCGGGCAGGGCGCCGGTTCCGGTCTTCTCTACCCGGTCTAGCCAGGCGCCGGGGGCAAGCGGGGTTGTGGTGGCAAAGCGCCGCCCGCCGAAGGTCAGGCGCCCATGTGCGCCGGGGCCGATTCCGGCGTAATCCCCGTAGCGCCAATAGATCAGGTTGTGGATCGATTCAGATCCGGGTTTGGCGTGATTAGACACTTCATAGACCGGAAAACCCATCTCGCCGCAGATGTCCTGCGTCGCCTCGTACATATCCGCGGCAAGATCGTCATCGGGCAGGTTCCGCAGCTTCCCGGCGGCGTATCTGTCGCCAAAGGCGGTGCCCTCCTCGATGGTCAGTTGATACAGCGACAGGTGATCGACGGCTTTTGACAGCGCCTCGCGCAGTTCTGTCCGCCAGGCATCCAGCGCTTGCCCCTGACGGGCATAGATCAGGTCGAAACTCACCCGGTCAAAGGCACCTCTGGCGATGTCGAAGGCCTGATAGGCCTCTTTGACCGTATGAAGGCGGCCAAGGGCGCGCAAATCCGGATCATTCAACGCTTGAATGCCCATCGACACCCGGTTGACCCCCGCGTCGCGATATCCGGCAAAGCGCCCCGCCTCGACCGAAGTCGGGTTCGCCTCCAGCGTGATCTCGATGCTATTGGTCGTCGGCCATGTCGCGCGAACCCGATCCAGGATGGCGCCGACGATCTCTGGCTCCATCAAACTGGGCGTGCCGCCGCCAAAGAAGACAGACCGCAAAACGCGGTCCGGCGTCAGCGCGCCGACCCTGTCAATCTCGCTCAGGTAGGCCGCGGCCCAGCGTTTCTGGTCGATGCTGGCCGCGACGTGGCTGTTGAAGTCGCAATAGGGGCATTTTGACTGGCAAAACGGCCAGTGGATATAGAGGCCAAAGCCCCCGTTTTCCCAATCCTCAGGCAAAGCAACCCTTTACCAGCTTGGCAAAGGCATCGGCCCTATGGCTGATCCGGTTCTTTTCCCAACGATCCATTTCGCCAAAGGTTTGGTCATAACCGTCGGGCTGAAAGATCGCGTCGTATCCGTGGCCCTGATCCCCGCGCATCGGCCAGACGATCCGGCCCGGCATTGCGCCTTCGAACACCTCTTCATGTCCATCCGGCCAAATCAGAACAAGCGTGCAACAGAACCGGGCGCGGCGGGGTTCAGCGGCGTTCACCGCCTCCAACTCAGTCCAGGTGCGGGTCATCGCCATGTTGAAATCGCGGCCATTCGGCGTTTCGGCCCAATCGGCGGTGTAGACTCCCGGCGCATTTCCCAGCGCCTCAACCTCGATCCCGGAATCGTCGGCAAGCGCGGGAAGGCCGGTGGCCGTCATCGCCGCGCGGGCCTTGATCCGGGCGTTTCCGACAAATGTGGCTTCGGTTTCCTCCGGTTCGGGCAGCCCGTGATCGGCGTTCGACGACACCTTAACGCCATAGGGCGCAAGAAGATCGGCGATCTCCTCCAGCTTGCCGCGATTATGCGTCGCGATCAGCAGTTCGGGCGCGTCGAACCGGCGGGTCATTTCACCGCCGCCAGCTGGGCCGCCGCCAATTGTTCGCCGCCAGCCATCGCCAGATCCATCAGCGCGTCCATCTGTTCCCGGCTGAAGGTCGCGCCTTCTGCAGACATCTGCACCTCGATCAACTTGCCACCGGTCATGACGAAGTTGCCGTCGACCCCGGCTTCGCTGTCCTCGGGATAGTCCAGATCCATCACCGCCTGTCCCGCATAGATACCGCACGAAATGGCCGAAACCGGATCGCCCAGCGGGTCGGTGGTGATCGTGCCCGCCTTCATCAGCTTGTTCACCGCAAGGCGCAGGGCGACCCAACCGCCGGTGATCGAGGCGCAGCGGGTGCCGCCATCGGCTTGAATCACATCGCAATCGACAACGATCTGGCGCTCGCCCAGGGCAACGCGGTCCACCCCGGCCCGCAGCGACCGGCCGATCAGCCGCTGAATTTCCTGCGTCCGGCCGGATTGCTTGCCAGCCGCGGCCTCGCGCCGGTTGCGGGTGGTGGTTGCGCGGGGCAGCATCCCGTATTCCGCAGTGACCCAGCCAAGGCCGGAATTGCGCATGAACGGCGGCACTTTTTCATCCACGCTGGCCGTGCACAGCACATGGGTGTCCCCCATACGGATCAGGCAAGACCCCTCGGCGTGCTTGGTCACGTCGATTTCGATCGACACGGGGCGCATTTCATCAATTTTCCGGCCAGACGGGCGCATATTCGGTCTCCTGTTCCTATATTCGGGGGGATACGCCGCGCGGACCCGAAATCCAACCCCGATTGACGTTCCGGGACCCACGGTTTTAATTGGCGCGCCTTAGTCAGGGACATTGGGAAGATGTCGAAGAACCCGCTGTTTGACGAGATGAACGAACGGTCGCTCGAAGTGTTTCGTCGGGTGGTCGAAGGCTATCTTGAAACCGGGGCGCCGGTAGGGTCCCGGACACTGACGCGCAGCATGTCGGAAAAGGTCAGCGCCGCGACGATCCGCAATGTCATGCAGGATCTGGAATTTCTTGGTCTTCTGGGCAGCCCGCATATTTCCGCCGGGCGGGTGCCGACGCAGTCGGGCCTGCGCCTGTTTGTCGATGGTTTGCTCGAGGTGTCCTCGCCCAACAACGACGACCGCAGCAAGATCGAAGAGACGCTTGGCACAAATGAATCCGACGTCGGCACGCTTCTGGACCGGGTAGGGTCGGCCCTGTCCGGCGTGACCCATGGCGCCAGCCTTGTCCTGACGCCCAAGCACGAGGCGCCAATCCGCCACGTCGAATTCGTGTCGCTGGGGCCGGACCGGGCGCTTGTGGTTCTGGTCTTTGGCGATGGGCATGTGGAAAACCGTATCTTCACCCCGCCACCGGGGCAGACCCCGTCCTCCATGCGTGAGGCGGCGAATTTCCTGAATTCCATCGTTGAGGGGCACACGCTGTCCGAGCTGGGGCGCGTGATTCAACGCGAAATCGCCAGCCGCCGGCAGGAGATCGACACGCTTGCCCGCGATCTTGTCGAAAGCGGCGCGGCAGTCTGGACCAATGAGGGCGAACCGACCGAACGTCTGATTGTCCGGGGCCGTGGCAACCTCTTGTCGTCCGACGAATCCGGCGAAGACCTAGAACGCATCCGCGCGCTGTTTGACGACCTTGAACGCAAGCGGGACATCGCCGAATTCCTTGAACTGACCGAAGGCGGCGAAGGTGTGCGCATTTTTATCGGCTCAGAGAACAAGCTTTTTTCACTTTCGGGTTCCTCTCTGGTCGTTTCTCCTTATATGAACGCCGACCGAAAGATTATTGGCGCCGTTGGCGTCATCGGTCCGACGCGACTCAATTATGGGCGGGTCGTTCCGATCGTGGATTACACAGCACAGTTGATCGGGCGGATGCTCTCCGACCGGTCGTGAAGGGAAGACAAAATGGCAGAGCAGAACGCCGAACCGAAATCGCTTGAAGAACTGGCCGCCGAAGGCGACGAGATGGACGCGGCAGAGGTAGAGCAAAACGCAGAGCTGGAAACGCTGCGCGCCGAACGGGACGATTTCAAGGATCGTTTCATGCGGGCGCTGGCCGATGCGGAAAACACCCGCAAACGGGCCGAGCGGGACCGGCGCGAGGCCGAGAACTATGGCGGGTCCAAGCTCGCCCGCGATCTGCTGCCGGTCTATGACAACCTTGAACGCGCCCTTCGCATGGCGACCGAAGACGGTAAAGAGGGCGACAAGGCCCTGCTGGAAGGCGTGGAACTGACCATGCGAGAGCTGGTGAACGTGTTCAAGAAGCACGGGATCGAGCCGATCCGCCCTGAACCGGGCGACAAGTTTGATCCGCAGATGCATCAGGCCATGTTCGAAGCGCCGGTTCCTGGCACCAAAGCGGGCGAGATCATCGACGTCTCGACCACCGGCTTCCTGCTGCACGACCGCCTTCTGCGCCCGGCGCAGGTTGGCGTGTCGTCGATGCCGGCAAGCTAGATCAGGCCCTTCAGCTCGTAGATCAGGTTCAGGGCTTCCCGTGGCGTCAGCGCATCGGGAAGCACCTCTTTCAGCCGCTCTTCAACCACGCTTTCCTTGGCCGGGGCGGCCGGTTTGGGGGCGGGGGTTGCCGAAAATAGCGGCAAATCGTCGATCAGCGATTCCCGCGCCTGTCCGCCCTCGCGTTCCCCCTTTTCCAGGGCCTCCAATACAACCCGCGCCCGTTCCACGACCATCGGCGGCAATCCGGCCAGTCGGGCAACCTGCACCCCGTAGGATCGGTCGGCGGTTCCCTTCTTCACCTCGTGAAGAAAGACGACCTCGCCCTCCCACTCCTTGACCGTGACAGTGGCGTTCGCGGCGCCGTCCAATTTGTCTGCCAGCCCGGCCATCTCGTGGTAATGGGTTGCGAACAGCGCCCGGCACCGGTTCACGTCGTGCAGATGTTCCAATGTGGCCCATGCAATCGACAGCCCGTCATAGGTTGCCGTGCCGCGCCCGATTTCATCCAAGATCACCAGTGCCCGGTCATCCGCCTGATTTAGGATCGCGGCGGTTTCGACCATCTCGACCATGAAGGTCGACCGTCCGCTGGCAAGATCATCCGAGGCACCGACCCGGCTGAAAATCTGGCTGACAATCCCGATATGCGCCTCTTTCGCAGGAACATAGCTGCCCATTTGCGCAAGGATCGCAATCAACGCGTTCTGCCGCAGGAAAGTCGACTTACCGGCCATGTTCGGCCCGGTCAGCAGCCAGATGGATGGCCCGCTTAGGTCACAGTCGTTGGCAACGAAACTCTCACCGGATTTACGCAGCGCCTGTTCGACGACAGGGTGCCGACCGCCCGAAATTTCAAAGGCGCGGCTGTCGTCGATCCGGGGGCGCGTCCAGTCCTCGCCCCGGGCAAGGGTGGCGAGCGCAGTCGCAAGATCGAATTCGGCAAGGGCGCGGGCAAGGGCGCCGACCTGTGGCGCGCGATCCAAAATCGCGCCTCTCAGGCTTGAATAGAGCCGCTTTTCAATCTCGAGCGCCCGCCCGCCAGCATTCAGGATCTTGGTTTCGATCTCGCTCAGCTCGACGGTGGTGAACCGCACCTGATTGGCCGTGGTCTGCCGATGGATAAAGGTCTCGGACAGGGGCGGCTTCATCATCTTGTCCGCGTGGGTCGCGGTGGTTTCGATGAAATAGCCCAACACGTTGTTGTGCTTGATCTTCAGCGACGAAATGCCGGACAACTCTGCATAGTCGGCCTGCATTTTCGCGATCACACCGCGCCCCTCGTCCCGCAGGGTTCGTGCCTCGTCCAGATCGGCGTCGTATCCCGGCGCGATGAATCCGCCATCCCGAATCAAAAGCGGCGGTTCCGCCACCAGCGCCTGTTCCAGCAAATCCAGCAGTGCGTCATGCCCGGTCAGGTCGCTCCAGGCCGTAGACAGAAGCGCGGGCAGGTCGACACCGTCCAGTACGCCGGAAATCCGCTCTGCCTGTTCCAGTGAATTGCGGATCGCGGTCATGTCACGCGGCCCCGCCCGGTCCAGCGATAGGCGC
Organism: Marivivens marinus; assembly: GCF_035969385.1. Lineage (NCBI taxonomy): Bacteria > Pseudomonadati > Pseudomonadota > Alphaproteobacteria > Rhodobacterales > Paracoccaceae > Marivivens > Marivivens marinus. The sequence goes on along the minus strand of NZ_JAYKKJ010000002.1, from coordinate 138,467 downwards.
GAAAGAGCGCGGTCCACGTCATGCACCCCACGCAGGTAGCTTCGCAGGTCTTCGGTCAGGCGCGGGGCATCGTGAAACACCGCGACGGCGTCCTGACGCGCCTGAATCGTGGCAAGATCACAGGCGGGGCTGGACAATCGCCGCTCCAACAACCGCGCACCGGCGGCCGACACCGTCCGATCCACCACCGAAAGCAACGATCCGGCCCGGCCGCCACCCAGCGCATGGGTCAGTTCCAGCGATTTGCGGGTCGCCGCGTCGATCTGCATCGCCGCGCGCTGCCCCTCCAGAACCGGCGGGCGCAACAAGGGCAGGTTCCCTTTCTGGGTGATCTCCAGATAGTTCACCACCGCCGACATGGCCGCGACCTCGGCCCGGCCAAAGCTGCCAAACGCGTCCAGAGAGGCGACGCGGTAGAGATCGCACAGCCGCGCCTCGCCATTCGTGCTGTCAAAAGCCGCGCGGCCCAGTTCCGTCAGGGATGTGCCGGAATCAGACACTATTCCTGCCAAAACCGGGTCTGATCCTTCGGGCAGCACCACCTCTTTCGGCGCAAGCCGGGCCAGTTCCGGACCCAGACGGGTTTCGGTGCAGGCCATGACCGAAAACGCGCCCGTGGAAATATCCACCCAGGCCAGTGCCGCCGCATCACGGACCTTGGCGAAGGCCGCAAGGAAGTTGTGTCGCCGCGCGTCCAGCAGGGAATCCTCGGTCAGCGTGCCGGGCGTAACCAGCCGCACCACGTCGCGCCGCACCACCGATTTCGATCCGCGCTTTTTCGCCTCGGCCGGGTCTTCCATCTGTTCACAGACGGCCACGCGGAACCCCTTGCGGATCAGGGTCAGCAGGTAATTCTCGGCGGCATGAACCGGCACGCCGCACATCGGGATGTCCTCGCCCAGATGCTGACCGCGCTTGGTCAGCGCGATATCCAACGCCTCGGCGGCCGCCACCGCATCGTCAAAGAACATCTCGTAGAAATCGCCCATCCGATAGAACAGGAGCGACCCGGGATGGTTCTCCTTGATCTCCAGATATTGCGCCATCATCGGCGTAACGCCGGCAGCTGCCATGATATCCCCCGTGGACGTGTTTCGGCAGAACCTAACCAGCCGATGTTAGCGACGAAAGCCGAAAAGCTGACCATTGCGGGCTGAATGTCGTGCAGTTATGCCGAAAGGACGGTTTCGGAGGAAAGACAGGCATGGCCAAGGTAAAGCACACGCGCGAAGAGGCGCTTCGGTTCCACATGGAACCCACCCCCGGCAAATGGGAGGTGAAGGCGACCGTGCCGATGACCACCCAGCGCGACCTGTCGCTGGCCTATTCCCCCGGTGTCGCCGTGCCTTGCGAGGATATCGCGGCAAATCCCGAACTCGCCTATGACTACACCAACAAGGGCAACCTTGTTGCGGTCATCTCGAACGGGACCGCCGTTCTGGGCCTTGGCAACCTTGGCGCGCTCGGCTCCAAGCCGGTGATGGAGGGTAAGTCGGTCCTGTTCAAACGCTTCGCCGACGTCAACTCGATCGACATCGAACTGGATACCGAAGACCCCGAAGAGATCATCAACGCGATCAAGCTGATGGGCCCCACCTTCGGCGGCATCAACCTCGAAGACATCAAGGCACCGGAATGCTTCATCATCGAAAGCCGCCTGAAAGAGATGATGGACATCCCCGTCTTCCACGATGACCAGCACGGCACGGCGGTCATCTGCGCGGCGGGGCTGATCAACGCGCTGCACCTGTCCGGCAAGAAGATCGAAGACTGCAAGATCGTGTTGAACGGGGCCGGGGCCGCCGGGATCGCCTGTCTTGAACTGGTCAAGGCAATGGGCGCGCGCCATGACAATTGTATCATGTGCGACACCAAGGGCGTGATCTATCAGGGCCGGACCGAGGGCATGAACCAATGGAAATCGGCTCATGCCGCCGTGACCGACGCCCGCACCCTGGAAGAGGCGATGAAAGATGCCGACGTCTTCCTTGGCGTGTCGGCAAAGGGGGCAGTCACGCCCGATATGGTCGCCTCGATGGCGCCGAACCCTGTCATTTTCGCCATGGCCAACCCCGACCCGGAGATCACCCCGGAAGAGGCGCATGAGGTCCGCGAGGATGCCATCGTCGCCACCGGCCGGTCTGACTATCCGAACCAGGTCAACAACGTGCTCGGCTTTCCCTACCTGTTCCGCGGTGCGCTCGATATCCACGCCCGCGCGATCAACGACGAGATGAAAATCGCCTGTGCGGAGGCGCTTGCCGAACTGGCCCGGCAGGACGTGCCGGACGAGGTCGCCATGGCCTATGGGCGCAAGCTGACCTTCGGTCGCGACTATATCATCCCGACCCCCTTCGATCCGCGACTGATCCACGTGATCCCGCCTGCCGTAGCCAAGGCCGGGATGGAAACCGGCGTAGCCCGCCGCCCGATCATCGACATGGAAGGCTATACACTTTCGCTGAAATCCCGCATGGACCCGACGGCGCATATCCTGCGCGGCATCCATGCCCGCGCCCGCGCCGCGCAGGCCACGATGATCTTTGCCGAAGGCGACGATCCCCGCGTTCTGCGTGCCGCCGTGCAATATCAGCGGTCCGGTCTGGGCAAGGCGCTGGTCGTGGGGCGTGACAGCGACGTGCGCGAGAAGCTGACCGCCGAAGGTCTGGCCGATGCCGTGTCCGAGATCGAGGTGGTCAACGCCGCCAACACCGCGCATCTCGATAGCTACAAAAGCTTCCTGTACGACCGGCTCCAGCGCAAAGGCTTTGACCGAACCGATATTCACCGGCTTGCCGCGCGGGACCGGCACGTATTCTCGGCCCTGATGCTGGCGCACGGGCATGGCGACGGCATGGTGACCGGTGCTACCCGGAAATCCGCCCATGTTCTGGAACTGATCAACCACGTTTTCGACGCCGATATCACCTCGGGCGCGGTCGGGGTTTCTGCCGTGCTGCACAACGGGCGGATCGTGCTGATCTCGGACACGCTTGTGCACGAATGGCCGGACGAAAATGATCTGGCCGATATCGCGGTCCGCTCTGCCGCCGTCGCCCGCGACTTCGGGCTTGAGCCGCGCGTGGCCTTCCTGTCATTCTCGACCTTCGGCTACCCGGTGTCTGAACGGGCGGAGAAGATGCACCGCGCTCCAAAGGTTCTGGACAGCCGTAACGTGGATTTCGAGTACGAAGGCGAAATGACCGTCGACGTGGCGCTGAACCCGAAAGCGCAGGAATATTATCCGTTCTCGCGCCTGACCGGTCCGGCGAACGTGCTGGTCGTGCCCGCACGGCACTCGGCCTCGATCTCGGTCAAGCTGATGCAGGAAATGGCCGGGGCCACCGTGATCGGCCCGATCCTTGCCGGTGTGGAAAAACCGATCCAGATCTGTTCGACCGTCTCCACCGTCAACGACATCGTCAATATGGCCGCGCTTGCCGCGTCCAAGGTGGGCTGATGACGGTCTGGAATCTCGGCTCTATCAACGCGGATTTCGTCTATTCCGTGCCGCATATCCCGGAACCGGGCGAAACGCTGGGGTCAACCGGGCGCAAGCTGTATCTAGGTGGCAAGGGCGCGAATATGTCCGTCGCCGCCGCGCGGGCCGGGGCCACTGTCCGGCATATCGGTGCGGTGGGCGAAGACGGGCGCTGGGCGATTGACCGGCTGCGGGACTACGGCGTCGGGACCAAGGATATCGCGGTGATCGACGTGGAAACCGCGCAGGCAATCATCATGGTCGATCCGCAGGGTGAAAACGCCATCATTCTGCACCACGGCGCCAATTTCGCGATACCGTTTCACCGTGTGCAGGCGGCGCTTTCCCATGCGCGCCCGGATGATTGGCTCGTCGCCCAGAACGAAACCACGCTTCAGACCGAAACCCTAGCGCTGGGCAAGGAACGCGGCCTTCGGATCGCCTATGCTGCCGCTCCGTTTTCGGCCCGGGCCGTTCAGGATGTGCTGCCGCTTTTGGATTTCCTGATCCTCAACGATGTCGAGGCGCGACAGCTTCAGGCGGCAACCGGTCAGGCCCCGTCGGACCTTCCGGTCGCCGATGTGATCGTCACCCGTGGCGGTGATGGGGCGACATGGTTCGGCGCAGAAGGCCCGGTCGAGATTGCCCCGGTTCCGGTCACGCCCGTCGATACCACTGGCGCAGGGGACACCTTCACCGGCTACGTCCTCGCCGGGCTCGATCTGGGGCAGGGCATGGCCGATGCGCTGTCACTGGCGTCCCGTGCCGGGGCGCTGATGGTCACCCGGCACGGCACCTCTGACGTGATCCCGACCCTGGAAGAGGTCCGCGCCTTCCGGCCTTAGTGGCGCGCAAAGGGTGCGGCATCCCCCCAAAGCTGGCGAACCCGCTGATCCCGGCCACAGGCCTCGCGATAAAACGCATAGGCATTCGCCTGTGTCTTCGGCCCGCGCCGGGTCAGAACCACGGACGTCCCACGGTAATAGTTCTGGTGATAGGCCTCCGCCTCGTAAAACGGCGCGGCGGCAAGGATCGGGGTCACGATCCGCTGGCCAAGGGCCGATTGCGCATCGGCGATCGCGGCCCGCGCCGCGGCCTCTTGCGCCTGTGTAGAGACGAAAATCGCTGTGCGATAGCTGCTACCCCGGTCACAGAACTGACCACCCGCGTCGGTCGGGTCAACGGACCGCAGAAACAGGTCCAGCAATTGGCGATAGCTGATCTGATCCGCGTCATAGGTGATCTCGACCGCCTCGTAATGGCCGGTGCGCTGGGTCTTCACATCGTCATAGGTTGGGTTGGCCAGCGTGCCGCCGGTATAGCCCGACACCACCTCGCGCACGCCGCGCACAGATTCGAAATCGGACTCGACACACCAGAAACAGCCACCCGCCACGGCCATGCGCTGGATATCGCGGGCCTGCGCGGGCTGGGACGTCAGCGCGGCACCGACAAAAATCGCAACCGCCAGCGCGGCCGTTTTGAACGTTTCAATCTTGATAAACATGGGGCTCTCCTTTGCGGTCACGCTGGCGAAGGCGGCCCACACTGTCCACTCACCCCCGCGTGAGTTCACGCGCTCTTTACCCCTTGGAACATTTCCGGCGCCGCCCTAGCCTGCGCCGAAACGGAGGGCCCGATGACCGATCATGTAACAACGCACCAGGCGGCGGAAGACGCCCGTAATGACAGCATCCTGATCTATCTCAACGGCACGATCGTGCCCAAGGCGCAGGCAATGGTCAGCGTCTATGACAGTGGTTTCATGCTGGGCGATGGGGTGTGGGAAGGGCTGCGCCTCTATGACGGACACTGGGCCTTTCTTGGCGAACATATGGACCGGCTGTTCGAGGCGGCAAAGGCCATCGACCTTGATATCGGAATGACGCGGGACCAGGTCATTTCCGCCTTGTTAGAGACGCAAAAGGCCAACGGCATGACCACCGACGCCCATGCGCGGCTGATGGTGACACGAGGGGTCAAGACGCGTCCCTTCCAGCACCCTTCGCTGTCGCGTCAGGGGCCGACCGTGACGATCATCATGGAACATTCCAAACCGTCGATTCCGCGTCCGATCCGGCTTGCCACGGTGCCGCATATCAGGGGCCTTCCCATGACGCAGGATCCGAAACTCAACAGCCATTCAAAACTGAACTGCATCCTTGCCTGTATCGCCGCCGAAAAGGCGGGCGCAGACGAGGCCCTGATGCTGGATGTGCATGGCTTCGTGAACACGACCAACGCCTGCAACTTCTTCATCGTGCGCAAGGGCGCGGTTTGGACCAGCACCGGCGACTACTGCATGAACGGGATTACCCGGCAAAAGGTGATCGACGTGTGTCGGGCAGAAGGTATCCCGGTGTTCGAACGCAACTACAGCCTTGTCGATACATATGGCGCGGACGAGGCGTTCCTGACCGGCACCTTTGGGGCGCAAACGCCGGTTGGCGAAATCGACGGCCGCCAGATCGGCACGGGCGAAATGGGACCGATGACGCGCCGCATCCGCGACCTCTACAAGGCGCTCGTCGCGGCGGATGCAGGGCGTTAGGCGATGTACAAACCGGGCATTGCCACCTGTCGTAATTGTACAAACCGGGACAACTTCGGAGGCAGAGCATGAAAATCGCGATGTGGAGCGGGCCGCGAAACCTGTCGACCGCAATGATGTATTCCTTCGGCGCCCGCGATGATTTCGCCATCTGGGACGAACCGTTCTATGCGCCCTATCTGGCGGCGACGGGCCTTGACCACCCCATGCGGGACAAGATCATCGCGACCCATGAAAGCGATCCGGCAAAGGTCGCCGCACGCTGCGCTGGTCCGGTGCCGAACGGGAAAAAACACTGGTATATGAAGCACATGCCGCTTCACATGATCGATGGATTCCCGCTCGATTGGGCGGGGGACTGCGTGAATGTGCACCTGATCCGGCACCCCGCCCGCGTGATCGCCTCCTATGCGGCCAAGCGGGAAAACCCGACCCTTGATGATATTGGCTACCGTCAACATCTGGAGCTGTTCAAACGGTTCCCTGGCCTGGTGATCGACAGTTCCGACATCCGCGACAACCCCGAAGGAATGCTGAAAAAACTGTGTGAAACCATAGGTTTGGATTGGAATCCCGCTGCGCTGCACTGGCCTGCCGGTGGCCGCACTGAGGACGGCATCTGGGCCAGCCACTGGTATGGCGCGATCCACAAATCCACGGGTTTCGCCGGGGCGGAAGGCCCGCTTCCCACCCTGTCCGGAGAGGCCGCGCGCCTCGCCGCAGCGGCCCTACCGTATTACGAAGCCCTCGCCGCGGAAAAGATCACCCTTTAAGCAGGCTCGCCAGCTTCATCGCAACGGCGGGGTTGCCGCTGATCCTGAGCTTGCCGAGGGCCAGTCCGGTCATCGGGTTAAGCTTTCCAGTCAATAGCTTACCCAAATTATCGGCGCTGATCCTGATGGTACAATCCGCGTCCGTGTCAACGCGACTGACGCCCTCTTGCGACAGCAGGATGACGCCATCATCCCCACAGTCAAACTTGAGCCGGTCTTCGAAAGTGACTTTCGACGCGCCCGCTTGCATCATCGAAAATATGTCGTCAATCGTCATACATTGTCCATGTGATCAAGGGGTTACGTGTCCGACAGGATCTTCACCATCTGCACCTCGCCGTCGATCAGATGCCCGGTGCGAACAAACCCGTTCCTTAGGTAGAACCCCTCGGCACCGTCCTCCACGTCCACGAATGACAACGACAGGCGGGACAATCCCCACTCCCGAGCGACGACTTCTGCCTCGGCAATCGCCGCGCGGCCATAGCCTTTGCCCTGATAATCCGCCCCGATCATCAGCCGCCAGATATAGGCAGACTTGCGGTCGTCGGCTTCTTCCGGGTCGGGGTATCTGGACATGTCGATCATCGCAAGCAACCCGACAGCCGTCTCCCCATCCCAAAGCCCCCAAACGGCAGAGGCCGGTTCATAGGCCTGCTGCGCGATGGTGATTTCATTAGGTGCAACAAGGGGTTGCTGGTTCTCCAGCACCTTGAGGCGGAACAGCGCCCGAAGCGACCCTCGGTCAACCGGGCGCCGTTCCAAGGCCATTACTTCAGCCGGTTGTTCCGCGCGGCGAGCAGCTTTAGCCGCAGCGCGTTCAGCTGGATGAAGCCGGCGGCGTCTTTCTGATCGTAGGCACCGGCGTCGTCTTCAAAGGTCACATGCGCCTCTGAGTAGAGCGAGTGGTCGGACCAGCGGCCAACGCAGTTCACCGAACCCTTGTAGAGCTTCAGGCGAACCGTGCCGGTCACGTGTTCCTGGCTCTTGTCGATGGCCGCCTGCAGCATTTCCCGTTCCGGCGAGAACCAGAAACCGTTGTAGATCAGCTCGGCATAGCGGGGCATCAGGCTGTCCTTGAGGTGGCCCGCGCCGCTGTCCAGCGTGATCTGTTCGATGCCGCGATGGGCCTCGAGCAGGACCGTGCCGCCCGGGGTTTCATAGATACCGCGGGATTTCATGCCGACAAATCGGTTTTCGACGAAATCCAGCCGTCCGATGCCGTGCTTGCCGCCGAGTTCGTTCAGCTTGGTCAGGATCGTGGCGGGCGACATTGCCTCGCCGTTGATGGAGACCGCATCGCCTTTTTCAAAGCCGATCTCGACATACTCGGGCGAATCCGGCGCGTCCTCGGGGCTGACCGTGCGCTGGTAGACGTAATCGGGTGCCATTTCGGCGGGATCTTCCAGAACCTTCCCCTCGGAGGAGGTGTGCAGAAGGTTGGCGTCCACGCTGAACGGGGCCTCGCCGCGTTTGTCCTTGGCAATCGGAATCTGGTTTTCCTCGGCAAAGGCCAGAAGCTTCGTGCGCGAGGACAAATCCCATTCCCGCCAGGGCGCGATGACCTTGATATTCGGGTCGAGCGCATAGGCAGACAGTTCGAAACGAACCTGATCGTTGCCCTTGCCAGTGGCGCCGTGGGCGACCGCATCTGCCCCGGTTTCATGGGCGATTTCGACCAGACGCTTGGAAATCAGCGGACGGGCGATAGAGGTGCCGAGTAGATAGAGCCCCTCATAGACTGCATTGGCGCGGAACATCGGGAAGACGAAATCGCGCACGAATTCCTCGCGCACATCTTCGATGTAGATGTTCTCTGGCTTGATCCCCAGAAGCTCGGCCTTTTTGCGTGCGGGCTCCAGTTCCTCGCCCTGACCAAGGTCGGCGGTAAAGGTGACAACCTCACAGCCGTATTCGGTTTGCAGCCACTTGAGGATGATCGAGGTATCAAGGCCGCCTGAATAGGCAAGCACGACTTTCTTGGGGGCAGACATTTCCGCGTTCCTTCGTCTTACAGTCCGGGGCGAAATACGGGTTTTTTCACCTGCCTGCAAGCAAAGCGGATTGACCTGCAAAGGGGCCAATGCAACTGTTCGGGAAATTTTGGGTTAGTGGAGATTTTGACCATGAGTTGGCAAATTGTTAAGCACGCATTTTCAATGGTTTTCGGGAACCTGTCGGACGCGATCAAGGCGTCACTGGTCCCGATCCTGGTGGCGGTTGCCGCGATCCTGATCGCGGTAGTCGTCTTCAAGATGCCCTTGTCCATGGTGTCGGGTAGCGGTGATCCGGCACAGATGATGATGATGACCCCCCCGGCCAGCGCTTATCTCGGCCTTCTCCTGATCATTGTCGTGTATGTATTCGTCTTCGGCTGGATTGCCGTGACTTGGCACCGCTATGTTCTGCTGGAAGAATATCCCGCGTCGGTTCCTGCCATCTCGGGCCGCCCGATCTGGAGCTACATTGGCAAGTCGATCCTGATCGGCCTGCTTATTGGTCTGGTTTCCATCCCGCTGGTTTTCGTTATCGGGCTTTTGGGCGCGGGCGTGTCGATGGGCGGCGGCGGAATGGGTGGTGCGATGGTGGTCGGAGCCATCGTGGGCCTAATCATTGGCGCAATTCTGTCGTGGATCTGGTTCCGGACCGCGATTGTCCTTCCGGGGACTGCGATCGGGAAGCCGATGAAGATCGGCGAAGGTTGGAGAGCGACCGCGGCCCTGTCCGGAACGATTTTCAAGACAACACTTATCATCGTGGCGCTCAACGTGGTGGCGACGCTTGTGGTTTCGTTGGTTTCGGCCGGGATTCCGATCATCGGTGCGATCCTCAACCTTGGGGTGACCTGGGTTACGCTGATGGTCGGTGCAAGCCTTTTGACCACCCTTTATGGACATGTCGTCGAAGGTCGACCTCTGATCGACTGATCGGTTTGGTGGTCAGGATTGATGCGCGCCCAATCGGGCGCGCATTCCTATTGGGTCAAGGCATTGACAAAGGCGCGGTCACCCGGGCTGGCGATCAGGTGCGCCGCCTCTGCGATCGGTAGCCAGACGGCCGTGTGATCCTTTTCGACAGGATCACCAAGGCGAAGGACCGGGCGCGCCAGATAGATGTGGCACAGCTTTTCCGCCCATCTGTCATATTCCGGCATGTAACAGAACCGGCGGTAGGCCCCGACGCGCAACGGTTCGGCAATTCGCCAACCGGTTTCTTCCAGAACCTCTCGATGAAGCGCCGGGATCGGGTGTTCGCCGGGGTCGATCCCGCCACCGGGAAGCTGGAATTCGTTGAACTGTCCCGCCTGAAAGGTGCAGAGAATGTCGCCCCCGCGCGGCAGCATCACGTATACACCGGGCCGGATACGATAATCTTGCCCTGCGACAACCGGCTCTCCGTATCTTCGGATCATGATTGGTTCCGTCAGAATTTCCCGGCCACCGGAATGGCATCCGGCGAAAAAGTTGGCAAGTCGCACGCAAATCAAAAGGGCAGGCGCAACGAGTGCGCCTGCCCTTCATGAGCCCGGGAGGGGCCGGTTCTTACTTCTGGCACCCGGCTTCAAAAACTGCGAGTGCTTCGGGCGAAAGCTCGCGGCCGCCAGTGGCGTCGTTCAGCGCAACGCTCTTTGCATCCGCAAGAACCAGATACTGGTCGATTGCGGTCTTGTCGGCCTCAAGCGACAGGTTGGCCTGCTGCAGGGTGGAAATCTGACCGTTGATCGCGTCGATCTCGGTCTGCTGGGTGGTCGGGTCCAGCCCGGCCAGCTGGCCCTGAAGATCGGTGATCGCACCAGTGTTCTGCGTGATCGTGGCGTCGATCACGGCAACCTGATCGGCAAGTTCTTCATCGCTCAGCGCCGACAGTTCCGGCGACAGGGCGTCGCGGGCGGTATCTGCTTCGGCTTTGGCGACATAGAAGGTGCTGATGCGGCCGACGTTGCTGTTCGCGCTGGCGTTCGCCATTGCATTTTCATTGGCGCACATAGCGTTCAGGTTGCGCAGTTCGCGGGCAATCGCGCCGTTGCCGTTTGCGCCGGGGTTCTCGGGGCGGCCCGTGTTCTGGCTGTTGCCACGCTGTTCGGACCCACGGTTGGTGCGATCCCGGTCGCGGCCGCGGTTGGAGTTTCCATTCCCGTTTCCGTTTCCCCGGCCGGCAGCAAAGGCCGTGTCGGCGGTCGTGAACAGGGTGACCGTACTTAGGGCGGTCAGCGAAAGAGTGGCGCACAGGGCGGCGGAAAGCATTTTGCGAGCGGTCATGGCATCCTCGAATGTCTCGGTTGGCAGGTGGCTGCTTTGGTCTTTGGCACCAGAAAAAGGACAAATTGCGGCGAATCTAGGTTAATGCTCGGGTGTCGCCACAATTCGCGGGATTTCGCCAAATATACCTGACCTTTGGCAACCTTCTGCCCTTTTCTTTCGAAAATGGACCTTGGACCCGCGACTTGTCGGACCTATATCGGCGCGGTATTCCACTCCCGCACAACAAGGAAGAGCCGATGACCCTTGGCAGCCAGATCGCCTGGGACGACACCGTCCTGCCGTTTCAACTGGACCGGTCCGACATTCGGGGCCGGGTGGCCCGGCTTGATGGGGTTCTGGATCAGATCCTTGCGCAACATGACTATCCGCCTGAAGTCGAAGCGCTTGTGGCTGAGATGGCTTTGCTGACCGCGCTAATTGGGCAGACGGTAAAACTGCGTTGGAAGCTGTCGCTGCAGGTGCGCGGTGACGGGCCCATCCGTTTGATCGCAACCGATTACTACGGCCCCACCGAAGACGGCGCGGCCGCCCGCGTCCGGGCCTACGCCAGCTTTGACGCGGATCGGCTGGAGCCGGGGGCGGACCCGTTCACTCAGGTCGGCAAGGGGTATTTCGCGATCCTGATCGACCAGGGCAAGGGCATGACCCCCTATCAGGGGATCACGCCGATTTCGGGCGGGTCGCTTCTGGCCTGCGCGGAAACCTATTTCGCGCAATCGGAACAGCTTCCGACCCGGTTTTCCTTGTCCTATGGGCGGTCGCAGATGCCGGGCGAGGCGGAACATTGGCGCGCCGGTGGCGTGATGTTGCAGCACATGCCCAAAGCATCGCCCTTTGTCGCCTCGGACGGGGGCAGCGGCGAAGACGGGCTGTTGCAGGCCGAAGATATGCTGAACACGGATGAGACTGAAAGCTGGACCCGGGCGAACGTGCTTTTGGATACAGTCGAGGATCTTGAGCTGATCGGACCGACGGTGCAGCCGACGGATCTGCTTGTCCGGCTGTTCCATGAGGAAGCGCCGAGGGTCTTTGATGCCCAACCGGTCAAGTTCGGATGTTCCTGTTCGGCGGACCGCGTTCGGGAAAGCCTGTCGATCTATTCGGCCAAGGACATTGCCCATATGACCACCGACGATGGTATCGTGACCGCCGATTGCCAGTTTTGCGGCGCGCATTACGAATTCGACCCGACCACCCTTGGGTTCGAGGCGACGAAAGGCCCGGATGACGGAAACTGAGATCAGGGACAGGCTTCTGGCCGCATTGACCCGGAACGACGGCGCGTCGTCGGATTTCGATCTGAATCCCGACGTCGCCCTTCCGCCCAATCGGGTGCTGCGCCCCGCGGCGGTTCTTGTCCCTGTGATGGCTGAAGGGAACGACATCGTTCTGACCAAGCGCTCTGCCCGGTTGAAACACCATCCCGGGCAGATCGCCTTTCCCGGAGGAAAGCAGGACCCGACCGATGCCACCCTTGCGGACACCGCCCTGCGCGAGGCGGAAGAGGAGATTGGCCTGTCGCGAGACATGGTCGAAGTCTTGGGTGCGCTGCCAACCCATGAGACGGTGACCAGTTTTACGGTCACGCCGATCGTCGGACTGGTCCACGGCGCGCCATCTTTCCGGCCAGAGGCTGGCGAGGTTGAAGAGGTGTTTCGGGTCCCGTTCGCGCATCTTGCCGACCCGATGAATTTTCGCGTTGAAGGTCGGCGTTGGCAGGGTCGGAAGCGGTACTATTTCACCGCGCCATTTGGCCCCTATTATATCTGGGGCGCGACCGCGCGCATCCTGCGGGGTCTGGCGGACAGGTTGACGCGATGACAGAAGCCCTCCGGATCGAAGCGGATTGGTTGACCTCTGACGGCGCGCGCCGGGTTTGTGCGATGCTGACGGACACGGGATATGATGCGTGGTTCGTTGGCGGCTGCGTCCGCAACGCGATTTTGGATGAACCCGTGGCCGATCTGGATATTTCCACCAACGCGCGTCCGGAACAGGTGCTTTCGCTGGCGCAGGACAAGGGGCTGACGGCCGTTCCCACAGGCATTGACCACGGAACCGTGACGGTCGTGGTCGATCACATCCCCTATGAAATCACCACCTATCGGCGGGACGTGGCGACCGACGGGAGGCGGGCTGTCGTCGCCTTTGCCGACACTATCGAAGAAGATGCCGCGCGGCGCGATCTGACGATCAACGCGCTTTACGCCGGACCGGATGGCCGGGTGGTCGATCCGCTTGGAGGGTTGCCCGACCTTCTGGCCCGCCGCATCCGGTTCATCGGAGATCCGTTCGACCGCATCCGCGAGGATTATCTGCGGATTCTGCGGTTTTTTCGGTTCTACGCCTGGTATGGCGATCCTTCCGAGGGGCTGGACCCTGATGGTCTGGCCGCGTGTGCCGAGCTGGCGGAAGGGGTCGAGACCCTGTCACGCGAACGGATCGGGCATGAAATCCGCAAGCTGCTGCAGGCACCCGATCCGGGCCCGGCCCTTGCATCCATGGCCCGATGCGGGGTGTTGATGCGGCTTTTGCCCGGGGCCTCTGCTGCGCAGATCCCGGTGCTGGTCCATGTGGAAGAGGAGGCCGGGTTTTGCCCCGGCCTGATCCGTCGCTTTGTTGCGCTGGGGGGCGAGGATGCGGATGACCGTCTGCGGCTGTCGAAGGCGGAAGTTCGCGAGGTCGACCGGGTGCGCAACGCGCTTGAGAGCGGAGGAAGACCTGCGGAACTGGGCTATCGGCACGGGGTTGAGGCCGCGACCGACGCGCTGCTTTTGCGGGCCGTGATGGAAAACCGGACTGCAACGCAGGATGAACTTGAACAAGCTCGGATGGGGTCAGAGGCGAGATTTCCTATCGCCGCCGCTGACCTGATGCCGGGTGTCTCCGGGCCAGCACTCGGCGCAGCGCTGCGTGATCTGGAAGACCGCTGGGTCGCATCGGGGTTCCGGATGACCCGCGATGAATTGCTGACCTTCCGATAAAAACGGATGACAGACGGCAATTGCCGGGGTAAGGACAAGTAGCACAACGGAGGATTGCACTATGCGAAACGGGATTGATCCACGTCTGATTTGATCAGTCTGGTCCCGTTTGGGCGGTCTGGTCAGCAGACACACCGCCTCACCCATAGTGATTTCCAGTGGCTTGAAAGGCCCCTCCGATGTTCCGCTTCTTTGAAAATCTAGTCGATCCTTTTTCCGCACGCGATTCCGGCACGCCACCCGCGACGTTGTGGGCCTTCTACCGTGAAGCCATGCGCCCGTTTCGGCGCATCGTCCCCTGGCTGTTGCTAACAGGCCTGATTGTCGCGCTCTTCGAGGCGGGGATGATCTGGTACGCCGGGCGGCTGGTTGACGTGATGAACGCGACAGGCGCCGCCGATTTCTGGGCGACCCACAGGGTGGAAATCCTGATCGTCGCATTCGCGCTGACCTTCCTGCGGCCCGCTGCGATCCTTGCCCAGCACGCGTTTCTTGAACTGGCTCTTGCCGGAAACATGCAGGAGCGGGTCCGTTGGCGGGCACATAAACACATGCTGGGCCAGTCGATCGGGTTTTTCCAGAACGACTTTGCCGGACGCTTGTCGAACCGGGTGATGAAGCTGTCGGAATCCACCGAAGACAGCTTGTACATGATGTTCGAAGGGGTCTGGTATGCCCTGTCCTATGCGGTCACCGCCGTGATCCTTGTGTCAGGGATAGACTGGCGCGTCGCCGTTCCCTTGGTGATCTGGCTGACGGCCTATGCCAGCTATACTTATTGGACGGCCGTTCGCGTGTCGAAGGCATCGGAAAAATGGTCCGATGCGCGGTCGCTGGCCAATGGCCGGATCGTGGACGCCTATACTAATATCGAAACGGTCAAGCTGTTCAGCAATGGCGAACAGGAAGAGGCCTTTGTCCTCAACGCGCTCAAGCGGCTGCGCCTGCGGTTTCACCGGTTCCTGCGGCTGATGACGGAACTGTCGTTCGCCCTGAACGTAATCAACGCGATCCTATTTGTCGGGGTGATCGGCGCGGCGGTTTGGCTTTGGACCAATGGGCAAAGCACCGTGGGCGAGGTCGCGGCGGTGACCGCGCTGGCCGTGCGGCTGAACGGCATGTCGGGCTGGATTCTGTGGGTCACCGTGCGCCTGTTCGAACACGCAGGCACAGTGCGCGAGGCGCTTCAATCCGTGTCCGTTGACCATGCGGTGACGGATAAGTCCGACACGCGTCTGACGGTCACGGATGGCGCGATCCGCTTTGACAATCTTGTGCACCACTATGGCAAGGGTGTTGGCGGGATCGACGGGATCACGCTGGACATCGCGCCGGGCGAAAAGGTTGGTCTGGTTGGCCGGTCGGGGGCCGGGAAATCGTCGCTGGTCAACCTGTTGCTGCGGTTCCGTGATCCGGAGGGAGGGGTGATCCGCATCGACGGGCAGGATATTTCGCAGGTCACGCAGGACAGCCTGCGCAAGGCCATTGGCGTGGTGACACAGGACAGCTCGCTTCTTCATCGGTCGATCCGGGACAACATTCTATATGGCAACCCCCTTGCCAGCGACGAAGAGATGTTCGCGGCCGCCCGCAAGGCCGAGGCGCATGACTTTATCCTGTCGCTGGAGGATCCCGGTGGCCGGTCTGGTTATTCGGCCTATGTGGGCGAAAGGGGCGTGAAGCTGTCCGGCGGACAGCGGCAACGGATCGCGATTGCACGGGTGATGCTGAAGAACGCGCCGATCCTTGTGCTGGACGAGGCAACCTCGGCCCTGGATTCGGAAGTGGAGGCGGCCATTCAATCGACCCTATACGGCATGATGCAGGGCAAGACGGTGATCGCAATTGCACACCGCCTGTCCACCATCGCCCAGATGGACCGGATCGTTGTCATGGATCGTGGCCGGATCGTTGAACAGGGCAGCCATGACGCGCTTCTGGATCACGGCGGAATCTACGCGGGTCTGTGGCAGCGACAGTCGGGCGGGTTCCTGGGCGACGAGGCGGAGGCCGCGGAATAATGCGAGAAGCCTATAAGACGTGGTTGCGCTGGGCCGGGGGGCTGATCCCTTCGCCCCAGCCCGCCATCGGTGCGCCGCCCCGCACCCTACGCGCCTTTATCAACTGGTGTCTTCGGGGCAGCTGGCGGGTTATCCTGATTGCCGCGCTGGTATCTGGCATTGCTGGGGCGACCGAAGTGTTGGCCATGTTCTTTCTAGGGAAGGTGGTCGATATCGCCTCTGCCGGTGATGGGCTTGGTGGATATGGGCCACTTCTGATCTCGGCGCTTGTTCTTCTGGTATTGGTCCGGCCCATCGTCTTTGGGCTGTCGGCAACGTTTCAGTCGGTCGTGCTTGGGCCGAATATCTTTCGGCTGGTCCTGTCGCGCCTGCATTCCTGGACGCTTGGTCAGTCTGTCACCTTCTTCGACAATGATTTCGCCGGACGGCTTGCGCAAAAGCAAATGCAGACCGCGACATCGCTGACCGAGGTGGTGATCGAAACGGTCAACGCAATTCTCTTTGCGTTGGCCTCGGTCATCGGGGCCGCGGTTCTGGTGGCGTTTGTTGATGCCCGGTTGCTTGTCGTTCTGGGTCTGTGGTTCGCGGTCTACTTGGGGTTTCTTCGGTTTTTCCTGCCGCGTATCCGGCTGCGTTCCAAGGCGCGGGCCGGGGCGCGGGCGCAGGTCACCGGGCAGGTCGTGGACACGATCACCAATATCAAGACGGTCAAGCTGTTCGCCGGGGACCGGCATGAAGAGGACGCCGCCCATAGCGCGATGGAAACCCTGTGGGAACGGGCACTGGACTTTGGCGAGGTTTCGACCCTGTTCCGCTTTGGCCTGATCACGCTGGCGGGCATCCTGCCGGTGACGATGGTCGGGTTCGGCCTTGTCTGGAGCTTCTCCGGCAGCGTGACGCCGGGCGATATTGCCGCGATCGGCGCGGTATCTATCCGGCTCAGCCAGATGACCGGCTGGGTCAGCTTCACGCTGATGGGAATCTACAGCCATCTGGGCGAGGCAGAGGACGGGATGCGCACCCTGACCCCGCCCTATGCGCTCACCGATGCGCCGGATGCCAGGCCTCTGGCGGTGACACGGGGAGAGATCAGGTTCGACAACGTCAGCTTTGGCTATGGGCGCGACACCGGTGGGATCAGCGACATTTCCCTTCGGATCGCGCCGGGCGAGAAACTGGGGATCGTTGGCGCCTCGGGCGCAGGGAAGTCGACCTTGGTGTCGCTGCTTCTGCGTCTTTACGATGCGGAAGAGGGGCGGGTCCTGATTGATGGGCAAGACTTGCGCGGTGTGACCCAATCCAGCCTGCGCGCCGCCATCGGCATGGTCACGCAGGAAACCGCGATGTTCAACCGGACCGCCCGCGAGAACATTCTCTACGGTCGGCCCGATGCGTCCGAGGAGGAGATGATCGCCGCCGCCCGCAAGGCCGAGGCGCATGAGTTCATCACCGGTCTGCGCGACAACAAGGGGCAAACCGGCTACGACGCCTTTGTTGGCGAGCGGGGAGTGAAACTGTCTGGCGGTCAGCGACAGCGGATCGCCTTGGCCCGCGCCATGCTGAAAGACGCACCGATCCTTGTTCTGGACGAGGCGACATCGGCGCTCGATTCCGAGGTCGAAGCGGCGATCCAGTCTGCGCTTCAACGCGCGATGGAGGGCAAGACCGTGCTGGCCATCGCGCACCGCCTGTCCACGATTTCCGACATGGACCGGATTATCGTCCTTGAAAACGGGCGGATCGTCGAACAAGGAAGCCATGACGACTTGCTGGCGCTGGGCGGGACCTATGCCCGCTATTGGAACCGGCAGTCGGGTGGGTTCATCGGAACGGACGGCGATGCATGACACAGGTAATCGGGCTAACTCACACGGGGCTTGGACGGACGGACGACGGGCAGTTCCTGCCGCGTGTCCTGCCGGGGGAAACGGTTGAAGTCGGCGCCGATGGCGTGCCGCGTATTCTGTCCCCCTCGCCGGATCGCGTTTCGCCCCCCTGTCGGCACTACAAGGCCTGTGGCGGTTGCGCGATGCAGCACGCGTCGGACGGTTTCGTCGAAGGCTGGAAGGCCGGCATTGTCGCCCGGGCGCTGTCCGCGCATGGGATCGAGGCGCAGATCGAAGGCGTCGATACCTCGCCGCCCCGGTCCCGCAGGCGAGCCAAGCTGTCCGGTCGCCGGACCAAGAAAGGCGCCATGGTCGGGTTCCACGCCCGCGCTTCTGATCTTTTGATCGAGGTTCCGGATTGCCAGCTTTTGACGCCTGCGCTGATGGTGGCCATCCCGGCGTTGGAACGGCTGACCGCGCTGGTCGGATCGCGCAAGGGCGAGGTTGCCCTGACCGTTACCGAAAGCCTTGGCGGGCTGGATGTGCATCTTGATTTTTCAACCAAAGACCTGACGCCGGAACTGCGGATTTCCCTTGCGGATTTCGCGCGCCAGGTCGGGTTTGCGCGGCTTGTCTGGGGCGACGAACCCATCGTCACCATGACCCCGCCGCAGCAGCAGTTTGGCAAGGCCCGGGTGGTTCCGCCGCCGGGTTCCTTCCTTCAGGCAACCCGCGCGGGCGAGGCGGCGCTGGTATCGGCAGTGCGCAGAATCGTCGGGACCGCAGGCAAGGTCGTGGACCTCTTTGCTGGTTGCGGCACCTTTGCGCTGCCCTTGGCGGAAGGTGCGCAGGTGCACGCCGTCGAAGGCGAAGCAGCGATGATGCAGGCGCTTGATGCCGGATGGCGGGCATCAAGTGGGTTGAAGCAGGTCACGACCGAAACCCGCGATCTGTTCCGCCGTCCGCTTTTGTCGGACGAGCTGGCGAAATTCGACGCGGTGGTGATCGACCCGCCGCGCGCCGGGGCCGAGGCGCAAGTGGCCGAAATCATCGGATCGGGCGTTCCGGTCGTCGCGATGGTGTCCTGCAACCCCGTCACCTTTGCACGGGACGCGCAGCCCCTTGTGTCGGGCGGATATGGGCTGAATTGGGTTCGGGTGGTGGATCAGTTCCGCTGGTCCTCCCACGTCGAGGTGGTCGCCGCGTTCACGCGCCTGTGAGCGGCAGATCATGATTTCCCCGCTATCGCAATCCGCGCATTTCAGGTAAAAGCCCGGCAATCAACATGACCGGGATAACCCGGGATAGGCAGGCAATGCGGTTTCTTTCAATCCTTCTTTCCCTCGTGGTAGTGGTGGGCCTCTCCGGCTGCGCCAATAAGTTCCGAACCTATGACGGCCCGGAAGTGACCCGCGTTGTCGTCATGAAAGGGGACCGCCGGATGTACCTGATGCATCACGATCAGGTCCTGCGGGCCTTTGACATTGAAATGGGGTTTGCGCCGGACGGCCACAAGACTGAAGAGGGAGACGGCCGGACGCCGGAAGGGGCCTATTGGATCAACCGCCGCAACCCCAACAGTGCCTTCCATCTGTCGATCGGGATTTCCTATCCCAACGCGCAGGACAGGGCACAGGCGCAGGCGCGGGGTGTTTCGCCCGGCGGAGATATCTTCATTCACGGGACGCCCGATCTGAACCTCGGACAGGACGACTGGACCGCCGGATGCATCGCCGTCACCAATCGCGAGATGGAAGACATCTATGCGATGGTTCGGGATGGCACCCCGATCCACATCTTTCCGTAGTTACAGGCGCCCGGTCACCAACGTCCACCACAGCTTGCCACCGGGTTCCTGATGCCAGGCGAAGCCCATCAGCGTGGCGTTCCGGTCCAGGATCACGGCGCGGGTGTCTGGCTGACCCATCCAGGCGGCAAGGGTTTCCAGCTCTGTCTCGTAGGTTTCAGAGATGTTTTCGCCCAGAATCTGGCCGGTGTAGCCAACCCGGCGCGCCCGTTCGAGCGGCGAGGACCCGTCAGACCCGAAGTGCCAAGGCCGGTTCTGGATTGCCATATCGCGGGAATGGGTCGCGGCAGCGGCGTTCAGCCGGTCGTTGAACTGCAAAGGCGCAATACCTGCCGCGGACCGAAGCGAATTCACGCCGTCCAGCATGCGGAACATGACACCATCGGCATCGCCCTCAGAGATCCGGTAGATCTGCGGCAAGGGAAGGCCGTCGGGCCCGATCCGCGCGGAATTGGTAGTGCAGGCCGCAACAGCCGCCAGCGAAAGGCCCGCAAGAAGAAAACGACGATTCATCTAGAATACCCCTGAACGTGTCGGTTCCTCTTATCCGGCCCTGCGTTGCACTTCAAACCCGCATCGGCCAGCCTTTGCCGATATGACACATGTTTGAATTGCGATGCCCCGCCCAACCCCATATGCAACGGGCAAACAGACCGTCCCGTGATCGGAGTGATCAAGATGACTGACAACACAATTTCCAAGCTGAGCCGGAGAACTTTCGTTGCGGCCGCCGCCGCCGCCGTCGGTTCCCGCGCCTTCGCCCAGACCGAGAATTCGACCGAGATCGAATCCGAGGTATCGCAGACGATCCGCCGGAATATCTCGAGCTTCCGGTCGCTGGACTGGCAGCCCTATTTCTCGGACCTGCGGAACGGCGCCTGCCTTGTCGATACGCAGTCGCGGGCCCTGCATTACTGGTCGGAAGACCAGAGCATCTACAAGCTGTATCCGACCAGTGTGCCGCTGACCGAGGACCTGACCCGGCGAGGCCGGACCGAGGTAATCCGAAAGGTTGTCGGTCCGGAATGGCGCCCGACCCCGTCGATGCTGGAACGCAATCCGGAATGGCCGTCCTACATCGGGCCGGGTCCGGAAAACCCGCTGGGCACCCATGCCCTCTACCTGTCGTGGCAGTATTACCGGATCCACGGAACCCACGATACGCGCAAGATCGGCCGCCGTTCGTCGAATGGCTGCATTGGCCTTTACAACGAACATATCGCCGAATTGTTCAGCCTGACGAAGGTTGGAACGCAAGTGTTGCTAATTTGACGACATTTGCCTGAACCAAGGCGGAAAACACCCGATAACCCTTTGCATCAACCGATTTTCCTGATTAATCCGACGATACGAGGTAAGTCTTGGGTGCCTGCCGTCGCCCTCAACATATGGCGGCGGGCAAAAACTGGAGAAAACACATGAAGAAAATCGCTCTCGCCATTGCTGGCTTTGTCGGTTCGGCTTCCGCTGCCCTTGCTGGTGGCATGGCTGCTCCCGTCATGGAAATGGAACCGGTCATCGTTGAAGAAGCCGCTGGCTCCTCTTCCTCGGCCGGCCTGATCATCCCGCTGATCCTGATCGCGCTGATCGCCGCCGCCATGTCGTCGTCGTCGACCGCCGAATAATTCAAGCTTCGGTTTGAGTTTGGAAGGGCAGAGGTTTTCCTCTGCCCTTTTCCTTTGGGCGGATCAGATCCAGCCAGCAAGGTTCCGTTTCAGGATTTCGGCCAGTGCATCCATGTGGGCCTGATCGTCGTTCAGGCAGGGGATGTAGGTAAAGGTCTCGCCACCGGCCTCTTCGAAGCTTTCCTTGATCTCTTCCTGAATCTCTTCAAGCGTTTCGACGCAATCGGCGGAAAAGGCGGGCGCGATGACCGCGATTCGCTTGTGGCCATCTTCCTTGGCCAGTCGGGCGACCTCTTCCACCGTATAGGGTTTCAGCCATTCTTCCGGGCCAAAGACCGACTGGAAGGTCGTGACGAAGTGGTCCTTGTCCCAGCCCAGCCGTTCGCGCAGCAGCCGCGTCGTCTTTTGGCATTGGCAGTGATAGGGATCGCCGCTGGTCAGGTAGCGGTGCGGCATCCCGTGGTAGGACACCACCAGACGGTCCGGCCGCTGATCCAAATCGGCGTAGGCCTTTTCCACCGAGGCAGCGAGCGCGTCGATATAGGCCGGATCTTCGAAATAGGGCGGCACGACCCGGACCGAGGGCTGCCATTTCTCTTTCATCAGGGCGCGGAAGAACTGGTCGTTCGCGGTGGCCCAAGTGGCCCCGGCGTAATGCGGGTACAGCGGCATGAACACGATCCGATCACAGCCTGCATCGACCATTTCCCGAAGTTTGCTTTCGGTCGACGGATTGCCATAGCGCATACAGAAATCGACAAGGACCTCACCGCCATAGGCCACTTCCATCCGGTCGCGCAGGGCCGCAGTCTGGGCCTTTGTGATGGTCAAAAGTGGGCTTTCATCCGCTTCCGTGTTCCAGATCGAGGCATAGGCCTCGCCCGATTTGAAGGGGCGCCGGGACAGGATGATCAATTGCAGCAGCGGCTGCCAGAGCCATGCGGAATAGTCGACAACGCGCTTGTCGGAGAGAAACTCGCTCAGGTAGCGGCGCATGGACCAGTAGTCGGTCGCGTCTGGGGTTCCAAGGTTGGCGATCAGTACCCCGATCTTTGCGGGTTTCACCTTGGGGTGGTCCGCCGGGGCGTGGGCAGGGCAAACCGCCGTGCCGCCGGTGATCTTGGGTGTATCCATGTCCTTCATTGGGTCCGTCCGTCTGTCATCGGTCCGGCCTGACATAGCCGGATATCTGAATGGGTCAATCGTTGCTGTCGGAAAGTGGTGTTTCGGTGGCACCCAAGGCATCGGCAAGCCGCTGCGCCGCCGATCCGGGGCGCAGCGGTTTCTGCTGGCTCGGGTCCGGAGCCCAGCCGGTCAGGACGACCACTTCGAAGGTTGCCGGAACGCGCCCGTCGTCGGTTCCGAAGTGCCGGGCATAGGTTTCGACTGCGCCGAACAGGACCGCGCGCCGTGTCGGTGACCGGAGCCGCCCGGCCAAGGCATTGGTTTCCCCCATGCCGCGCAAGTCCTGCATGAGGTGAAGCGCCGAGGCATAGGACACATCGTATGGCAGGGCGTCCGCGACCGGCAGCGCAAATCCCGCCCGCTGCAGCAACCCGCCAAGATCGCGGATTTCCCCCATCGGTGCGATGCGAGGTGACAGGCCACCCGTGGCACGCGACTCCGCCTCGGCCAAGGCGGCCCGCAATTCATGCAGGGTCTGCCCACCGAACAGCGCGGCGATCATCAGCCCGTCGGGCCGCAGCGCGTGGCGGCACTGCACCAATTGGCCGACCGGGTCATTGGCCCAGTGAAGGGCCAGCGCGTGGATCACCAGATCATGCATTCCGGGGTCAAGTGCCAGAATATCGTCATCCGCAACGATCCGCGCATCCGGGAATGCGGCCTGCCAGGGGCCGGGCATCCCGGTGATGATGGCCACCTTGGTAAACGACTTGTTAACCAGTTCCAGCCTTTCCTTGACCTCATCGATGATGGCGTCGTGCAGGAACGTCACCGGATCGCGGCCCGCGCGGGCGCGGTTGCGGGACAGGGCGGTGCGGTCTGTCAACAGGGGCGGGGTCGTCATGACCCCATGACTTAGGGGTATTCCATGCTGTTGGAAAGCGTGGTTCGCACGATCTATCCACCCGCCTGTGTCCTGTGCGGCCATCCGACCGAGGCGGATTTCGGCCTGTGTGGGACTTGCTGGTCGGATGCGGATTTCCTTGATGGGGCGGTCTGCATGGGGTGCGGGGCGCCGGTGCCCGGACCCTCGGATGCTGCTGATCTTGTCTGCGAAGACTGCCACCGGATTGCCCGGCCCTGGCATAGGGGCCGGGCGGTTGCCCGCTATTCCGGGTCGGTGCGCAAGATGATCCTGTCCCTGAAACACGGCGACCGGGCGGAGATGGCCCGCGCGGCCGGGCCGATGCTCGCGCGGGTCGCGGCGGCGCTTCCTGTTGGCGATGCACCGGCGATTGTTCCTGTGCCGCTGCATTGGACCCGGATGCTCAAACGCCGGTTCAATCAATCCGCCCTCTTGGCACAGGCAATGGCAGGGCGGCTGCCGGGGGCCGTTTATGCACCCGATGCACTCGTCAGGGTGCGTCGGACAGTCTCACTTGAAGGTCAGGGCCGGGATGAACGGTTTGCAACCTTGCAGGACGCGATCCGCCCTCACCCGCGACAGGCGGGTGTTCTGGCCGGGCGATCCGTCCTGATCGTCGATGACGTGATGACATCCGGCGCGACACTAGCCGCCGCGACCGAGGCGGCACATGCCGCGGGCGCAACACAGGTTTGTGTCTTGGTGCTGGCGCGCGTGGTGAAAGATACCTAGATAGTCGGAAACCCTTTCTACGAGGCTCCGATGAAACCTGTCGAAATCTACACCACCCCGACCTGTGGCTTTTGCCATGCGGCCAAGCGGCTGCTGGCGTCCAAGGGCGTGGAGTTCAAAGAGATCAATGTCGCGGGAGACATGGACCTGCGCGCGGCGATGATTCAGCGGTCGAATGGTGGGCGGACAGTGCCGCAGATCTTTATCGGCGATCAGCATGTCGGTGGCTGCGACGACCTTTATGCGCTTGACCAGATGGGCAAGCTTGATCCGCTGCTGGCCACGTGAGGGCCGCGCTTCTTCAGTTGTGTTCGGGGGATGATCCCGCCGCGAACCTGCCCCGGACCATCGGTATGGTTCGGGAGGCTGCGGCGCGGGGTGCGACCTTTATCCTGACGCCGGAAGTGACCAATTGCGTGTCACTTGACCGGGACTGGCAGGCCGGGGTCTTGCAGACGGAAGAGGCGGATATCACCCTTGCCGGTCTGCGAGCGGAGGCTGCGGCGCTGGGCGTCTGGCTGTCCATTGGATCGCTCGGGTTGAAGACCGGGGACGCCGATGGGCGTTTTGCAAACCGATCCTTCCTGATTGCCCCCGATGGGTCCGTTCGCGCCCGCTATGACAAGATCCATATGTTCGACGTGGATGTGACGCCGGAAGAAACGTTCCGTGAATCCGCCGGATATCGGCCGGGGGATCGGGCCGTGGTGACTGATACAGAGTTTGGCAAGGTCGGACTGACCGTCTGCTATGACCTGCGGTTTCCGCATCTGCACCGGGCGTTGGCCAAGGCGGGGGCAATGATCCTGACCGCACCGGCGGCATTCTCGCCCGTCACCGGCGCGGCGCATTGGGAACCGCTCTTGCGGGCACGCGCGATTGAGACCGGCTGTTTCGTGTTGGCGGCGGCGCAAACCGGCACCCATCCAAAGACAGTCGGACCCACCCGGCGGACCTATGGCCATAGTCTTGCCGTTGCCCCTTGGGGCGAGCTTCTGGCCGACGGCGGAACAGAGCCGGGGGTCGTCACGGTTGATATTGACCTTGAAGAGGTGGCAAAAGCACGGGGGCGGGTTCCCTCGCTGTTCAACGACCGCCCATTTGAAGGCCCCTGATCGCCAATGAATGCCCAGAACGAAAACCTTGCCGTATCCCTGTTCAGTGAAATTCTGACGGTGGATCAGCTTGCCCGCATGGCAGTGGCCAAGGTTCTTCCCAAAGGGATGGAGCTGTCGCATTTCTCGGTCTTGAATCAATTGGCCCATGCGGGCGGGGAAAAGACCCCTGCGCAGCTGGCCCGGAGCTTTCACCTGACCCGCGGCGCGATGACCAATACCCTGACCAAACTGGAATGGGCGGGTTGGGTCCACGTCCGCCCGGATTGGGAAGACGCCCGGCGCAAGCTGGTGTCGATCAGCCCGGCGGGCTTGGCGGCCCGGGATGCAGCGCTTGCGGCGATCACCCCGGTCATTGCCGAGGTGGTGGACAAGATCGGCGCAGAAAAAGTCCGCTCAGCCCTGCCGGTCCTGCGGGAATTGCGACTGAAGCTGTCGGCGGAGGACTAGGGCTTCACACTGGCGGTGACATAGTTCACCGACAGGTCTTTTTCCGAGATGCTCCAGCTCCACAGGATCGGGTTGAAGACATAACCCTTGCGGTCCACCGGGGTCAGGCCGGCCCGCGTCAACAGGTCGAATAATTCGTCCGGGGTGATGAACTTGGCCCAGTCATGGGTGCCTTTCGGCAACCATCGCATGACGTATTCGGCGCCCACGATCGCCATGGCATAGCTTTTCGGGTTGCGGTTGATCGTGGAACACAGGTGCAGGCCGCCGGGTTTCAGCAACATCCGGCAGGCTGTCAGATACGCCAGCGGATCGGCGACATGTTCGACCACTTCCATGTTCAGCACCACATCGAACTGCTCGCCCGCCTCTGCCATCGCTTCTGCCGTGGTGTGGCGGTAATCGATGTCCAGCCCCGACTGTTCGGCGTGAATGCGGGCCACCGGGATATTACGTTCCGCCGCGTCCGCGCCGACAACGGTTGCGCCCAGCCGCGCCATGGGTTCGCACAACAGCCCGCCACCACAGCCGATGTCCAGAAGGCGCAGCCCTTCGAACGGGCGGTTGGCGGACAGGTCGCGCCCGAACTCTGCCGCGATCTGCCGGGTGATGTAATCGAGCCGAACCGGGTTCATCATATGCAGCGGCTTGAATTTCCCGTTCAAATCCCACCATTCGGCGGCCATCGCCTCGAATTTCGAAATCTCGGCGGGGTCTACCGTGTTGGTCTGGGCTGTTTCGGTCATTTTCTGGTCCGGGTGATGGCGTGTTGGGTTCATCGGCTATATAGGTCAATCATGGACAGGATCAGTGGTCAAAGCCGCAGGGTGACGCATCTTTATCCCCATATCGAACCGTTCGACCAGCGAATGCTGGACGTTGGTGATGGGCATACCGTCTATGTTGAACAATGTGGCAATCCAAACGGGCGCCCGGTGGTGGTCTTGCACGGTGGGCCCGGCGGGGGGTGTAGCCCTGCCATGCGCCGGTATTTCGACCCGGAGGTGTATCGCGTCATCCTGTTTGACCAGCGCGGATGCGGCCGGTCGCGGCCCCATGCGGTCGTCGAGGCGAACACCACCTGGCATCTTGTCGCCGATATCGAGCTGATCCGCGAAACATTGGGGATCGACCAATGGATTGCTTTTGGCGGAAGCTGGGGGGCGACGCTGGCGCTGGTTTACGCGCAGGCCCATCCCGACAGGGTGGCCGCACTTGTGTTGCGTGGCGTCTTCCTGATGACGCAGCCGGAACTGGACTGGTTCTATGGCGGCGGCGCTGGGCGGTTCTGGCCGGACCTATGGGACCGTTTCGAAAACCAGATCCCCGAAGCAGAGCGCGGCAATATGATCGCTGCCTACCATCGACGGCTGTTCGGGCAGGACAGGATGACCGAAATCCGATTCGCGAGGGCATGGGTTCAATGGGAAAATGCGCTTGCCTCGATGGCGAGCGACGGGGTCGGTGGGGAAGCGCCGGCCGACTATGCGCGCGCCTTTGCCCGGCTGGAATGCCACTATTTCCACAATGGTGGCTTTCTGTCGCCAGACCAGCAGATCCTGTCGAACATGGATCGGATCAGCCATATTCCCGGCGTCATCGTGCAGGGCCGATATGACATGATTTGCCCCCCCGTTTCGGCCCATGAACTGGCCCGCCGCTGGCCCAATGCCCGTTTGCACATGGTCGGTCGCGCGGGCCACGCATTGTCTGAACCTGGGATCAGTGACCAACTTTTGCGAACAATGCAGCAGATTGCCAGGCATTGAGTCCGACCGGGAAATGGGCCGCCCTGAAAAGGCCCAATTCACGTTGTGATTGAACCATCTTTGTCGCCCATCCTGAAGATCAGGATTCGTTTCGGGACCAGAGCTGCCATGTCTGCGCCGTCAATCATCAAACCACTTCTTGTCGCCATGCTGTGCGTCGCGTCGGGTGCCGCCGTGAACCTTGCCGTGCCGTCTGTGGTTGAAGCGGGCAATGGAAATGGGAACGGCAACGGAAACGGAAACCGCAACAACAACGCCAACAGCAACAACGGGCGTGGCCAGACCGCACGCGAATTGCGCGGCGCAAATGCGGCGCGGAACAATGCCGCGAACCCCGCGGGCAATTCGATGCCTGCAAAGTTGAACGCCTATCGCCAATCCTACCTGGAGGCGGCGACGTCGCTTGAAACCGCTCAGACGCTCTATGACCAGTATCAACAACTTGCGACTTTGACCGACGCCCAGATTGCCGCCGCCTATCCCAATGGCGGCTACGAAGCTGCCGTTTCCGCCGCGGCGTTAGCCTACAACGGTGCTTTGGCCGATGCGCAGGGCGCGCAAGGTATGATGCAGCAAAGCCTTGCCGTGCTGACGGATGGGCGCGACCTGTCGCCTGCGGCGCTTGCCGAACTTCACCAGATGCTGGGTCTTTAACCGCGACGATTGCGGCTTGCAGACTCGCGGGGCCGGGTCTATATGGCTTGCAACAGCGGTGCTTTGGCGTCCAAACCCAAGGCTCCACCGGGAAACATCGACGGGCCGCTGGCCCGTTTTTTTGTGGCCGGTGCCTGCAACAGACGTCTGGATGACATGAACGACCTGATCGCCCGCGCGGCCATTGACCGCCGCATCGCCGAAATCATCGCCCCCGTGATCGAAGACATGGGGTATGAACTTGTGCGCGTGCGCCTGATGACCGGCAAAAGCGCCACGCTGCAAGTGATGGCGCAGCGCCCTGACGGCACCATAGAAGTGGATGACTGTGCCCAGATTTCAACGGCGATTTCCGCCGTTCTGGATGTCGAAGATCCGATCGTCGACGCCTATACGCTGGAAGTGTCCAGCCCCGGCATCGACCGGCCCCTGACCCGGCTGAAGGATTTCGGTCTGTGGGACGGCTATGTCGCCAAGATCGAAACGACCGAGATGATCGACGGCCGCCGCCGGTTCAAAGGCATCCTTGCCGGGACCGAAGAGGACGAGGTTCTGATCACCATCGAAGAAGGAGGCGAAGAGCTGACCATCGGGCTGAAATTCGACTGGCTGTCCGATGCCAAGCTTGTGCTGACAGACGAATTGATCCGCGACGTTCTGCGCGGGCGCAAGGATGCGGGCCAGATCGACGAGGCCCAGTTTGACGAAGTTGAGACCATCATTGATGGGGACGAGGAGTAAGACCCATGGCAATCACATCCGCCAACCAGCTTGAACTGCTGCAAACCGCAGAGGCCGTGGCCCGCGAAAAGATGATCGACCCCAACCTGGTGGTCGAGGCGATGGAAGAGTCCCTCGCCCGCGCGGCAAAGTCCCGCTACGGCAGCGAGATGGACATCCGCGTGTCCATCGACCGCAAGACCGGCAAGGCGACATTTACCCGCGTCCGCACCGTCGTGGCCGATGAGGATCTGGAAAACTACCAGGCTGAATTCACCGTCGAACAGGCCAAGCAGTATATGGACAACCCGCAGGTCGGGGATACCTTTACCGAGGAAGTGCCGCCCGTCGAACTGGGTCGGATCGCGGCGCAGTCGGCCAAGCAGGTGATCCTTCAGAAGGTCCGCGAAGCCGAGCGGGACAAGCAATACGAAGAGTTCAAGGACCGCGCCGGCACAATCATCAACGCGCTCGTCAAGCGCGAGGAATACGGCAACGTCATCGTTGACCTGAACCCGGGCGAAGGCGTTCTGCGCCGGAACGAGAAGATCGGCCGCGAAAGCTATCGCCCGAACGACCGTATCCGCTGCTACATCAAGGACGTGCGCCGCGAGCCCCGCGGCCCGCAGGTATTCCTGTCGCGGACCGCACCGGAATTCATGGCCGAGCTGTTCAAGATGGAAGTGCCGGAAATCTACGAAGGCATCATCGAGATCAAGGCCGTGGCCCGTGATCCGGGCAGCCGCGCCAAGATCGCTGTTGTGTCCTATGACAACTCCATCGACCCGGTCGGTGCTTGCGTTGGTATGCGCGGTAGCCGTGTTCAGGCCGTTGTGAACGAGCTTCAGGGCGAAAAGATCGACATCATTCCGTGGAATGAAGACATGCCGACCTTCCTTGTGAACGCGCTTCAGCCCGCCGAGGTTTCCAAGGTGGTTCTGGACGAAGAGGCCGGCAAGATTGAGGTCGTCGTTCCCGAAGAGCAGCTGTCGCTGGCCATTGGCCGCCGCGGTCAGAACGTGCGCCTTGCCTCGCAGCTGACCAACCTCGACATCGATATCATGACCGAGGAAGAAGAATCGGCCCGCCGTCAGAAGGAATTCGAAGAACGCACCAAGCTGTTCATGGAAACCCTCGATCTGGACGAATTCTTTGCCCAGCTTCTGGTTGCCGAAGGCTTCACCTCGCTTGAGGAAGTGGCCTATGTCGAAGTGGACGAGCTTCTGGTCATTGATGGCGTGGACGAAGGCACTGCCGGAGAATTGCAGGCCCGCGCCCGCGATTATCTTGATGCGCAGAACCGCAAGGCGCTGGAACATGCCCGCGAACTGGGCGTGGAAGACAGCCTTGTGAACTTCGAGGGCCTGACCCCGCAGATGGTCGAGGCGCTGGCCGAGGACGGCGTGAAGACGCTGGAAGACTTCGCAACTTGCGCCGACTGGGAGCTGGCCGGTGGCTGGACCACCATCGACGGCGAACGGGTCAAGGACGATGGCCTGCTCGAGAAGTTCGACCTGAGCCTTGAAGAGGCGCAGGACCTGATCATGACCGCCCGCGTTATGCTGGGTTGGGTCGATCCGGCCGATCTTGTGGCGGATGAAGACGCCGAAGACGGCGAAACCGAAGAAGGGGCCGAGGCCTGATCTCAGGCCTTGGTATGAACCGCAATGGCGCGTGGTGGCCACAACAAGGACCGGTCCGAAGAGACCGAACGCCGGTGTATCGTCACCGGTGAGGTCCAGCCCAAGACGGGGTTGATCCGTTTCGTGATCGGCCCCGATGGGCAGGTCGTGCCCGATATCCTGGAAAAGCTTCCGGGGCGGGGCATGTGGGTCACAGCAAATCGCGAAACCATCGGGAAGGCGGGCAAAGGCCAGTTTTCCCGGTCCGCGAAACAGCCCGTGACCGTGCCCGATGGGCTGGTCGAAGAGGTCGAGCGGCAGCTTGCCCGCCGGGTGGTTGACCTGATTGCGATGGCCCGCAAGGCCGGACTCGCGGTTTGCGGTTTCGAGAAGGTGAAAGGTTGGCTGGCAGGTGGCGCGCAAGTGCGTGTCCTCTTGCAGGCCTCCAACGGGTCCGAGCGTGGCAAGGCTAAGCTCTGGACCCCCGAAGGCGCTCGCTATTTCGGCTGTTTGACGGCTGAGGAATTGGGTTTGGCATTTGGGCGCCAAAGTGTGATACATGGCGCGCTCGCGACTGGCGGACTCAGCAACCGTGTTGTAGAGGAAGCCCTGAAGCTTAAGGGCATGCGCGAAGAAGACGGCGGCAAAGCGGCTGCCGGAAAGGAAAAAGTAGCTAAATGAGCGATAACGACGGCAAAAAGACTCTGGGTCTCGGTGGCTCGCGGCCTTCCAATGTGAAGCAAAGCTTTAGCCATGGCCGGACCAAGAACGTCGTGGTGGAAACCAAGCGCAAGCGCGTGGTGGTGCCCAAGCCGGGTGCCGCCGGGGCTGCGGGCGCGTCCTCCTCGCCTGTAAAGGGCGATCCGTCCAAGCGGCCCGCCGGGATTTCGGATGCGGAGCTTGAACGCCGGATGAAGGCGCTTGCGATGGCCAAGGCCCGCGAGGCTGAGGAAGCCGCCAAGCGCGAGGCCGAAGAAAAGGCCCGTGCCGAAGAACGCGAACGCCGCCGCGCCGAGGTTGAAGCCAAGGAGCGGGAGGATCGCGAGCGTGAAGAACGTGCGCGCCAGAAGGCCGAAGAAGAAGAGCGCAAGAAGCTCAAGGCCGAGGAAACCGCCCGCAAGGCCGCCGCTGCCGCGCAAAACGTCCCCGCCGCTGGTGACGATGCCGCCGCCGGTGGTCCGCGTCCGTCCGCCGGTGCCCGCAAACCCGACCGCGAACGCGACCGAGGTGATGCGAACAAGGCGAACCGGGCCAAGCCGGGCCGTGAAGACGAAGGTCGCCGGTCTGGCAAGCTGACTTTGAACCAGGCGCTGTCTGGCGAAGGCGGCCGCCAGCGGTCACTTGCGTCGATGAAGCGCAAACAGGAACGTGCCCGCCAGAAGGCCATGGGCCAGCAGGTCGAGCGCGAAAAGGTCGTGCGCGACGTTCAGGTGCCCGAGGCGATCGTGGTTGGCGAACTTGCCAACCGGATGGCCGAACGTGTGGCTGATGTGGTCAAGGCGCTGATGCAGAACGGCATCATGGCGACCCAGAACCAGACCATCGACGCGGATACCGCCGAATTGATCATCGAGGAATTCGGCCATCGTATCGTTCGCGTGTCCGATGCCGACGTCGAAGACGTGATCGACACGGTCGAGGACAAGGCCGAAGACCTTCAGTCGCGTCCGCCGGTCATTACAATCATGGGCCACGTTGACCACGGGAAAACCTCGCTTCTGGATGCGATCCGGAATGCGAATGTGACCGCGGGCGAAGCGGGTGGAATCACCCAGCATATCGGCGCCTATCAGGTCACCACCGATGGTGGCGCCGTGCTGACCTTCCTTGATACCCCGGGTCACGCGGCGTTCACGTCGATGCGGGCCCGTGGCGCGCAGGTGACCGATATCGTGGTTCTGGTTGTCGCTGCCGATGACGCGGTGATGCCGCAGACCATCGAAGCGATCAACCACGCCAAGGCCGCCAAGGTCCCGATGATCATCGCGATCAACAAGTGCGACAAGGAAAGCGCGAACCCCGATAAGGTCCGCACCGACCTTCTGATGCACGAAGTCGTGGTCGAAAAGATGTCCGGCGATGTGCAGGACGTCGAGGTGTCTGCTGTCACCGGCAAGGGTCTGGACGAACTGCTGGAAGCCATCGCGCTTCAGGCGGAAATCCTTGAACTGAAGGCCAACCCCGAACGGTCCGCCAAGGGCGCCGTGATCGAAGCACAGCTTGACGTGGGCCGTGGCCCGGTCGCGACCGTTCTGGTCGAGAACGGCACGCTGCGTCAGGGCGACATCTTTGTCGTGGGCGAACAGTGGGGCAAGGTCCGTGCGCTGATCAACGACCGTGGCGACCGCGTGAAAGAAGCCGGCCCGTCTGTTCCGGTCGAGGTTCTGGGTCTTAACGGCACGCCCGAGGCCGGCGACGTTCTGAACGTTGTCGACACCGAGGCGCAGGCCCGTGAAATCGCCGACTATCGCCAGCAGGCTGCCAAGGACAAGCGTGCCGCCGCCGGTGCCGCGACCACCCTTGAACAGCTGATGCAGAAGGCCAAGGACGACAAGAACGTGTCCGAACTGCCCATCGTGGTGAAGGCCGACGTTCAGGGGTCCGCCGAGGCGATCGTTCAGGCGATGGAAAAGATCGGCAACGACGAGGTGCGCGTGCGCGTGCTGCACTATGGTGTGGGCGCGATCACCGAAACCGATATCGGCCTTGCCGAAGCATCGGGTGCGCCGGTCATCGGCTTTAACGTCCGGGCCAACGCGCCTGCGCGGAACGCCGCCAACCAAAAGGGCGTCGAGATCCGCTACTACTCGGTCATCTATGACCTTGTGGACGATGTGAAAGCGGCCGCGTCCGGCCTGCTGTCCGCCGAAATCCGCGAAAACTTCATCGGCTATGCGTCGATCAAAGAGGTCTTCAAGGTGTCCGGCGTCGGCAAGGTTGCGGGCTGTCTGGTCACCGAAGGGGTCGCCCGCCGGTCCGCCGGTGTCCGCCTGCTGCGCGACGACGTGGTGATCCACGAAGGCACGCTGAAGACGCTCAAGCGCTTCAAGGACGAGGTGAAGGAAGTCATCTCGGGCCAGGAATGCGGGATGGCGTTCGAAAACTACGACGACATCCGCCCGGGCGACGTGATCGAAATCTTCGAACGGGAAGAAATCGAACGGTCGCTCTGATCAGTCGAACCAATCGCAAAAGGGCGGCTCAATCGAGCCGCCCTTTTTGTTTGCGAAATGGTAGCCATGCGGGACGACGCTGTCGTTGCTTTCTCGCCGGTTTCTGCGAAGTTCAACCGATCCAACAGTGGAAATGCTGATGAAACCGTCCGGCACATTCTTTTTGGCAAACGCATTTGGCCTACTTGTCACCTCGATCGCCCATGCCGCCGATCCAGCGGACCTCGGGGGCTTCATGTTGGGCTGGACATTGAAAGAAGCGCAAGACCATGCGCGCGCACAGGAATGGACGCTTGCGCCGATTTCAGAAAATCTGCCTAGGAGCTGGACTGTCGAAGGCACGAACCTTTCTCTGATTATTTGCAACGGGGTGGTCTCCTCGGTCTCCGAGATGCTGACGGGCGACTTCGAACAATTCACGGCCCTCGTTGTCTCGATGCAGCTCGAATTTGGCCGGCCAGAAATCCAGATCCTTAGCTTTCCTTCTGGTGTCGGCGTCATATCGACAATTGACGCCCGTTTCGACATGGCTGGCGGAGGTGCCTCCGTTCAACTTCAAAGCATCGGGGGTAACCGCACCTTCTCCACAAACCGTTGGATCGAATCCGAGTGCTGATGGGGGCTGTTGAGAATCGCACGGAGAGAGCTGCAACAAGAGCTCTGAGCGTATTTAAAGCCAATCCCGCAGGATCGGGATCAGGGGGATATCGGCGGGGGGCATGGGGTAGTCCCGCAGGTCTTTGGCCCGCACCCATTTGAGCGTTTGCCCCTCTTGCGCGACGGGCGTTCCTTCCCATCTGCGGCACGCAAACAATGGCATCAGCAGGTGGAAATCGTCATAGCTGTGGCTGGCGAAGGTCAGCGGCGCGAGGCATGAGGACCATGTGTCGATCCCCAGTTCCTCGTGCAGTTCCCGGATCAGCGCGGCCTCGGGCGTTTCGCCCGCTTCCACCTTGCCGCCCGGAAACTCCCACAGCCCCGCCATGGATTTCCCTTCTGGCCGCTGGGCCAGAAGGATCCGCCCGTCGGCGTCGATCAGCGCCACGGCAGAGACGAGGACGACCTTTTTCGTCACGACCGGTAGTCCGCGTTGATGTCGATGTAGCCGTGGGTCAGGTCGCAGGTCCAGACGGTCGAGGCGCCATCGGCAAGCCCGAGGTCCACGCCGATGACCAATTCCTGCCCCTTCATATAGGCCGAGGCCGCCTCTTCGCTGTAGGAGGGCGAGACCCAGCCGTTTTCGGCCACGGTAATATCGCCAAACCGGATCGACAGGCGGTCGCGGTCGGCCTCTGCCCCGGATTTGCCGACAGCCATGACGACCCGGCCCCAGTTCGCGTCTTCCCCGGCGATCGCCGTTTTGACCAGGGGTGAATTGGCGATGGCCAGCGCCACCCGGTGGGCATCGGCGTTGTTCCGCGCGCCGGTCACGGCGACCTCGACGAATTTCGTCGCCCCTTCGCCGTCGCGGACGACCTGATGGGCAAGGTCCATCATCACCGATTTCATCGCCGCCTCAAACTCGGCGTTGCCGTCGCAGTTGGCGGCCGACGCCCCGGTCGCCCCGACCAGAAGCGTGTCCGAGGTCGATGTGTCGCTGTCGACGGTGATGCAGTTGAAGGTCACGTCGGTCAGGCGGCTGACCACATCCTGAAGCGCGGCACGGCTGATCTTGGCATCGGTGAAGATATAGACCAGCATCGTCGCCATATCGGGCGCGATCATGCCTGATCCCTTGGCGATGCCCGCGATTTTCACCGGCTTGCCATCCACCGTGATCTCGGCGCTGGCACCCTTTGGGAAGGTATCGGTGGTCATGATCGCCCGGGCTGCGGCTTCGATCCCGCCTGCGTCCAGCGTGCTGTTCAGCTCTTCCAGCTTGGCGATGATCCGGTCATGCGGCAACGGTTCGCCGATCACGCCGGTCGACGAGGTGAAGATGCGGGCGGCATCCGTTCCCGTCACGCGGGCAACAGCGGCGGCGATTTCAGCCACGGACCGCTCCCCGGCGCCCCCGGTGAAGGCGTTGGAGTTTCCAGAGTTCACGAGAATCGCGGCCGGTCCGGTGCCGTCCTGCCCGATCTTCGCCTCGCAATCCCGCACCGGCGCGGATCGGGTCGCCGAGCGTGTGAACGTCCCGGCGACTGTGGACCCTTCGGCCAACTCAGCCAACATCACATCCGTGCGCCCCTTGTAGCGCACCCCGGCGGCCACGGTGGCAAATCGAACTCCGTCAATGACGGGCAGCGACGGAAAGGCGGCGGGGGCAAGCGGAGAGATGGCCATGGGTGATTATTCGTCCAGAAGATCAAGGTTGTTGAGAATCGCAGGGTCAAACGCCCCGTCCTCTGGCAGCGAGATTTCCGCGCTTTCCTGCAAATCGGCAAGGGCGGATTCAAGCGCCTCTTGCTGAATTTGCGCAACCAGTTCATCGCGGACCTGGTCGAGGCCCGGCGCTTCCTTGATGCGGCTATCGTTGAGTTTCACGACGTGCCAACCGAACTGCGTCTGAACCGGCTCGGAAATGGCGCCGACCTCGAGTCCGACAACGGCGGCCTCGAATTCCGGCACCATCATGCCTGCACCGAACCAGCCAAGTTCGCCCCCGTTCGGGCCGGAGGGGCCGGTCGAGATTTCACGGGCGGTTTCCGCGAAATCGGCGCCGTCGTTCAAACGGACGATGACAGCCGCGGCCTCTTCTTCGGTTTCGACAAGGATGTGCGAGGCGTTGAATTCGTATTCCGGCGCCGCATTGGCAAAGCGAGCCTCATATGCAGCCTGAAGCGTTTCCTCGGTAACCGCGGCATCGGTGATGTCGGTGATCACCTCGCCCGCAAGCATGGACCGCAACTGGACATCCAGCGCGATCTGAACCCGATCCGGAATTGCGTCCAGCTGATCTGCCAGAAGCTGTTGTTGCACGAGTTGGTCAACCAGACCTTCCCACAGTACCTCTGCCGGAAGCTGCTGATACT
Source organism: Marivivens marinus (assembly GCF_035969385.1). Lineage (NCBI taxonomy): Bacteria > Pseudomonadati > Pseudomonadota > Alphaproteobacteria > Rhodobacterales > Paracoccaceae > Marivivens > Marivivens marinus. The sequence goes on along the minus strand of NZ_JAYKKJ010000002.1, from coordinate 101,877 downwards.
GGGCGGGCAGTTGGCTGCGGGCGACGATCAGTTCGCCAAGCGTGATGTCCGTTCCGTTCACCGTTGCAACGACCGTTTGCGCGGTCGGGTCTTCGGCCAGAGCGGCGGTCGATGTGACCGCAAACAGTCCGGCGGCAAGAATGGTGGCAGATTTCAGCATTTGTTGATCCCTTGCTTGGCCCCACGGGGTCGCGCGGCGTTGACACTCCATAACCCGGCCCTTACATCCTTTGCAGGCTCCGAGGGGGCCGTCTTGGACCCTGTTTAGGCTGCTGTCCCGGGGCCTACAAGCAACCTCCTCATCATATAGACGTCAGTTAGGCTCCGGTCTCCGGGGCATGGAGAGAACATGCTGGGTATCGGAACGCTTGCCAGGAAGGTTTTTGGCACCCCGAACGATCGCAAGGTCAAGGCAACCCGTCCGATCATAGACAAGATCAACGCGCTGGAACCGGACTTTGAAAAACTGTCCGACGAGGGGCTGAAAGAAAAGACCGAGGAACTGGCAAAACGCGCAATGGGCGGCGAAAGCCTTGATGCGCTTCTGCCCGAAGCCTTCGCCAACTGCCGAGAGGCCGCGCGCCGCGCCCTCGGCCTGCGGGCCTTCGATGTGCAGTTGATGGGTGGTATCTTCCTTCATCAGGGTAACATTGCCGAAATGAAGACCGGTGAAGGCAAGACACTTGTTGCGACCTTCCCGGCCTACCTGAATGCGCTGAGCGGCAAGGGTGTGCATGTTGTTACGGTGAACGATTACCTCGCCCGTCGTGACGCGGAATGGATGAGCAAGGTCTATGGCGCACTGGGCCTCACCACCGGGGTGATCTATTCGCAGCAGCCCGAGGCCGAGAAGAAGGCCGCCTATAACTGCGACATTACCTACGCCACCAATAACGAGCTTGGGTTCGACTATCTGCGCGACAACATGAAGTCCGAACTGGGCCAGATGATGCAGCGCGGGCACAACTTTGCCATCGTGGACGAGGTCGACTCGATCCTTGTGGACGAGGCCCGGACACCGCTGATCATTTCAGGTCCGTCGCAGGACCGGTCGGACCTCTATGTCACCATCGACAAGATGATCCCGGACCTGAAGGACGAGCATTTCACGCTGGACGAAAAGGCGCGCTCGGCCACCTTCACCGATGATGGTAACGAATATCTGGAACGGAAGCTCCGGTTCGAAGGTCTGCTACCGAAAGAACAGAGCCTTTACGATCCTGAAAGCACCTCGCTTGTCCACCACGTGAACCAGGCGCTGCGCGCCCACAAGCTGTTCCAGCGCGACAAGGACTATATGGTGCGTGACGGTCAGGTCATGCTGATCGACGAATTCACCGGCCGGATGATGGTTGGCCGCCGCCTGTCCGATGGGTTGCATCAGGCGATCGAAGCGAAGGAAGGCTGCCAGATCCAGCCCGAAAACGTGACGCTGGCCAGTGTCACCTACCAGAACTATTTCCGTCTTTATTCCAAGCTTGCTGGCATGACCGGCACGGCCCTGACCGAGGCCGAGGAATTCATGGAAATCTACAAACTGGGCGTGGTCGAGGTTCCGACGAACCGTCCCATCGCCCGGATCGACGAACACGATCAGGTGTATCGCACGGCGAAGGAAAAATACGACGGTATCGTCAAGGCGATCCAGGAAGCCCACGCGAAGGGCCAGCCGATCCTTGTTGGCACCACCTCGATCGAGAAGTCCGAACTTTTGTCGAACCTGCTGAACAACGCGGGCATCAAGCACAACGTGCTGAACGCACGGCAGCACGAGCAGGAAGCCCAGATCGTGGCCGACGCCGGCAAGATCGGCGCGGTGACCATCGCCACAAACATGGCGGGCCGTGGGACCGACATCAAACTGGGCGGCAACGTCGAGTTCAAGGTGATGGAAGCCATTGCCGCGAACCCTGATGGCGACCACGCGGCGATCCGCGCCCAGATCGAGGCCGATCACAAGGCGGACGAAGACGCGGTGAAAGCCGCTGGCGGTCTGTTCGTTCTTGCGACTGAGCGCCACGAAAGCCGCCGGATCGACAACCAGCTGCGCGGCCGGTCCGGCCGTCAGGGGGACCCGGGGCGGTCGTCGTTCTTCCTGTCGCTTGAAGATGACCTGATGCGCATCTTCGGGTCCGAACGGCTCGACAAGGTGCTGTCGTCGCTTGGGATGAAGGAGGGCGAAGCCATTGTTCACCCTTGGGTCAACAAGTCGCTTGAACGGGCGCAGGCCAAGGTCGAAGGCCGCAACTTTGACATTCGCAAGCAACTTCTGAAGTTCGACGATGTGATGAACGACCAGCGGAAGGTCATTTTCTCGCAGCGCCGCGAAATCATGGAGGCGCAGGATCTGGAAGAGATCGTTGCCGACATGCGGCATCAGGTTGTGGATGATCTGGTCGATCAACACATGCCGCCCCGCTCCTACGCCGACCAATGGGATGCGGAGGGGCTGGCCAACGACGCCAAGACATTCCTTGGCGTGGAAGCTCCCGTCGCCGAATGGGCGGCCGAGGAAGGCGTGGACCAGTCCGATCTAAGCGAACGGCTGATCGAAGCGGCCGATAAGGCGATGGTCGAAAAAGCCGAAGTTTTCGGTGCCGAGACAATGCGGTCCATCGAAAAGCAGATCCTGCTTCAGACCATCGACGCAAAGTGGCGCGAACACCTTCTGACGCTTGAACATCTACGCTCGGTCGTTGGGTTCCGCGGATATGCGCAGCGCGACCCGCTGAATGAATACAAGACCGAAAGCTTCCAGCTGTTCGAAGCCCTTCTGGACGGTCTGCGGACCGAGGTGACCCAGAAGCTGGCGCAGGTGCGCCCAATGACCGAGGAAGAACAGCGCGCGATGATGGACCAGCTGCGCGAACAGCAGGCCCGGCTTCAGGCGCAGGCCCGAGCTGCCGCTGCCGGGCCCACGGCGGGGGCGGTTGCTGCCGGTGCGGCGATCGAAGGGTTCGACGAGGCCAAGCCGGAAACCTGGGGGAATCCGGGCCGGAATGACCCCTGTCCCTGCGGTTCTGGCAATAAATTCAAGCATTGCCACGGGCGCCTCGCCTGATCACCGCCGCAATTCGGTCGGAATCTTTCCCCGTGGACGTCCTTCGGGCGACACTTTGAAACGGCAGTCTCCTTCTCAAACCTATGGTGGAGAGGGAGACAGTCATGTCCCAGACCCGGAAGATTGCTATGGCGGGCGGCACTTTTGCCGTCGCGCTTGGGATTGGCTTTGTGATGCAAAATGGCGATGCGCTGGCGTCGCGGTTCGGGTCGGCGTCGGACCTTCCTCCGCCCATCCCGGTCGAAGCGCCCCAAGTCGAGACCGTCGCGGTCGTTGAGCCCGCGATCGAGGAGCCTGCGCCCTCCGAGGCCATGATCGAGCCGGTCCTGGGCTCTGCCATGGCGATGCCCGAGCCGGAACTGTCCGCGCCGGAAACCGTCGAGGCGCCGCTGCAACTGGCCGCGGTGGAGATGGACGCACCGGCCATTGCGCCCGATGTTCAGGCCCCGCTGGTTGCGCCGGTCGAACAACAGGCCGAGGTTGACTGTACCCCGTCTATGTTTGCACAGTCCGGCGCGTCGGCGATGGTGTCCATCGACATCGACGCTCCCTGCCATCCCAGCGCCCGGTTCACCGTGCATCATCAGGGAATGATGTTCACCGATGTGACTGACGGTGACGGACTTGCCCATGTTGACGTGCCCGCATTGGCCGAAATGTCGGTGTTCATCGCCGCCTTCCCCGGCGGGGACGGGGCCGTTGCCACCGTCACCGTCCCGGATGTAGCGGAATACGACCGCGCCGTCTTGCTGTGGCAGGGCGACAGCGGCCTGCAAATCCATGCGCGGGAATTCGGCGCGGAATATGGGTCCAAGGGCCATGTCTGGAACGGTGCCCCCCGGTCGCCCGAGGCGGCGGAAATGGGCGGCGGGTTCCTTGTCCGGCTTGGCAAGGACACGCTGGAAAACCCGATGATGGCCGAGATCTATACTTTCCCGACAGGGGCCGCGCCGCAAAGCGGGCAGGTGATCCTGTCGGTCGAGGCTGAGATCACGTACGGAAACTGCGCCCGCGATGTCGCCGCGCAAAGCATCCAGATCGCGCCCGACATGGAAACCAATGCGCTGGACCTGAGCCTGACGATGCCGCCCTGCGATACGGTCGGGGATTTCCTGGTGCTCAGCACGATGCTGAACGACCTGACAATCGCCTCTCGTTAAATCAGCCTTTCCGCCCGAAAGCTCAGCTCGCGGGATTTGCCGATAATCAGATGGTCGTGCAGCGTGATGCCCAGCGCCTGCGCGGCCATTTCAATCTGACCGGTGATCTGGATATCGCTGTCCGACGGGGTCGGATCGCCCGAGGGGTGATTGTGAACAAGGATCAGGGCGCTGGCGTTCAACTCAAGCGCACGTTTCACGACCTCGCGCGGGTAGACGGGCACATGGTCGACCGTGCCGCGCGCCTGTTCTTCGTCCGCGATGAGCGTATTCTTCCGGTCAAGAAACAGGATGCGGAACTGTTCGGTGTCCCGGTGCGCCATGACCGTGTGGCAGTAATCCAGAACCGCATCCCAGCTTGAAATCACGTGCCGTTGCATGACCCGGGCCCGGGCAAGGCGTTGCGCCGCGGCCTCTACGATTTTCAGTTCGCAGATCACGGCGTCACCCACCCCATCGACCTGCGCCAGCTGACCCGGTGGGGCGGTGACGACGCGGTTGAAATCGCCAAACCGGTCCATCAACCGCCGGGCCAGTGGTTTCACGTCCTGACGCGGAATTGCCCGGAACAGCACGAGTTCGAGCATTTCATAGTCCGGCAGCGCAGTCGCCCCGCCGGTCATGAACCGGTCGCGCAGCCGCTTGCGGTGATCCTTTATATAGGACGGCAATCGCGCGCCCGCTTTCGCTGCGGGCACGATCTGCACCTCGTCCCGGTCCAGCGGGTCCGGGTCGAAAAAAGGAAGCTGTGCTTCGGCGAAATCGCGGCGGGTCTGGCTCATGGCCGCAGACTGCCGCGGAATCGGTTAGCAGGGGGTTAACGGCCCCCTGCCGACCCTCAACCCTTCATCGAATCCCAGAAGCTCTTCACCGAGGAAAAGAAGCTGGAGCTTTGCGGGTTGTTTTCGGCGCTCAGGTCGTCGAATTCCCGCAGAAGTTCCTTCTGCTTCGCGGTCAACTTCACCGGGGTTTCTACGACCAGTTCGATGAACATGTCGCCCTGCCCTGCCCCACGCAGGGCGGGCATGCCCTTGCCACGCAGGCGCATTTGACGGCCGGATTGGCTGCCTTCGGGAACCTTGACCCGGCTGCGGCCACCGTCGATCGACGGGACTTCGATGTCGCCGCCCAGCGCCGCCGTAACCATCGACACGGGCACCTGACAATAAAGGTTCATACCGTCGCGTTCGAACAGCTTGTGGGCGCTGACCTCGATAAAGATATAAAGGTCGCCCGACGGGCCGCCACGCAGGCCGGCCTCGCCCTCTCCGGCAAGCCGGATGCGGGTGCCGGTTTCGACGCCGGCGGGGATGTTGACCGACAGCGACCGTTCCTTTTCGACGCGGCCATGGCCGTGGCACGTCTTGCAGGGGTTCTTGATGGTCTGGCCCATGCCCTGACAGGTCGGGCAGGTGCGTTCGACGGTGAAGAAACCCTGCTGGGCACGGACCTTGCCCATACCCGAACAGGTGGGACAGGTGACAGGCTCGCTGCCGCCCTCGGCGCCGGTGCCGTCACACGACCCGCAGGCAACCGAGGTCGGGACGTTGATGGTCTTCTGCAGGCCCTTGTAGGCATCTTCGAGTGAGATCCGCAGGTTATAGCGCAGGTCGTTGCCACGCGTGGCCCGGCTGCGCGCGCCGCCAGCACCGCGTCCGCCCATGAAGTCACCGAACAGATCGTCGAACACATCCGAGAAGGCCGAGGCGAAATCGCCCTGCCCCCGGAACCCGCCGCCGGGATGGCCGCCGCCACCCATGCCGTTTTCAAACGCGGCGTGGCCAAAGCGGTCGTAGGCGGCCTTCTTGTCCGCGTCCTTCAGCACTTCGTAGGCTTCGTTCGCTTCCTTGAACTGGGCCTCTGCATCGGGGTTGTCTGCGTTCCGGTCGGGATGCAGTTCCTTCGCCTTCGTGCGATAGGCCTTCTTGATCTCGTCGGCCGTGGCACCCTTCGAGACCCCGAGCGTTTCGTAGTAATCGCGTTTCGCCATGAGAGAGGTGTTCCTTCGGGAATGAAAAGACCGGCCCGGTCAGATCAGGCCGGTCTTTCCCGTTTCACCACATACGCCGGGATTACCCGCGCTTGCTGTCGTCAAGATCCTCGAAGTCTGCGTCGAGGATATCGTCTTGGTCACCGGCATCAGCGGCCTTGGGGCCGTCTTCGCCCTCGGCCTCGTCCTGGCTGGCCTTGTAGATCGCCTCGCCCAGCTTCATCGCGGCTTCGGTCACGTTCTGGATACCGGCCTTGATCTTGTCCGGGTTGTCATTTTCCAGTTCGTCCTTCAGCGCGGCAATGGCCAGTTCGATTACCTCGACGGTCGAGGGGTCGACCTTGTCGCCGTGATCCTCGATCGACTTTTCGGTCGAATGGATCAGGCTTTCGGCCTGGTTGCGGGCCTCGACCAGTTCACGCCGTTTCTTGTCGGATTCGGCGTTGGCTTCGGCGTCCTTGACCATCTTTTCGATGTCCTCGTCGGACAGACCGCCCGAGGCCTGAATGGTGATCTTTTGTTCCTTGCCGGTGCCTTTGTCCTTGGCAGAGACGGACACGATCCCGTTGGCGTCGATGTCGAAGGTCACTTCGATCTGCGGCATGCCGCGCGGCGCCGACGGGATGTCTTCAAGGTTGAATTGGCCAAGCATCTTGTTGTCGGCTGCCATTTCCCGTTCGCCCTGGAACACGCGGATGGTCACGGCGTTCTGGTTGTCCTCGGCGGTCGAGAAGACCTGGGACTTCTTGGTCGGGATGGTGGTGTTGCGGTCGATCAGGCGGGTGAACACGCCACCCAGCGTTTCGATGCCCAGCGACAGCGGGGTCACGTCGAGAAGGACAACGTCCTTCACGTCACCCTGAAGCACACCGGCTTGAATGGCGGCACCCATGGCGACCACTTCGTCCGGGTTCACCCCCTTGTGGGGTTCCTTGCCGAAGAACTTGGTCACCTCTTCGATGACTTTCGGCATCCGGGTCATACCGCCGACGAGCACGACCTCGTCGATGTCGCTGGTGGACAGGCCCGCGTCTTTCAGCGCGGCCTGGCACGGCTTGATCGAGGCCTTGATCAGGTCGTTGACAAGGCTTTCCAGCTTGGCGCGGGTCAGCTTCATCACCATGTGCAGCGGCTGCCCGTTCGACCCCATCGAGATGAACGGCTGGTTGATCTCAGTCTGGCTGGAAGACGACAGTTCGATCTTGGCCTTTTCAGCGGCTTCCTTGAGGCGCTGGAGGGCCATTTTGTCGTTGGTCAGGTCGACGCCGTGCTCTTTCTTGAACTCGTCCGCAAGGTAGTTGACGATCCGCATGTCGAAATCTTCACCGCCCAGGAAGGTATCCCCGTTGGTGGATTTCACTTCGAACAGGCCATCGTCGATTTCAAGGATGGTCACGTCGAAGGTGCCGCCGCCAAGGTCATAGACGGCGATGGTTTTGGTTTCGTCTTTGTCGAGCCCATAGGCCAGCGCGGCGGCGGTCGGTTCGTTGATGATCCGCAGCACTTCAAGCCCGGCGATCTTGCCCGCGTCCTTGGTCGCCTGACGCTGGGCGTCGTTGAAGTAGGCGGGAACGGTGATGACGGCCTGCGTCACGTCTTCGCCAAGGTAGCTTTCGGCGGTTTCCTTCATCTTTTGCAGGATGAAGGCGGAAATTTGCGAGGGGCTGTATTTTTCGCCGCGGGCTTCGACCCAGGCGTCGCCGTTGCCGCCGTTGATCAGCGCGAAGGGCAGGTTCTTCTTGTCCTTGGCCAGATGTTCGTCATCGTACCGGCGGCCGATCAGGCGCTTGACGCCAAAGATCGTGTTATCCGGGTTGGTGACTGCCTGACGTTTTGCAGGCTGGCCGACAAGGCGCTCGTCTTCAGTGAAGGCGACGATGGAGGGCGTGGTCCGCGCCCCTTCGGAGTTTTCGATAACCCGCGGTTTCGAACCATCCATGATGGCAACGCAGGAGTTGGTGGTCCCGAGGTCAATCCCGATGACTTTTCCCATTGTTCAAATCCCTTCTTCAAGCGGTTTGAGCGGCACGAACCCGGCTCAGGCATCCGCGCCTTTCTGGTTTGCGCCCGCCGGGTCATGCCCTGCGAGCGGATCAAGCGGTATATAGGGAGAGGCCAAGGCCCCTGCAACGGGGTCGAAGGTCCAAACTGTCACAAAAATACAACTTCGATTTGGGTTGGGGTCGCGGCGTTCAATTTTGGCCGATCCGGCAACAGCCGGAGAGGGTCTGAGAGGCTCCCGGTCCGCCAAGTACAAGATCAATGCCCAGGCCGAACTGTCGGTCCGACATCCCGTCGTTGCAGGCCTCTCGCCGGACAATGATCGCCAAAGTTCCGTCATCCGTTTGGGCAATTGTGCCGTACCGTCCGATCAGATTGCCGGAGTCCGACAGCCGGCCAAGTGGGAAGTGCAAGGTCGTCTCCGCCATGTCCCTGAATTCCCCGCCCTGGTTCTGGATCAGATCGAGTGACCAGAATGGCTCGGTTCCGAAACAGGATAGCTGTCGTGCAGGGCCGTAACCGTCTGGAGTTTGTCGGACAAGATAGGTCATAGATGCCCAGCCTGATCTTTCGCCGACATTCACCTGGCCCCAGCGCCCGCTGTCGTCCACCGCAACAACCTCGACCCCGGTTTGTCCGGCGGCAAGCTTGCCGACTATGTCGCTGCCGGCGGTCGGTTCTGATCGAACGTTCAGGACATCGTTCTGGCTGACACCCGCAACGTCGAAAAAGGCGGGCAGGTCCTGTGCAATCGCGGGCGAGAGTGAAAGCAAGACCAGGGCGGCAGCCCAAATGCGGATCATCGCGACGCGTCCCAGCTGACCGAGGCGCTTTTCCGGGTGACGAATTCCATCATCATCCCGAACATGAAGATCCCGAGCGTGAGGTAGATGGGATAGCTGATCGACGTCACATGTGGTGTGTAGTTCAGGAAGATAAACCCGCGGGCCTGGTCGATTGTGTGGAACAACGGGTTCCACCAGAAAAACGACACCAGCCAGACGGGCATCATGTTGGCGACGAACATCTTACCCGAAGCAACCATGTTGGCCCGTGAATAGACCGATTGCGCCACCTTGGCAAAGTTCGGCATCCACGGCTTGATCGCCAAGAATATCAAGCCGATCGCAACCCCCGACAGCCACGACAGGACAAGCATTCCCATTGCGCCGACAGGATCGTCAATCTCGACCGGGCGCACGATGACGTGGTAGCCGAACAGCACCGTGAACAGGGACAAGACCTGCAAGTAGAGCGAACTGAGCGCACCGGCAGAGATCGTGATGATCGTATTGAGCGGCGCGTGCTTCATGATCGAATTGGTCGCGCCTTCTGCCCCATAGACCGCGCCAATCGCCTTGGTATGGGTCAGGAACAGGAAGATGCCGGACATGATATACAGCATGTAGTCCCCCGGGATCGGCGAAGACCGCATGCCGAACAAGGAAAACATGAAATAGAAGGCAGCAACAAAGACGATCGTCTGAAGGATGTTCAGCAGCAGCCCGACAATGGCGTTGCGATGGGTCTTACGGACGTTGCGGACCGTGCTGTGAAAGATCAGCTCCGCCATGTTGAAGGCAGTGACAATTGTCGATCTTTGAGTGCTGCGTTCAAACATGGTTTGGTCCTGCCACGGGCGCGGTTGTGCCCTGATACCCACGAAATTCTTGCTGTTCGCTTACCGCGGCAGCATAAGGGGCGCGCCTCGGCAACACAATAATTGTAACCACGGTGAGTTAGGAACAGGCAGGATGGATCTTCACAAACTGACAGAGGTCATGCGCAGGCTCGCGCTTGAGGCGGGTGACAAGATCATGGAGATCTACCAGTCTGATGATTTCGAGGTGAAATCGAAATCAGATGAAAGCCCTGTGACCGTCGCGGATGAGGCGGCCGACGCGCTTATCTCGGCTGGGCTGCGGGCGGCCTTTCCCGATGTGCCGCTGGTGACCGAAGAACAGGCGGCGTCGCACGGTCAGTCGGTGTCGACGTTCCTGATCGTCGACCCGCTGGACGGGACCAAGGAATTCATCCACCGGCGCGGTGATTTCACAGTGAACATCGCCTATGTAGTCGATGGGTCGCCGGTGCGTGGTGTTGTCTATGCCCCGGCAAAGGGGCGGTTGTTCTATACCGATGCGGGTGGGAACGCAGTTGAAGAACAGGGGCCGTTCGACAAGGACGTCACGGGCCAACTGTCCCCGATCCGCGTGTCGAAGCCGGACAATGATGCCCTGCTGATCGTCGCGTCCAAATCGCACCGCGATCAGGCGACCGAAGATTACATCGCGAAATACAACGTCAAGGATAGCCGCAGCGCGGGGTCGTCGTTGAAGTTCTGTCTGGTTGCGACTGGCGAGGCGGATTTGTACCCCCGCGTGGGCCGGACGATGGAATGGGATACGGCGGCGGGCCACGCCGTTTTGTGCGGGGCGGGTGGTGATGTTGTCCGTTTCGACAACCATCAGCCGTTGCGCTATGGCAAGGACGGGTTCGCCAACCCGTTCTTCATTGCCTATGCGCCCGGCGTAGATCTGAAAGAAGCATGATGTCCACACTTGTCGTCATACCCGCCCGCTACGCCTCGACCCGGTATCCGGGAAAGCCGTTGGTTGAACTTCGGGGCGCGAGCGGGCAGCCGAAAAGCCTGATCCAGCGTAGCTGGCAAGCTGCGATGGCGGTCAAAGGGGTCGATCGGGTGGTGGTTGCCACGGACGACGACCGTATCCGCGCCGCATCCGAAGCATTCGGCGCCGAGGTGGTCATGACCTCGACCACATGCCGGAACGGGACCGAGCGTTGCGCCGAAGCCCATGCCGCGCTGGGCGGGGGGTTTGATATCGTTGTGAACCTTCAGGGCGACGCTCCACTGACACCGCATTGGTTCGTGGAAGACCTGATTGCGGGATTGAAGGCCAACGCGACCGCCGAAGTGGCGACCCCCGTCCTGAAGACGGATGGCGCCGCGCTGAATGGCTTTCTGGCGGATCGTCGGGCCGGGCGGGTCGGCGGAACCACTGCCGTTTTCGGGGTGGATATGAACGCCCTCTATTTCTCGAAAGAGGTCATTCCTTACACCGGCCAGACCTATGCAGACGATGCAGAGACCCCCGTTTTCCACCATGTTGGAGTCTATGCCTATCGCCCTGCGGCGCTTGCCGCCTACCCGGGCTGGGAAATGGGCCCGCTTGAGTCGCTTGAGGGGCTTGAACAGCTTAGATTCCTTGAAAGAGGCAGACAGGTCCTGTGCGTCGAGGTGGATGGCAAGGGTCGAAAATTCTGGGAACTCAACAACCCGGAAGACGTGCCGCGGATCGAAGAGATGCTTGCGGAGATGGGCGCAGACTGAGTCTGAATTGTCACTCTTGGAAGAATTCGAATTTCTACATGGTTGGGCAGCAAAGCCAAAAATCGCGCAATCCTTGGTGTTTGATGTGAAGATTGGATCTTTCCCCTGACATTTCATCGTTTGTTGCCATTTTGTGGTCACCTTCATGAGTGATAGAATGATCTATGCGAGTGGACTGCGCTGTGGCGCATCGAGGGGACAATGAAGAAGAAAGTTACCAAGGCAATCTTTCCGGTAGCAGGTTTGGGAACCCGGTTTCTGCCGGCAACGAAGTCGGTGCCTAAGGAAATCATGACGCTGGTCGACAGACCGCTTATTCAATACGCGATCGACGAAGCGCGTGCGGCGGGCATCAAGGACTTCATCTTCGTAACGTCCCGCGGTAAATCCGCGCTTGAAGACTATTTCGATACCTCGCCCGAACTTGAATCAGTACTACGCAAGGGCGGCAAGACAGATCTGCTTCAGACGCTGAAGTCCACCTATATGGACAGTGGTGCGATTGCGTATATCCGCCAGCACAAACCGCTTGGGCTGGGCCATGCGGTCTGGTGTGCGCGAAAGCTGGTCGGGAATGAACCGTTCGCGGTGATCCTGCCGGACGATGTGATTGCAGCCGACAAGCCGTGCCTGCAGCAGATGGTAGAGGCATACGAGGAAACCGGTGGTTCGATGGTCGCCGCGATGGAGGTTCCGCCGGCCCAAAGCTCTTCCTACGGTATCCTTGACGTGAAGGCCGAACGAGGCCCGGTCGCTTCGGTTGCCGGGATGGTCGAAAAGCCCGCGCCCGGCGATGCGCCGTCCAACCTTGCGGTGATCGGTCGCTATATCCTGTCGCCGCAGGTCCTGCGAAACCTTGGCAGCATCGACAAGGGTGCCGGGGGTGAGTTGCAGCTGACTGATGCCATCGCGGCAGAAATCGACCAAGGTCGGGATGTGTTCGGCTACCGGTTCGACGGTCAGCGGTTTGACTGCGGATCAAAAAGCGGGTTCCTGCAGGCGACCGTCGCCTTCGGGCTTGCCCGCGAAGACCTTCGGGATGACTTTGAAGCTTACCTGCATGGGCTGATTTCCATGCGTCAGGCTGCCCAGTAAATCCGCGCGATCCGGCAGGAGGAAAGTCCGTGACAACAGTTCTCGTCACTGGGGGGCCGGGTATATCGGTTCGCACGCCTGCAAGGTCTTGAAGGCGGCTGGCTATGTGCCTGTGACCTACGACAATCTGGTGACGGGTTGGCAAGACGCGGTGAAATTCGGCCCGTTCGAACAAGGCGACCTGCTGGATCGGGCGCGTCTGGACGAGGTATTCGCCGCCTACAGCCCCGCGGCCGTCATGCATTTTGCCGCGCTTAGCCAGGTCGGCGAAAGCATGGTCAACCCCGGGGCCTATTGGCGCAATAACGTCGTCGGCAGCCTGACCCTGATCGAAGCGGCGGCTGCGGCGGGTTGCCAGAACTTTGTCTTTTCATCGACCTGCGCGACCTATGGCGATCAGGACGGCGTGGTGCTGGACGAAGACAGTGTCCAGATGCCGATCAACGCCTATGGCGCATCGAAACGCGCGATCGAAGACATGCTGGAGAACTTTGGCGCCAGCCACGGGTTGCGGTCGGTCATATTCCGCTATTTCAACGTGGCCGGGGCCGACCCCGAGGCCGAGGTTGGCGAGTTTCACCAGCCTGAAACCCATCTTATCCCGTTGATGCTGGATGCGATTACGGGGAAGCGGGATGCGCTGACGATCTTTGGATCGGACTATGACACCCCCGATGGCACCTGCATTCGCGATTATGTTCACGTGATGGATCTGGTCGAGGCCCATGTTCAGGGTCTGAAATGGCTTGAATCGGGCAAGGAAAGCCGGGTGTTCAATCTTGGCACCGGAACGGGGTTTTCCGTTCGGGAAGTTGTGGCGCAATCGTCCAAGGTCACCAATGCCGAGGTTCCGGTTATCGAAGGCAATCGCCGGCCGGGAGATGCAACGCGGCTTGTCTCTGGCAGTCGCCGTGCCACCGAGGAGCTTGGCTGGAGGCCGGAAAGATCGACCCTGCCGCATATGATTGCAGACGCCTGGCGGTGGCACCAGAATGGGCATTATGACAAGTGACGCCGCTGCGATAGTCTGACGTCTGCAAGAGGGACATTTCGCCCGATGTTGGATCGCAAGGAACTTTGGACGGCCTACAAGCTGCGCATAAGGCGCCGCCGACTTTTGTTTCGGGCGCTTCGCAAGCGCGGCCAATTGTCGGTCGTTTCGGACCGCACCGAACAGATCCAGGCGGGCGGTATCCTTGCCGCGATTGTCGTCCGGAACGAGGTGACACGGCTGCCCTACTTCCTGCAGCACTATCGCCAACTCGGCGTGTCGCATTTTCTTTTTGTCGACAATGGCAGCACCGATGGCACCCGCGCGCTTCTTGCGGATCAGCCGGACGTCTCGCTTTGGGAAACGGGTGAAAGCTACAGACTGTCCCGGTTTGGGCTGGATTGGCTGACCTGGCTGAAGGCTCGCCATGCGCATGGCCATTGGTGCCTTACGCTTGATGCCGACGAACTGCTTATCTATCCGCATCACGATTCACGGCCGCTGTCCGCGTTGACGGACTGGCTTGACCAGCAGCGGATCGAGGCGATGCCTGCGATGATGCTGGATATGTATCCGCGCGGGCCTCTGGGGCAGCAGGTCTATGCGCCGGGTCAGGACCCGACCGAGGTGTTGGGTTGGTTCGATGCCGGCAACTACATGATCCAGAAGCAAGAGCCTTTGCAGAACCTTTGGATTCAGGGCGGGCCTCGCTCGCGGATTTTCTTTTCGGATGACCCCCGGCGATCCCCCACGCTCAACAAGGTTCCTTTGGTCAAATGGAACCGCCGCTATGTCTATGTAAATTCGACGCACGCCGCGTTGCCCCGCAGGCTGAACAGGGTCTACGATGAAACGGGGGGCGAGCGGATATCAGGCTTGCTTCTTCATACAAAGTTCTTGCCAGAGGTTGTTGCCAAATCGGCGGAGGAGAAACAGCGGCAAGAACACTTCAACAACAGCGTGCTCTATGACGACTACTATGATGGGCTGGTGTCAGAGCCGGACCTGTGGTGCCCTTCTTCGACCAAGTATCGCGGTTGGCGCCATTGCGAAGCGCTGGGCCTCATGTCGCGGGGGGCATGGACGTGACAATTGCGCTGAATCACAAGAGTTTACGGAAACGAAGCGGTTGCATATTATTTCCCAAAGCGAAACAAGCCGAAAGCAGCGGCAGGCGTGCAGTCAATACGGCGTCCGAAGATCGGCCGATCGATTGTGAGTATCATGTTAAGGGTGACAGTGTAGGTCTGGCCATTATGATCTTGAACCGGGCAGGAAGGGCGTAGAGTGGGTCTTTGGCAATCATACCGGCTGCGCATTCGGCGGCGGCGGTGGCTTGTCCGGGCCTTGCGTAAGCGCAGAGAGCTGTCGTCTGTCGTGGATAGGACCCAGAACATACGCCCGGACGATGTTCTCGTTTTCTCGACCTTCCGGAACGAGGATGTGCGGCTACCCTACTTCCTTGATTACTATAGAAATATGGGCGTTTCCCATTTTCTTATGGTTGACAACAACAGCGATGACGGAGGGCGGGAATACCTGTCCGAACAGCCGGACGTGTCACTTTGGACGACGGGCGCCAGCTACAAGAAATCCCGGTTCGGCGTAGATTGGCTAAATTGGTTGCAGATGAAATACGGGCACAACCATTGGTGCCTTGTCGTCGACCCGGATGAATTCCTTGTCTATCCGTTCTGCGATACCCGCCCTATCCAGGCGCTGACTGACTGGCTGGATGCGTCGGGGCTGCGTTCGTTCGGGGCGATGCTTCTTGATATGTATCCCAAGGGCGGGCTGGCGGCGCAGCCCTATGGGAGGGGGCAAAATCCACTGGAAATCGCCAATTGGTTCGATAGTGGAAACTATTCGATTTCGCGTAACCCCGAATATCGAAATCTGTGGATCCAAGGCGGCCCGCGGGCCCGTGCGTTCTTTGCTGATACACCGGCCGCGGCGCCTGCGCTGAACAAGATACCCCTTGTGAAATGGGACCGCCGGTTTGCCTATGTCAGCTCTACGCACATGCTGCTGCCGCGCGGTTTGAACCTCACCTACGATGAATGGGGCGGGGAGAAGGCCTCTGGCATCTTGCTGCACACCAAATTTCTGGACACCTTCAGCGCCAAGGCCGAAGAAGAACTGAACCGGGGCCAGCATTATGCCAACAGTCAGGAATACAAGGCCTATGCCGAAGGGGTTGGCCGCGACCCGGACCTGTGGTGCAAATGGTCCGAGAAATACATCAACTGGAGACAGCTAGAGATTCTTGGCCTGATGTCGAAAGGAAACTGGGCATGACCATCGGGATTGTCATGCTGGTTCACACCGCCTTTGACCGGGCCGAGGAGGTGTTGCGCCACTGGGTGGCAGGTGGCTGTCCCGTGGTGGTGCATGTTGATCGGAGCGTTGATCGCAAACGCTATGACGGTTTCGTTTCACGCCTGTCCGATCTTGAGAACGTGCGCTTTTCCCAACGGCATAGGTGTGAATGGGGCACCTGGGGGCTGGTGGCGGCGACACAGTCCGCCGCTGAGCTGATGTTGGAACAGTTCCTGGATGTCGAACA
This sequence comes from Marivivens marinus, assembly GCF_035969385.1. Classification (NCBI taxonomy): domain Bacteria; kingdom Pseudomonadati; phylum Pseudomonadota; class Alphaproteobacteria; order Rhodobacterales; family Paracoccaceae; genus Marivivens; species Marivivens marinus. Next base: position 85,661 of record NZ_JAYKKJ010000002.1, on the reverse strand, counting down.
TGTCTACCTGACTTCCGGGTCATGCCTGCCGCTGCGTCCGATCCATGAATTGCGCAGTTACCTCGCGGCGCGACCGCGCACAGATTTCATCGAAAGCGCGACAACCGCGGATGTGCCATGGACTGTCGGCGGGCTGGACCACGAACGGTTCACGCTTCGGTTTCCGTTTTCCTGGCGGAAGCACCGATACCTGTTCGACAAATACGTCGCGTTCCAGCGGCGCATCGGATTCAAGCGGCGCATTCCGTCCGGGATCGTGCCGCACATGGGGTCGCAATGGTGGTGCCTGACCCGTCAAACCCTTTCGGCGATCCTGCAGGACCCCGAGCGAGAGACCTATGACAAGTATTTCCGAAAGGTCTGGATCCCGGATGAAAGTTATTTCCAGACGCTCGCGCGGCTTTATTCCCCGAATATCGAAAGCCGGTCTCTGACCCTGTCGAAGTTCGACTTTCAGGGCAAGCCACACATCTTTTACGACGATCACCTGCAGCTTCTGCGCCGGTCGGATTGCTTTGTCGCGCGCAAGATCTGGCCACGGGCCAATCTTCTTTACAAGACTTTCCTTGACCAGTCCGAGACCGCGATGAAGGGGGCCGAACCCAACCCGGGCAAGATCGACCGGATCTTTGCCCGCGCAGTCGAACGCCGCCTGCACGGTCGTCAGGGTCTTTATATGCAAAGCCGATTCCCGACCGAGTATTTCGACAGCAGGTTCACCTCTGCGCCGTATTCGGTTTTCGAAGGGTTCACCGAGTTGTTCGAAGATTTCGAACCTTGGTTGGCCAAGGCGACGGGCGCGCGTGTCCATGGGCACCTCTACGCGCCTGAACGGGTTCAGTTCGAGAGTCGGCAGAGCACGTTTTCCGGCGCGCTGTCCGACAGTGCAAAGCTGCGTGACTACAACCCCCAAATGTTCCTGCGAAATCTGGTTTGGAACACGCGCGGTGAACGGCAGTGTTTCCAATTCGGCCCAGGCGACCGTCAGGATATCAGTTGGGACATAGCCAAGGACCCCAACGCACAGATTTCGGTCATTTCGGGCGCTTGGGCCATTCCGCTGTTCCAGTCGAACCGCAATTTCGCTGACTTGCGGACCGAAGCCGCAGAGCTTCAGCGAACCGAGGACGAGCATCTGGGCGCTCTGCGGTCGATCTATGCCAAGGCCCGTATCCGGATCTGGACTTTGGCAGAATTCATCGAGACCCCGATGGAAGCGCTACAAAGCGTCGTGGACGAGATCGCGGACAAGAACGTGCGGCGATTGGCCGAGGCGCCGCGCATGGTCGACTTGAAGGGGTTTGGGCAATTCCTGCAGAACCTCAAGAATCAGGGGATGCACCCCTATCTGATGGGCGATTTCCCGGTTGATCCAGCTCCGACACACAAATCCACCAAGCCCAGCAAACCCTATCTGGTCCGGTAGATCCGATGTCTCAGTTCGACTATTTCATCGTCTTTGCCGAAATGCGGACAGGGTCAAATTTCCTGGAGGCGAACATCAACGCGTTCGACGGGCTCGAATGCCATGGAGAGGCGTTCAACCCGCATTTCATCGGTTATCCGAACCGAACAGAGATTCTTGGCGTGACCCAAGCCATGCGCGAGGCGGACCCCCAGCGCCTGATCGAGGCCATCAAAACCCAAAGCAAAGGGTTGGGGGGATTTCGGTTCTTCAACGATCACGATCCCCGCGTTCTGGACACCGCATTACAAGATCGACGCTGTGCCAAGATCATCCTGACCCGCAACCCGGTGGACAGCTATGTAAGTCGGAAAATCGCACAGGCTACCGATCAGTGGAAGCTGACGAACGTCAAGAATGCGCGAACCGAGAAGGTCAGTTTCAATCACGCCGAGTTTGAAACTCATCTCCAGGCGCTTCAAGATTTTCAGGTTCTGTTGCTCAATGCCCTGCAAACAACCGGCCAGACAGCATTCTATGTTTCCTACGAGGACCTTCAGGACATCGAGGTGATGAACGGACTTGCCGCATTCCTAGGCTGTCCGAACCGAATTGATGCGCTGGACAAGAAACTCAAGAAACAAAATCCGGCGCCGCACTCCGAGAAGGTGAAGAATTTCGACGAGATGGAAACGGCGCTTGCGCGGTTAGACCGGTTCGATCTGTCCCGCACGCCGAACTTTGAACCGCGCCGGGCCCCGGTCGTGCCCAGCTATGTTGCGGCCCCGACGACCCCACTCCTCTACCTGCCTGTTCGCTCTGGTCCCGAGGCGGCGGTGCACAATTGGCTTGCACGGCTCGACAACCTCGACGAAGAGCAACTCATTCGCGGGTTTACCCAAAAATCGTTGCGCCAGTGGAGGCGTCAGAACAAAGGGCATCGGAGCTTTACCGTCGTTCGGCATCCATTGGCCCGGGCACATGCCGCGTTCTGCGACCTGATCCTGCCGACCGGACCGGGCACTTATCCCGAAATCCGCAAGACCCTTCGCCAGGTGTTTTCGGTGCCGCTGCCCGACGGCGATCCCGGCCCCGACTATGACAGGGTTGCCCATCGCAAAGCCTTTCAGGGCTTTCTGACATTCCTCAAGGCAAATCTGGGATCACAGACAAGCATTCGTGTCGACCCGCATTGGGCCAGTCAAAGCTCTGTCATACAGGGATTCGGTTACTTCGCGTCGCCAGACCTGATCGTTCGCGAAGACAGGATGCGGATCGATCTGGCCTATTTGGCCCTGACAGTCGGGCGCGATGATGCGCCGGACATGACAGGCAAAACCGATCCGCACGCGCCACGACTGTCCGAGATTTACGACGAAGACCTAGAGGCCCTGGCGGCAGAGGTCTATCAGCGCGACTATATGGTGTTCGGTTTTCGGCCTTGGGCAAGCTAGAGCGTGTCGCGCTCTTTCAGATTCATGCGGCACACCCCAAGCGATTGAATTCGAATGACCGGGAAGCGCAAAACCGGTCCCCGATCTTGCGCGACATGCTCTAGGCGGCCTGCGTCGTTTCCGATTCCGTCAAGATCGTGTGCAGGGTCGAGGGGTCAGAGTTCGCCCGCAATTTTGCGCAGATCGACGAATTGCGCATTGTCCGGGACACAAGCGCCAGCGCCTTGAGGTGGTCAACGCCCGCCGATGCCGGGGCGAAGAGCGCGAAAACCAGATCAACGGGCTGACGGTCGACCGAGTCGAAATCGAGCGGCTTTTCAACCCGAAGAAACAGGCCAGATACCCGGTCGATTCCTTCAAGCCGGGCATGCGGCAACGCGATACCCTGCCCGACACCTGTCGGGCCAAGGGCTTCGCGCTCCAGCAGGGCTTCGACCACGCGGGTCGCGTCCAGCCCATAGCAGGATTCGGCAAGTTCACCGAGGTCGTGGAACAGTCGCTTCTTGCTGGACGCCGCACCGACAATGCGGACGCCCTCGGCCGAAAGGATCTCGGAAAGTTGCATAGAACCTGCCTTCTGGGCCAGAAGGTGGCGACCCTAGGTCGCCGGATCAATCCAGCCGATGTTTCCGTCGTCCCGACGATAGACCACATTGATCCCGCCGGATTTCTCGTTACGGAAAACCTGAACCGGGCTATGGGCCAGCTCCATCTGCATCACGGCCTCGCCGACCGAAAGCGCGGGGATGCGCGTTTCAGTCTCGGCGATGATCATGGCATTGACGCTGTCCGGCTCGGCCTCGTCGCTGTCTTCCGATGCGGCGAGGATATATGAGGCGCCACCGGAAAGTTCAACCGGTTGCGAACGTTCCTTGTGATGATCTTTCAACCTGCGCTTGTATCGGCGCAGCTGTTTATCCATCTTCTCCAGCGCCGAATCGAAAGCGGCATAGATCTCGTGGGCGCTACCCTTTGCCTGACAGGTCAGGCCTGTGGACAGATGAACGATTGCTTCGCAATTCAGCTCGCTTCCGGATTTCGAGAAGACCACGGACGCTTCGGTCGGTCGCCCGGCGTACTTTTCCACCGTTGCGCCAAGTTCATCCTGCACGTGGGTTTGCAGGGCCTCACCGATGTCAATCTGCTTGCCGCTGATCTGATACCGCATCGCTTCTCCTCTTCTTTCTTGGTGCGCCCAACAGGTATTCCCCCTGTTTTGGGGTTAAGTCAGGCGCGGGGGGATAATGATAACGATCGGGTTTCCTTGGGTTTTAATGCACTCCACGGGCAAAAGCGCCCGACCGGAAAGGCAATGGGAAACCTGGACTATCATCCCCTCCATTTGGCGACAGGAGGTCGGCGGTTGTCAATGAGTCTCTGGTGAGAATGCGGAGGATTTCAGCCGACCCGGAAGCTGTTCCCGAGATAAACACGCCGAACATTGTCGTCCTTGACGACCTCTTCGGTGGTGCCGCTCATCAGGACTTTGCCGTCATGGAGAATATAGGCCCGGTCCACGATTTGGAGTGTTTCCTGCACGTTGTGGTCGGTGATCAGGACACCAATGCCGCGAGTTTTGAGGTCGGACACCAAATGACGAATTTCCCCCACGGCAATCGGGTCGACACCTGCGAAGGGTTCGTCGAGAAGCACGTATTTCGGACCCGCCGCAAGGCAGCGGGCGATCTCGGCCCGGCGTCGTTCACCGCCGGACAGGGCGAGCGCCGGCGCCCGGCGCAGGTGTTCGATCGAAAATTCTGAGAGCAGTTCTTCCAGTCGTTCGCGCCGCGCCGAGCGGTCAGGTTCGGCAATCTCGAGGATAGACAGGATGTTGTCTTCGACGCTAAGCCCACGGAAAATCGACATTTCCTGCGGAAGATAGCCAATCCCCAACTTGGCCCGGCGATACATCGGCAGCGTTGTCACGTCCCGGCCGTCCACCACAACGCGACCGCCTTCGGGCGTGACAAGCCCGGCGATGGAATAGAAACAGGTGGTCTTGCCTGATCCGTTTGGCCCAAGCAGCGCTACGACCTCTCCGCGTGCCAGTTCAAGGCTGACATTCCGAATCACCAACCGCTTTCGATAGCTTTTGCGCAGGTTTTCCACCCGGAGGCCGGCGGCCCCATCGGTGACGGAGAGTTCAGGAGTTTCGGCCATGGTTCAGTTGCCGCCGTTCTGCTGCTGAAAGACGGTGCGCACCCGCCCGTCCATCCGGGCTGTGCCGTTGGTCAGGTCAACGACCATACGTTCCGCCGCAAGTGCGCTGGCACCTTGGGTCAAAAGAACATTGCCCGTCAGGACAAGTTGACCGTTCTCTATGTCATAGTCTGCGTTTTCGGCTTCGGCGGCCTCTGTCGCGGTGACGAAAGTTACCCCTCCAGAAGCGACAAGTCGTGCGATCTGGCCGGTGTTTTCCCCATAGACCACCCGAACCTCGGCCGCTGAAATGCGCACGTCGCCCTGACCGATCGTCACGTTGCCGGAAAAGATTGCGGTGCCACTTTCCTGGTCGACGCTCAGGCTTTCGGCGGTCACTTCAACTGGGGCCGTCGGGTCGGCGTTTATGCCACCAAGGGTGACGTTCGTTCCCTGCGCCATCGCTTGTGTCGACAAAAGCAGGGCAAACACCATCGCAGCCAACCGAAGAACCGACATTTCATACATCCCCTATTTCTCGGGCTGGTATACCAGCCGGACGCCTTGGTTGAAAAGCATTTGAAGCCCATCCCCATTGGCGCTGCGGCTGACAACGAGATGACCGGCAGTCATTTCGCCGAATGGGGCGCGCACCTCCAGTGGTCCGAGACTTTCAAGCAGTCCATCGTCGATCTGCGCCCGCAACCCCCGCGTTTCCATCATGTAGCCGTCGGTCGACGCAACGCGCGCCAACCCTTCGATCAGTGCGACACGTGTCTCGCTGTCAAAGCTTGCGACACCGGCGGTCACATTCACCCCAAGTCCCTTGCGGCTTTCGACCGACAGGCGAATATCATCAATCGCGACAATATGGGACTGGTCAGGCAGGGGGCGCGCAGAGGTGGCTGTCAAGCTGAATAAGGTGCCGTCGTCGGAAACCCCTGTGAAATCCGGGCTCGACAGCCTGTTTTCCCGGGCAATCTCCTCGACCTCGGCAAATGGAATCGTCCCATTGCCCCCACGCCCCTGCGCGAACAGGAATAGCGTGGAGAAAAGTGCAATCGCGGCCAGTGGCAGGATGATCTTCAGCCAGCCGACAAACTGGCTGTAGCGATTGACCTCTCCGCGCACCGGTTACACCACACCGACTCGAAGACAGTCGTGAATGTGCAGGATGCCAGCGACCCGCCGCGATCCATCCGGATCGACCACGAACAGGCAGGTGATCTTGCGGTCGTTCATGATCGCCACTGCGTCTTGTGCGAGCGAGTCCGGGCCTATTGTCCGAGGGGATTTCGTCATGACCTCGCCCGCGGTATGGTCAAGGAGGCCCGACATGTGACGGCGTAGGTCTCCGTCAGTGACAATTCCGGCAAGCTGGCCATCGTCATCAAGAACTCCAACCACGCCAAAGCCCTTTTGGCTGATCGTCAGCAGCGTGTCGCTCATGGGGGTGTGGAGCCCGACAAGCGGAACCGCATCGCCCGCGTGCATTAGATCACGGACACGGGACAGCTGTGCGCCAAGCTTGCCGCCGGGATGGAAATCCCGGAAATGTTCGGCGGTAAACTCGCGGTGCTGCATCAATGCGACGGCAAGCGCATCGCCCATTGCAAGGGTCAGGGTCGTGGAAATCGTCGGAACGACTCCTTCGCCGCAGGCCTCGCCAAGCGCGGGGATAAGAAGTTTGACGTCCGAATGGGACATCAACGTGCTGTCCGGCCGACTGGATAACCCGATCAGCGGGATACCAAACCGCCGCGCAAATGCGATGAGATTGGCAAGTTCCGGCGCTTCGCCGGAATTGGAAATCGCCAGAACGACATCCGCTTTGGTGACCATGCCAAGGTCGCCATGGCTGGCCTCGGACGGGTGAACGAATTGCGCGGGCGTGCCGGTGCTGGCCAATGTCGCGGCGATTTTGCGCCCGATGTGCCCCGATTTGCCGATGCCGGAAACGATCACGCGGCCGGTTGCGGCTAGGATGGTCTCGATCGCCTCGACAAACCCATCGCCAAGCGTGACCGCCATGGTATCCAGCGCGCGCGCTTCGTCGCCGATCACCTGACGGGCGGTATCGAGGAGTTTTGACCGATCCAACATGGGCACCTAATGCGCAAAGATGTCGATTTCGGGCCAGCCGGTGATATCCAGCTTGGCGCGGGTCGGCAGGAAGTCGAAACAGGCCTGCGCCAGGTCGGTCCGATTTTCACGGGCGAGGCGTTTGTCCAATTCAGCCTTGAGCCGGTGCAAATACAGAACGTCCGAGGCCGCATATTCCAGCTGCGCATCGGTCAGCGTCGCGGCGCCCCAGTCGCTTTGTTGTTGCTGTTTTGAAATGTCGATCCCGACCAGATCCTGAAGTAGATATTTCAGCCCGTGCCTGTCGGTGAAAGTGCGCACCATCTTCGACGCAATCTTGGTGCAGTAGACCGGCGCGGTCGTGGCCCCGAATGTGTTGTAGAGCGCGGCGATGTCGAAGCGTCCGAAATGGAACAGCTTCAGCACATTGGGGTCTTCCAGCATCCGGACAAGATTGGGTGCCTCGGTCTGCCGGATGGAGACCTGAACGAGGTGGCAGTTGCCGTCGCCGCCCGACATCTGGATCAGGCACAGCCGGTCCCGGTGCGGGTTCAGCCCCATGGTTTCGCAATCAATGGCGACGACCGGGCCAAGGTCGAGCCCGTCGGGCAGATCGTTCTGATAAAGGTGGTTCGCCATGCCTCGTCCTTTGGCCGGTCTGCGGTTGGGTCGGTGATACGGGCTATCCCGGTTGAACTCAACTCACCTTGGTGGAATGGGCGGCGGTCCGCATGTCCTCGGCAGAGGTGCGGACCAAGGCTGCGATATCGTGCAGTTGCGGACCCATCGGATTCGACCGCCGCCAGATCATCCCGACGGTCCGGCGGGGGCGCGGGGTGTTGAACTGCGCGACCGAAACAGCGGCTGACCGGGTTTCAACCGGAACGGCCATTTCCGGGATCAAGGTGACGCCGATCCCGGCGCCCACCATCTGAACGAGTGTCGACAGCGAACTGCCATCCAAACCGTCGCGGGGCAGGGAAGATTGAACATTGCAAAAGGCCAGCGCCTGGTCGCGGAAGCAATGCCCTTCTTCCAGCAGCAAAAGCCGCATCCGGCGCAGGGTCTCGCCGTCGGGTACTGGTTGGTCGGCCTCCGCTTCTGGTCGGACCAGCACAAAGCTTTCGTCGAACAGCGGCACCTCCTTGAAGCTGGGTTCGTTGACCGGAAGCGCAAGAATAGCCGCGTCCAAAGCTCCGTCCTCCAGTTCACGCACAAGTCGCGGAGTCAGCGTTTCGCGAATGTGCAGGTCAAGGCCGGGGTAGCTGCGGCCCAGGTTCCCGATAAGCGTCGGCAGCATGTAGGGGGCGATCGTCGGGATGATGCCGATGTTCAGCCGCCCGGCCACGCCACCCCGCGCCGCACGGGCCAAATCGCTCAGTTCATCCACCGACCGAAGGATGTCCCGGACACGCCCCAGAAACTCTTCCCCCAAAGGGGTCAGGGATACCTTGCGCGGCTGACGTTCGAATAGGGGGCTTCCAAGCTCGGTCTCAAGCTCTCGTATCTGAACGGACAAGGCGGGTTGCGAGACAGATACAGCCGAGGCTGCGTGCCCGAAATGCCCATGCCGGGCGACGGATTCGAAATAGCGTAGCTGTCGAAGCGTGATGTTTGCCATAGGGAAAAATTATTGCACCAATTGAAAAATGCAACTTAATCATATCGACTTGTGTTGATAGCCATTGCACCACAAATGAAATGGCTGGCGCGGATTCATCCCGCGCTGTGGTCCTATCAACCACTCAAATTACAATGATCGGAGGATATCATGGACGGAAATAATGCCGGCAAGTGCCCGGTGATGCACGGCGCGATCACGACTGGCGAGGCGAGCGTCACCGATTGGTGGCCCAAGACCCTGAACCTGGACATCCTTCACCAGCACGACAGCAAGACCAACCCGATGGGAGCAGGGTTCAACTATCGCGATGCGGTCAAATCGCTCGACGTTGAAGCGCTCAAGAAAGACATGGTTGCGCTGCTAACTGACAGCCAGGATTGGTGGCCGGCGGATTGGGGCCACTACGGCGGCCTGATGATCCGTCTCGCGTGGCATTCGGCGGGGTCTTACCGCCTTGCCGACGGGCGGGGCGGCGGTGGTGCCGGGAACATCCGTTTCGCACCCCTCAACAGCTGGCCGGACAACGGCAACCTGGACAAGGCGCGCCGCCTGCTTTGGCCGCTGAAGAAGAAATACGGGAACAAGATCAGCTGGGCCGACCTGATCCTGCTGGCGGGAACGATGGCCTATGAATCGATGGGCCTGAAAACCTTTGGGTTCTCCTTCGGTCGCGAAGATATCTGGCACCCGGAAAAAGATACCTATTGGGGTGCGGAACGCGAATGGCTTGCCCCGAGCGAAAACCGCTACGACAACCTTGACGATCCGTCGACGCTGGAAAACCCGCTGGCCGCGGTCCACATGGGCCTGATCTATGTGAACCCCGAGGGCGTGAACGGAAAGCCCGATCCGCTGAAGACCGCCGCACAGGTGCGCGAAACCTTTGCCCGCATGGCGATGAACGACGAAGAAACCGCGGCCCTGACCTGCGGTGGCCACACCGTCGGCAAGGCGCACGGCAATGGCGATGCCGGGGCGCTGGGCGCCGAGCCGGAAGGCGCCGAGATCGAGAACCAGGGCTTTGGCTGGATCAACCCGAACATGGGTGGCAAGGCATCGAACGCGGTAACCTCGGGCATCGAAGGGGCATGGACCACCAACCCGACCAAATGGGACATGGGCTATCTGGAACTGCTGTTCGGCTATGACTGGGAACTGACAAAATCGCCCGCCGGAGCCAACCAGTGGAAGCCGGTCAACATCAAGGAAGAGCATCTGCCCGCCGACCCGTCGGACCCGTCGAAGAAGGCGATGCTGGTCATGACCGACGCTGACATGGCGATGAAAATGGACCCGACCTACCGCGCGATCTGCGAAAAGTTCCTCGCTGATCCGGCCTATTTTGCCGATACTTTTGCCCGCGCCTGGTTCAAGCTGACCCACCGCGACCTTGGCCCGAAAACCCGTTACATCGGGCCGGACGCGCCGCAGGAAGACCTGATCTGGCAGGATCCGATCCCGGCGGGGTCCACCGGCTATGACGTCGATGCCGTCAAGGCGAAGATCGCCGCCTCTGGCCTGTCGGTCGCCGATATGGTGTCGACCGCATGGGACAGCGCCCGCACTTTCCGCCAGTCCGACCTGCGCGGTGGGGCCAATGGCGCCCGGATCCGGCTTGCCCCGCAGAAGGATTGGGAAGGCAACGAACCTGACCGCCTTTCCCGTGTCCTTTCGGTTCTGGAACCGATTGCTGCGGAAACCGGTGCCTCTGTCGCGGACGTGATCGTTCTGGCTGGGAACGTGGGCGTCGAGCAGGCCGCGAAAGCAGCCGGGTTCGATGTGACGGTGCCCTTTGCACCGGGCCGGGGTGACGCGAGCGAAGACATGACCGATGCAGCGGCTTTCGAGGTGCTGGAGCCGAAGGCGGACGGGTTCCGCAATTGGCTCAAGGCTGACTATGCTGTGACGGCGGAAGAACTGTTGCTCGACCGGGCGCAGCTCTTGGGTCTGACGGCATCGGAAATGACCGTTCTGATCGGCGGGATGCGCGCCATGGGAACCAACCACGGTGGTTCCAAGTATGGGGTCTTTACCGACCGGGCCGGCGTGTTGACCAACGATTTCTTCGTGAACCTAACCGACATGAACTATCGTTGGGTTCCCGTCGAAAACGGGGTCTATGAAATCCGTGACCGGAAAACCGATGCGGTGAAGTTCACGGCGTCGCGCGTTGATCTTGTGTTCGGGTCCAACTCGATCCTGCGGGCCTATGCCGAGGTTTACGCCCAGGATGACAACGCCGAGAAGTTCGTGGCTGATTTCGTGGCCACCTGGATCAAGGTCATGAATGCAGACCGTTTCGACCTGAACTAGGGTCGATTCAGACTAGTTTGGCGCGGGGCGGATCGGTTTTGCCGGTCCGCCCTTCGTCATTTTCGCGGCGATGCGCAAAATTCGTTGACCGGGCGGCAATCGCCGGGGATTGTAAGGTATGGAAGGGGACACGACCATCGACGACAGCGAAAAGACACGTCCGCCCGTGACGGCGCTGCGCTATGCGTCGCCATCCGAGCTCTATGCCAATTTCCCTCAGTTGCGGGAAATGACCCAGTTGCGTCCGCGCGATGACGAGGACGGGATGGACTTTCTTCACCGCCTCTACGAATCGCAGACACCGGAAGAAGCGATTACCTTCACCGCTTTTGCTGCCCGCCCGAAAATGTCCGTCTGGTGGGGCTATGAATGCTTGCGAAACCTGCGCGCCGATTTCAGCAGCCACGACCGAGAGCTTCTTGAAAAGATCGCGCGCTGGTCGACCAATGGCGATACGGACGTCCGTTACGATATTATGCGCACCGCCCTGTTCGCGGAGAAACGCACGGCCGCAGTGGTCCTTGGGCTTGCGGCAGGATGGGCCGGACCCCAGATTGCGCCGAATGATCCGACGCCAGTTCCGGCGCAGCGGACCCCCCGCGCGGTCAATTCCGCTGTGCTGTCGGCACTGGCGCAGTGCAACCTTGCCAACCGCCCGCATCACCTTGCGAAACTTCTTACTCTGGCGGAATCATTGTTCAGGGCCTACTAAGTCAGGGTTCTGCAACAAAACTATTGAAATGCCGCAATGACCCTGACCCTGCGAATCGAGAATTTCGACGTCCTCGACCATGGAGGCCCGACCAGCATCGTTCTGGATCGCAAGGGCGCTGATATCGGACGCGGCAAAGGGATGGACTGGGTTCTTCCAGATCCGGGACGGCACATTTCCAGCCGCCATTTCACCGTGGCGTTTCGGGGTGGCGCCTATTTTCTTACTGATACGTCCACGAACGGGACCTTCGTTCAGGGCAGCAGCCACCGGATTCAGGGTGAACACCAGATCAAGACCGGCGACCGATTCACCGTGGGTCACTACGTGATCGCCGCCGATGTCCGCACCGCTGCTCCGGTTCAGCAGCCGACCACGCCGACCCAGTCGCCGTCGATGCTGCAGACCCCGCCGGGGATGCAGGCGCCTGCACCCGCATCGGCACCTGCTGTGGACGATAATGACCCCTGGGATTTCGGCGGACCGGCAGAGCCGATCAATCCGTTGCCGCAGCGATCCAACCCGCATCACCTTGACGATGTCGCGCAGGATTTCGTGCCGTCTGTGCCGATGCCCAATCCCGAGGCCGCTTCGGTTCCGCCGCACGGCTTCCAGCCGTCGCCCTTCCAGCAGCCGCAGGCCCCGGCCCCAGCCCCGGTCGCCGGTGGGGATGCAATCTTGCGGGCGTTTTGTGAAGGGGCGGGGTTGAACGCAGCCGACTATCAGGGTGTGGACGTGGAAAGCCTTGTCCGGGATCTTGGTGCCGTGGTACGCGGGTCCTCTGACGAAATCATGACCATGTTGAAGGATCGCGCCGCAGTAAAGCAGTTCACCAAAGGTGGTGAACGGACCATGCGCAGCGCCACGGGAAACAACCCTATGAAATTCCTTCCTGATTCCCAGCAGGCGCTTGAAACCATGTTTCTCAAGCACCGGGACGGGTTCATGAAGGGCCCGGACGGGTTTTCCAATGCGCTGCGCGATGTGCGTCGTCACCAGTCGGCGGTCTTTGCCGCCTTGCAACCCGCTTTGGCCTCGCTTTTGTCCGGATTGTCCCCTGACGAGATCGAAGACAGCGCCGGATCGGGTATTCTTGGCGGGGCAAGCAAGGGCAAATTCTGGGAGACCTATGTCGAACGTTGGGATGCCAAGGCCGAGGCCGGAGAGAACGGCCTGCTGGATGCTTTCCTGACGGCCTTTGCCAAATCCTATGCCGCTGCGGCGGGCAAGGCGGACGACTGAATGCAGGGGTGAGGCATTCCTTACCTTTTGCATCAATGACTTGACCGGACAATCAATCCGCTTAACCATGGGTCACAAAGCAGCCGGAGCGGGAAACGCACGGATGGCCTATGGGGGGCGAAGACATGAGTTTTGATTGGGCGCTGGAGCCGGTTTCGGACGACGAACCGTGCGGCCCCAACCTTGACACTTCGGACGATGAGGAATTCGTCGAATATTATTTCGATGCGTTGGGGCGTATTCCCGACCGCTATGTCACGCCGGGTATGGAGACTGAAAAGGGGCGCCGGACCGAAGACCGGATTTTTGACCCCAAGTCCATCGACATCAAGACCGAAGCGAAACAGATCAACGGCCTGCTTCAGCGCAGTCGCGATATTCGGCTTCTGACGCTGCTGGCACAATTTGAATGCCTTGCCGGGCGGATCGAGCCGATGGCAGATGCCGTCGAAACCATCGCCGATCTTCTGAAGGCATTTGGAGACGTGGTTCATCCGGCGATCGAGGGCGATCCGGGCGAACGGCGCGATGCGCTGACCGAACTTGCCCAGCCGATTTCGATTGTGACGGCCCTGCGCTATATGGGATTGACGGGCACGACCGATGTAACCCTGCGCAAGTTGCAGGTCGCGGATGGGAAATTTTCACCGAACACGGGCGAAGAAGACCTGAACGCGCAGATGCTGCGCGACACGCTCGGGTCGCCAGGCAACCGGGCCAAGGTCGATGCGGCCCATTCAGCGCTCATGCGGATGACTGATGCGCTGAACCGCATCTCATCCGCCTGCAAGGTCAGTGAATCCGCCCCATTCTCTCCGAATTTCAGTCAGACGCTGGCGGTCCTTGCCGAGATGCGCGAAGCGATCACCGCGGCCCGGCCCGATTTGCGCGGGGCCGAGGCCGACATGGCGGACGCGGACAACGGTTCCGATGCGCCGGCAGAGGTTGCCGCGGATGGTGCGGCCCCGGCGACAGCGCCGACGGGTCAGGCAGCGCCGGCCCTGCCGCCGACTGCCGTCAAATCCCATGCCGAAGCGCGGCAGGCCCTTGTCGCCTGCGAAACCTATTTCCAGACGAAAGAGCCGTCGTCGGCGGCCCTGTTGCTGGTCCGTCAGGCCCGTCAGTTGATTGGTATGCCACTTGTTGCGGCGCTTGAAACGCTATTGCCTGAAATCTGTGGCCGGGCCATCGTCGCCTTTGGTCCGCAGACCGGGTTTGCAATTCCGGCACATCGGCTGAAGTCCCTGAGCGACGACAACCTTCCGGTTCCCGAAGCGGGTGTGGACGATGCCGAAGTTGGTGATCCACCGCACATACAATCCAGCGCCGATGTGGCCACAGTCATGCGAGGGGTCGAGGATTTCTTCCGCAGTCGAGAGAAAAGCAGCCCGGTTCCGATCTTGCTCCAGCGGGCGCGGAGCTATCTCGACAAGGATTTCCAGGCCCTGGTTGACGAGTTGATTCCGCGACCAGAGGGATAGGTGTTCAAACCGCCAGGAAGGGTAGACCCGGCAAAGCCGTTGACTCACACCCCTGACAAGGCGTTCAATCAAAGAAAATTTCGGAGAGAAAAATGGCTTCAGATACTGGTTCCGGCTTCATTAAGCGCAACAGACCTCCGCGGGTCCAGATTTCCTATCAGGATCCCTATGACAGCGAAAAGATGGTCGAGCTGCCCATGGTCATGGGTGTGCTGTCGGATCTTTCGGGCAACAACCCCGGTGTCGAAAAACCGGCGGTCGAAGATCGCACTTTTGCCGACGTGACCAAGGACACGCTCGACGAATACATGGAATCAATCAAGCCGGGCGTGACGTTCATGACCCAGAACAAGCTTGACCCGAATTCCGAGGACAAGATCGGTGTGAACCTCCAGTTCAACTCGATGGATGATTTCGAACCGGCCAAGATTGCCGAACAGGTTCCGGCGCTCAACAAGCTTCTGGAGGCCCGCAAACATCTTGCGAACCTTCAGCGCTACATGGCGGCAAAGCCGAAGGCGCAGGAGCATATCAAGAAACTGCTTGCCGATCCCGAGTTGATGGCCGCGCTGGCCGAACGGGTGAAGGACGAAGATGATGGGGATGGCGAAGACTAGGTTCCAAACCGGTATTCGCAAGAAGGGATTTGACACATGGCAACTGAAGCACAACAGGAAGGCGCAGCCGCAGGCGAAGCGCTCGACGAACTTTCTGAATTCTCTGACATCCTGAAACAGACAATCAAGCCGCGCACCGAAGTCGCGGCCAAGGAAGTCGACAACGCGGTCGTCGCGCTTGTCCGCGAGGCGATGGGCGATCAGTCCGTCGTAGCGGACGACGTGATCGACACCATTGATGCGATGCTGGCCAAGCTTGATGAAAAGCTGACCGCGCAGATGAACGAAATCCTCCACCATGAGGAATTCCAGAAGATCGAATCGTCGTGGCGCGGGTTGGCCTATACGCTGAACAATTCCGAAACGGATGCGTCGCTGCGGGTGAAGGTTCTGAACGCCTCGAAGTCGGAAATGCAGGCGATGATGCGCCGCTATCCGGGGGCCAAGTGGGACAAGTCACCGCTGCATGACATGGTCTATGAACAGAACCTTGGGACGTTGGGCGGCAAGCCGTTCGGTTGCCTGATCGGCGACTACCAGTTCGATCATTCCAGTGCCGACGTGAACCTGCTCAACTCGATCAGCAAGATTGCGGAATCTGCGCTATGTCCGTTCATCTCCGCCGCTGCTCCGCAGTTGATCGGTCTGGACAGCTGGAACGAAATCGCGACGCCGCCGGACCTGTCCGAGATCTTCGAGACTCCGGAATATGCTCAGTGGAACAGCCTTCGCGACAGCGAAAACGCCCGTTTCCTTGCGCTGACCTTGCCGCGTGTTCTGGCCCGCGAACCCTATGGCCCCAACTCCAATTCGGTGGTCGAGGAGTTCAACTTCGTCGAAGAAACCGACGGCCATGGTGGTGCGAAATACGCCTGGATGAACTCGGCCCATGCGATGGCCGTGAACATCAACCGCGCGTTCAAGGAACATGGTTGGACTGTCCGCATTCGCGGTGTGAAGTCCGGCGGCGAAGTTCAGAACCTGCCGACCCATGTGTTCGATACCGGCGACGGGTCTAAGGACCTCAAGTGCCCGACCGAGGTTTCCATCACTGACCGTCGCGAAGGGGAGCTGTCCAAGGCGGGCCTGATCGGCCTGATCCACCGGCAGCACACTGACAAGGCGGCCTTTATCGGGGCGCAATCGCTGTACCGGCCGAAGAAGTACGTGGATGATGCCGCGACCGCATCCGACAATATGTCGTCGCGCATTCCCTACA
Organism: Marivivens marinus; assembly: GCF_035969385.1. Lineage (NCBI taxonomy): Bacteria > Pseudomonadati > Pseudomonadota > Alphaproteobacteria > Rhodobacterales > Paracoccaceae > Marivivens > Marivivens marinus. The sequence goes on along the minus strand of NZ_JAYKKJ010000002.1, from coordinate 69,373 downwards.
TGTTCGCCGTGTCCCGCTTCAGCCACTACCTGAAGGTCATGGTGCGCGACAAGATTGGTGAAACGCCGGACAAGTCGCAGCTGCAAAAGCAGTTGCAGGCGTGGATCAACAAGTATGTTACCGGCAACCCGGAGTCGGCAACGGAGCTGGAGAAGGCCAAGAAGCCGCTTGCAGCCGCAAAGGTCGAGGTGATCGAGGACGAGCTGAACCCCGGCTACTACATGGGCAAGTTCTTCCTCAAGCCGCACTTCCAGCTTGAAGGCATGGATATCGGGATGAGCCTGGTGTCCAAACTACCGCAGGGCAAATAACCATTTGAGCTAGCGAAAATTCCCGCCATAGTTGTTAGAGGCGGTTTTGAAAGGAGTATTAGGAATGGCCGACAATATTGTTCTCAAACTGGGTGATGAAATCAAAGGTGAATCGCCCATCGACGGATACGAGGACTGGATCCAGATCCACGCCTGGAGCTGGGGCGCGACCCAATCCGGCACCACCCACGAAGGTATGGGCGGTGGCGGCGGCAAGGTTTCTGTTCAGGATCTGAACGTTACCAAGTTCGTCGATGCCTCGACCCACGACCTGATCAAGCATGTCTGCAACGGCAAGCACATCCCGACCGCCGAACTGATCGTGATGAAGGCCGGTGGCGATGCGCCTGTTGTCTACTGGAAGATGGTCCTGACCGATCTGATCATCACCTCCTACCAGACGCAGGGGTCGCAGGATGGGCTGGACCGGATCTCCGAATCCATCTCGATCAACTTCGCCAAGTTCGAAGTGACCTACACCAAGCAGGAAATGGATGGATCGGCTGGTCCGGAAAGCACCGCCGGCTGGGATATCCAGAAGAACGTCGCCGTCTGATCGGACCGCGACAACGATTTTGGCGGGGCGTCCCTTGGCGATGCCCTGCCATACCATTCAAGTTTGACGGCGGGTTTGTCCGGCCTTTGCCTTTTCCCTTTGAACCGGGTGCGACCAGGCTCGAACACCGGAAAAGTGGTGTCGGCCAGACTCTCTCCTGAACCGGGGCGGCGACACCCAGATGGCAACCAGAAGTGGCAGTTCGGACCAAGGCGGCAAACGCAGCTGGCAACGCGGCGAACGGTCGAAGGTGTCAGTGATGCATATCTTCCGTTCGGCGCATTACGAACATGATGCCCGGGTTGCCCGTGCCCGCACCGAAGATGGTGAAACGGAAATCACCCAACGCAGCAAGCAACGCCGGGAAGGCATGGACGAGGATTCGCTCAAGCGGCATCTTCAGGCCGATCTCAACGCGTTGATGAACACGATCCGGCTTGATTCCGCGGTATCTCTGGAAGACGCCCCGCATGTCATGCATTCGGTGCTGAACTACGGGTTTCGCGACCTGTCGGATGTGACGGCGCAGGATCTCAACAGCAGCTCGGTCGTCAAGTCGATCCGCGAATCCTTGCTGGATCATGAACCCCGGATCATCCCCGAAAGCCTTGATGTAAAGGTATCGGAGCGCGCCGGCGGAAACCGGCATCGTCTCTCGATCAGCGTCACCGCCGAATTGATGGGCGACCCTGTCGATGTTCCGATCGACTTTGATGCCGAAGTCGATCTGGGGGCAGGCAAACTGCATATGTCGGCACTGAGGGTCCAATCGTGAAAAAGGCATTCCGCGACGCATATAACCGCGAGCTCGCGATCCTGAAGGAACGGTCGACCGAATTTGCCGCCGACTATCCGGGCCTTGCCGACCGGCTGGGCGGGCTGATGGAAGAAAACCTGGACCCGGCCATTGCTGGCCTTCTTGAGGGGTCCGCCTTCCTTGCCGCCCGCGTTCAGTTGAAGATGGATGAAGAGTTTCGGACCTTCACCCACGAGCTCCTTGATCAGATTTTTCCCGATGCTTTGCGTCCCACGCCGAGCGCGATGCTGGTTCAGGCCAACCCGCCGTTCGGCGACAGCGACATAGTGAATGGGGTGCGCTTCGCCGAAGGCGAATACATGGACGCGCGGTTCACCGACGCGGACAAGCGTGTATCTTGCCGGTTCCGTCTTGCGGGAAATCTGGTGATGTGGCCGCTGGCAATCACCCGGCTGAAATATCATCAGGGTGCAGGCACCATCGGCGCGCTGGGCCAGGATGTTGCCCCCGGCACCAAAGCGGGGCTTGAGATAGAGCTGTCACGCATCGGCACCTCGGGCAAGCCCGCGCCGGACCAGCCCCTGTCCGAAGTGGATGTCGAAGACCTGCCGATCCATTTCATTGGTCCATTGGCTGAAGCAGTGCCGCTTTATGAACAGGTCCATGCTGGGCTGACCCGCGCCTCGCTGCGGTATGAAGACAAGAACGGCGATCCGGTCTTCTTGCGCTTATCACCCAAGGCAATCGAACAGGTCGGGTTTGACGAACAGGGGCCGCTGTTGCCGCATAATGGCGTTCTGTTCGAAGGTTTCTCGCTCTTGCGGGATGCCTTTGTCTTTCCACGCAAGTTCCTTGGCCTGCGGCTGACAGGGCTGAAGCAGGCCCTACGCCGGATCAAGTCTGGAAAGATGCAGCTGATCCTCGAATTCGACTCATCCAATCCGAACCTTGCCGCCCGGCTCGAGGCGGAACACCTGGGACTCTACTGCGTACCCGCGGTCAATCTCTTCGCCGAAAGTTCCAACTCTGTTCGTTTGGACAAGAAGTTTACGGAATATGTCGTCACGCCGGACAGCAGCCCGGTCACCCACTACGAGGTGTATCAGATTACCGATGTGGTGGCGCATTACGCCGGGCACCAGAACAAGGAAAAGGTCTATCCACTCTATGGGCTGCCACCAGACGGGCGCGACCCCCGGCAGACCCTTTACTATACCTCGCGGCAGAAGGGCCGCCGTTTGACGGCGAAGGAGCGCAGGTTCGGCGCATCGCGGTATCGGTATCGGGGGACTGAAACCTATATTTCCGTTTATGAGCCACCGGAGGCGGAACCTGCCCAGCGGTTACAAATCAAGACCCTGTGCACAAACCGGCACCTGACCGAGTATCTTCCCATCGCGCAGGCGAAAGACGAATTCTACCTTTGCGAGGATCAGACGGTGACCCTGTCTTGTGTGGCCGGACCGACTCCGCCTCGCGAATCGCTTCTGGACGTAGATCATCGCAGCGGCCACCGCGCGGCCGATGGGGACAGTCACTGGCGGTTGATCAGTTTCCTGTCACTCAGTTTCCACGGCATACTGAACGATAGGCGCGGCGCGGGCGCGGCCCCCATGCGCGAACTTCTGTCTCTGTTCGCCAACCTGTCCGACAGCATCACCGAAGCCCAGATTGAAGGTCTGAAGACGGTAGATACGCGGCCCGTTGTCCGCACGATCAGGCGCGAAGACGGGTTTCACCCCGCCCGAGGGCTGGAGATCAAGCTGACATTTGACGAGGACGAATTCGAAGGGTCGGGCGTGATCCTGATGGGCGCGATCCTCGACAGGTTTCTTGCCGAGTACGCGGCGGTGAACTCCTTTACCCAATGCGTTGTTGCCTCGATTCAACGGGGCGTGATCAAGACATGGCCGCCACGGTCGGGAACGGGTCCGCTCCTATGATCGGCGATGATGACATTCCGCCCGAAGAGGATAATGACCGGACGGTGATGATGCCGCTTCCAGTCGTGTCGGCGCCGAAGGCCGCTGACTTTGCAGAACCCGCAGCCGTTGAGGAACCGGACGACCCGCCCGTCGAGGAGGACCTCGTCACTGCCGCCGAATTGACCGAGGAAGAGGCCGCGGAGGCGACCGACGACGAGGATGACCCGTGGGGCAATCTGGATACCCTGGAGGAGGACGAAGGCCCGACCGCGCCAGAACCGGTCATAGACGAGGTTCCTGTTCCCGAAGAAGAACCCGAAACGATCGCTGATCCCGACATCGCGGAAGATATCGCCCCGGCCTCGCCGTTCGAAGGGTCGCCCGATGATCACCCGGCAGAGCAGATAGCCGAACGATCCGAAGGCCCGCCCCCGGCGTCTGCGACAGCTTCGGCAGAAAACCCGGACGATGTCGCGGCTTATGGATACTTGTCTCTGTTGCGGGTGCTAGAACGGGGAGCGGATGGCAAACCACGCATCGGACGAAGCCGGCGCACACGTGAAGAGATCGCCCGGCTGGGACAGGACCCGTTCCTTGCCTTCCCGGACAGTGACCTTAGCGCTGTGGATGTGTCCAAATCCCCACCCGTGGTCCGCCCCCGGTTTCTTGGGTTTTTTGGACCCTTCGGCGCGCTGCCGCTGAATACAACCGAAGAGGTCTTTCGCTGGACAGAAACGGGCGACCGCGCCTTTGTTGAGTTTACCGATATCTTCGCCACCCGGTTTCTGCAGCTGTTCTACCGTGCCTGGGCCGATGTCCGCAGCATCACCCAATTCGACCATCCCGATGATGACAGGTTCCAGAAATACCTCTTGTCTTTCGCGGGCCTTGGAACGCCTGCGTTCCGGGGACAGGCACTATTCCCCGATACCCTGCGATTGGGCTACAGCGGCCTGTCCGTCGGTCGGGTCAAGAGCCCGACGCGGCTGCGGCAAATGCTTGAAAAGCTACTTAATACCGACATTCGGGTCGAAGAGATGGTGCCCGGCTGGATGGAGTTCGAACCGGACGGGCTGGCCCGGCTTGGAGCCCAGGGATCGACGCTTGGGCAAGACATCCATTTGGGCAGCCGCATTCAGTCCATTGGCGAGAAGATCCGGCTGCATGTCCGAACCCGGACACTTGGCGCCTATCGCCGGTTTCTGCCGGGCGGCCCGGATCACGCCCATCTGGAAATGATCGTGCTGGGGTATCTGGGTGTTGCGTTCGAGGTGGACGTGGCCGTCTGGCTGCCACAGTCACAGGTCGAGCCTGCCCAGCTTGGAACCTCGGCGCAGCTGGGTTGGATGGCATGCGTTGCCCCGCCGGGGGGCAGCGACGCGCTGGTTCAGGGGACAAACTATCGTCTGGACCTCGAACACCATGCTGACGCGGGGGAAAAGGCGCAGGCGGCATGACGCACAAGATATTAACAGCAATCGAATTCAGGGGGACACAGGGACATGACTGATATCAGCATCGAGAAATATGCCGGCAAAATGAACCGGGCCGGCTATGACGCCTTTATCCAGGGGATGCGTCACGCGCGGACCGAACGGAACCGATATGTGGATATTCCCCATTTCCTGTTCAACGCGGTGTCCAACCAGAATGCGGATATCTCCGTCACGCTGAACGGCCTTGGGCTCGACCGTGGGCGGGTGCTCAAGGACATTGATCAGGCGATGGCCGCGCTCGACAAGAACGTGACGGAAACGCCGGGCATTTCGGAAACGCTGGCGGATGCGCTGAACCACGCATGGACCTACGCCACCCTTCTGTTTGGCGAGGCGCAGATCAGGACCGGCCATGTCCTCGTCGCCCTTCTGAACGATCAGAACCTCAAGCGGGCGGTGCTGCGCTGTTCCAAGGAGTTCGACAAGATTTCAGTCGATCAATTGTCGGCAGAGGCGCGGACCCTTTGGGCTGACAGCGAAGAAGACGACATGCGGCCGATGGACGGGTCGGGTCTGTCCTCCGGCGGCGGGGCTGCCGCGGATGGGGATGCCCGTGCCGGGGCCTCGACCGCGCTGGGCCGGTTTGCCAAGGACATGACCGCAAACGCGGCAAGCATGGACCCGATCAAGGGGCGCGATGACGAGATCCGCCAGATCATCGACGTGCTTTTGCGGCGTCGCCAGAACAACCCGATCCTGACGGGCGAGGCCGGGGTCGGCAAGACCGCCGTGGTGGAAGGGTTCGCGCAGCGTCTGGCTAAGGGAGAGGTGCCGCCCAAGCTGAAGGGCACAAAGCTCTACGAGTTGGACATTCAGTCGATGCAGGCGGGTGCCTCGATGAAGGGCGAGTTTGAACAGCGCCTGAAATCGGTGATCGACGAGGTTCAATCCTCGCCAACGCCAATCATCCTGTTTATTGACGAGGCGCATACCCTGATCGGTGCGGGTGGTGCGCAGGGGACGGGCGATGCCGCCAACCTGCTGAAGCCCGCGCTTGCGCGGGGGACGCTGCGGACGATCGCCGCGACGACCTGGTCGGAATACGCCAAATACTTTGAAAAAGACCCGGCGCTGACCCGGCGGTTCCAGCCGGTGCAGGTGGACGAGCCGGATATCGAAAAGTGTTGCTACATGCTGCGCGGTATCCTTGCGCCGATGGAAGAACACCACAACGTTCGAATCTCGGACGAGGCGATCGTGGCCGCCGTGACCCTGTCCGCGCGCTATATTCCGGCGCGGCAATTGCCGGACAAGGCGGTGTCGCTCTTGGATACTGCCTGTGCGCGGGTGGCGGTCAGCCAGTCGTCCACCCCGGCCCGGATCGAAGACCTGCGCCAGAAGATCGCGGCGATCGAGACCGAGATCGCGGGCAAGATCGCCGAACGTGATCTGGGCGAAACGAACGAGGACCGCATCCCCGAGGCCGAGGCTGAAAAGGCAGAGGCCGAGGCGCAGCTGGCCGAGTTGGAGGCCAAGTACGAAGCCGAGAAGGCCCTGGTCGACAAGGTTCTGGAACTCCGCAAATCCATCGCGGTCGCCGAAGGCGGCAACGTGGACGAAGTGCCCGATGCCCGGCCCGAAGAGGAAGACGCCGCAAGTGATGAAGCGGCGGAGGAATTGGCCGAAAAGCTGGACCCGGCCAAGGCCCGCGAAGACATGCAGGCCACGATGGCCGAGTTGGAGAAGGGCAGCCCTGACGACCGGATGGTCTATGCCCATGTCGATGCACAATCTGTTGCGACCATTATTGCGGATTGGACGGGTATCCCCGCCGGCCGGATGATGCAGGACGAATTGGAAAGCATCCTTAACCTTGCCGACCACCTCAAGGAGCGGGTGATCGGGCAGGACCACGGCCTGACCGCGATCGCCAAGCGGATCGAAACCAGCCGCGCGGGCCTGTCCAACCCCGACAAGCCGATTGGTGTCTTCATGCTGTGCGGCCCGTCGGGCGTCGGCAAGACGGAAACGGCCCTTGCCCTGGCAGAGGCGCTTTATGGTGGCGAGACGAATATCATCACCATCAACATGTCCGAATTCCAGGAAGCGCATACCGTTTCGCTGCTGAAAGGGGCGCCTCCGGGCTATGTGGGCTATGGCGAAGGCGGCCGCCTGACCGAAGCGGTCCGGCGCAAGCCCTATTCCGTCGTTCTGCTGGATGAGGTGGAAAAAGCGCACCCTGACGTGCACGAGCTGTTCTTCCAGGTCTTTGACAAGGGGATCATGGAAGATGGCAACGGCCGTCCGATCAACTTCAAGAACACGCTGATCCTACTGACGTCAAACGTGGCGACGGATGTGATCATGGACCTGTCGAAGAACGGTGAAGACATCCCCGATCTCGAAGTGCTGGAAGCCGCGATGAAGCCCGCGCAGCTAGAGGTCTTCCCTCCCGCACTGCTGGGCCGGATCGTGTCCATCCCCTATTTCCCGCTGGGCAAAGAGGTTCTGGGCGGCATCACCAAGCTGAAACTGAAGTCGGTCCAGAAGCGGATGAAGGGCGCGCATGGTGCAGAGCTGGTCTATGGCGATGACGTGACAGACCATATCGTCGACCAGTGCCGCGACCCCGACAGCGGTGGCCGCATGATCGACAACATCATCACCAATTCGATCCTGCCGGACCTGTCGCGGCAAGTACTTGGGCGCATGGTATCCGGCGAGCCTATCAAGAAAGTGACGGTCAGCGTGAAGGACGGGGCGTTCGACTACGGTTTCGAGTAGGAGGTGAAGCTGGATGAGTAGCGATATCATCGTCGGCGTGGACGGGACTGGCCCGTCCAGCGACGATACCTATGCGAAGGATTTCAAGGACAGCTTTGTTCAGAAACTCTGCCGCAACACGCCCGGGTTTCGGGTCCACGATTACCATCGTGGACCCACGACCCACGGACTGGAAACCGTGGGCAAGGCCCGGCACGCCTATGACTTTGCCAAGGGCACCTATACGATCTTTTCCAAGCTGCACGCGGAAAAGCCAAAGCTGTTCCCGAAGCCGCCCCGGATTTTCCTGACCGGATACAGCCGGGGCGGGGCGGCCGTGATCGAAGCGGCCTACAAGCTGAAAGAGGCGAAGATTCCGGTACATGCGATGCTGCTATTCGACGCGGTGGATCGGTCCATCGTGGACGACCGCGTGAACACCATCCCTGACAATGTGAAATACTGTTTTCACGCAGTTCGGGCGGACAGCGCCGAAAGCCGCGAGATCTTTGGCAATTGCGGACGCAAGGCGGCGGGCAAAGTGTTCTACCTTGAGCGGTCGTTTCACTGCACCCACGGCGCGATGGGCGGGTGCCCATGGAAAGAGGCCGGCGAGGACGGATACATCGAGGAAGTGGGCGCCGGATTCAAGACCAAGGCCGCGACCTTTGCGGCGGGCGGAGTGCTTGGCCTCTACGCCCTGCACAAGATCGACAAGACCAAGGTCAAGATGAAGCAGGAACTGGAAGGCCGGGACGCGGTCTGGGCCTGGATGCACAAGCTGTTTCTGGTGGCCAAAGCAAATTACAAATAGATTTTGTCATACGATTTGGAGGTGGTGCGGATGGCGTTGGATTGGATGTTGGTGAAAGGGCGGAACGACAAGGCCATCGGTGCGGTCGGGTTCGTGGATAACAAGGCCGCAGTCATCATTTCCTTCTACGATGACCATGATTTCAATCAGGACGGAACGGTTAGCTGGAAGGAAAAGGCACAGTCCTTTCTGCCCTTCATCGGCAAGAAGGGCCGTGTTCTGGCCGAGGTTGCAATGCAAGCCTATGCCACCCCCGACATCGCCATGCGTGACCCGGCCATTCGCCAGATGGCCTATGGGCAACTGGTGTCTTTTGCCCAGGACCTGATCAAGGAAGGTATCTATACCGTCTACTTTGCCCGAGGGGTGAAGATGGCAGGAAGTGGCCTTGCCGTGCTTGTGACATCGAACACGATCAAGCAAATGGTCATACGAGAAGGGTTCAAAAAGATCGTCAAAGAGGCCTTCGACGCAGCGATCTAGCCCTCTTCGATGATCGGTTCGATCAGGTCCATATAGGCCCGCACTTCGGGTGGGACGGGGCGTGCGCGGGCGATTGCGACGGTTGGCGCGTTGCCCATCTTTCGGTCGGCCCATGCCCAAAGGTCGGCAATGGTTTTCCCCCGCAAGAAGCCATTCGCCCGAACCACACCTTCCCCCATGATATCGACGACCATCGCGTCGGGCGGGGCGTTCAGCGCCGTGTTCGCCCCCGCCGGACCAAGGAAGTGCGACAGGTAGAGCCGCCCCGGCGTAATGGTATGGCCGCGCGACCGGAGGTAGGCCTCGTTCTCGCGGGCAAGGTTGGTGACCATTTCGCGGGACAGTTCCGGGTTGGTCCGCAGGGCCAGAAGGTCGGCCCGCGACATGGATTGCGCAAGATCAGGACGGTAGTTGTTCATCATCCGGATCCACGTGCTTTCGATGAATTGGCCAAGCCCCACGGCGGTGGAATTGGGGTTGGCGGCATCGGCACGCCCGCCACTTTCGACTGCGATGATCTGGTTGACCAGCGCCTCGACCGCGTCCGACGACGACCCGCCGCCGGGCCGCCCGCCGGTTCCGGGGGCGGTCAGTGGGTCGACAGGGGTGCCATTCAGCCAGAATTCAAAATGCAGGTGCGGCCCGGTGGACCGCCCGGTCGTGCCGACATAGCCGATCAGATCGCCCGCCCGAACCTGGCTTCCCTGACTGATCCCGTCGGCGAAGCGGTCCATATGGGCATATCGCGTCTGCCTGCTACCGGGATGGTCAATGTAGATGACGTTGCCATAGCTGTCGCTGACCCGTTTGGAGGAGATGACCCCGTCAGCAGCGGCGTGGATCGGCGTGCCGGTCGGCGCGGCCCAATCGACACCGTTGTGGTTGCGCAGCTGGCGCAACACAGGGTGCATCCGTGGGCCGAAGTCCGATGTCTTGGTGCCGCTGACCGGGATGATCAGCCCGCCGCCAATCCCACCGACCGCACCGCCGCCGCCGGGCGCGAAGCACCCGTAGCCTTCGGTCACCGGGTCGGGCACGACATAGCAGTCGATCGTCCCCGAGGGGCCGCGCACCCCGGCATAGAGAATCTGACCGGCACCGGCCCCCTCGCTGCCCGGCTCGGTCGCATAAAGGATAGTGACCCGGTCGCCGACCGCCGCGAAGCGGTCCAGATCGTGCCGCTGGCTCATCATCACCACCAATTCACCGACCAGGGTCGTTGAAAGTCCGTTGCGAATCGCGGCGGAATAGAGCGCGTCCAACAGGCGGATATCGCGTTGCTGGGTTGCAGCGGGTCGCACGTCGTCGGAAAGGGTTAGCAGATCGGTGTCGATCCACGGGTCAGCCCCGGTGTCGAACCGTCCCGCGCCGACTTGCGCAAGTGTGCCCACATATTCCTCGCCCAGGTAATAGGACATCTGCACCAATTGCGGACCGCGCACATCGGGCCGGACCCGCATTGCCACGATGGCCCCGGCGGGCACCTGTCCTTCAATCCCGATCAGTCGCGCCGCCGCCGAAGCGGCGAGGCCGGCACCAGCTTCGTCGATCCCGGCCGACGTGATGATCTCGGTCAGGTCGCGGGCCGTCTGGTTGACCACGATGTTGTCTTCGTAAAGGGGAAGCCGCTCGCTCTCTCGAAGAAGAAACGCGACGCTGGTGGTGTTCTCGATCTGGGTTTCGACGTAGGTGGCCGTGTCGTCCTCGGTCACCCCATCGGAGCCACCGATCAATTCGCCCCAACTGCCGTCCGCCCCGTCGACGGAAACAACGTCACCTGCTTCCGCTTCGACCTGCGGGCCGCTGGATTGTGGCCCGGTTTCCGAGAGGGCTGCGATCCCCTGACTGCGCTGGGCTTGGAAATAGGCCAGATCCTCGCGCGAAGACGGGATCGTTGTTACCAGCCGGGTTTCCTGCAACACCAGATCGTCCCGCAACAGGGCCAATCTGTCCGGACGCGGGAACCCGACACGCGCCGCGGGCAGGGCTGTCGGCCCTTCCAGCCGCGACCCTTCTTCCAGCCCCGAACTGTCAAATCGCAGGATCATCGGGTCCTTGGCGATGTCGATGAACACAGCGCGGGCGGCAAGAATACCTGCCTCTGCGCTTCCGGCGGTCTGGACCATCGCGAACCCATCATCCGCGACTTGCAGCGATCCGTCTTCGTTGGCCGTGACCGTCGCTGCAGATGTGTCGCGGTTGCCGATAGCCTTTGCGCCCACCCATCCCAGAAGTCCCAAAATCGCGATCCCTGCAATGCCGGAGAGGGCCAACAGGGCCCGGCGCGCCTTACGCCGCGTTTTCCGCTTGCGGGACCGCTGGCCGGAGTTCCTGAAGCTTGGATCGACGTCGAAACTCATCGCTTTGCGCCCCGGTTCCGGATCATGTCAACGGAAGACCCCGCCAAGGTTCGAGTTGCTGAGGCCACCAGACGGGGCCGGTGCGGGTGCCGGTGCGGGCGCTGGGGCCGCCGGGCGCGGCGCGGGCTGGGACGTTTGTGTTCTGGTTGTGGTGGTTGTTCTCGGGGCAGGCGCGGCTGCAACTGGCGCCGGGCATTCGATCTCGTCTTGAAGGATGACCTGACGGAACAGGTCGACGGTCGGTTCGCGGTTCACCGGTTCCAGACCTTCGATCTCGGCGAAATAGCGATCGACCGACGCGCGGCTGCCATTGCCCCAAACCCCGTCGATCGTCGAGGTGTAGCACCCCATCCGCGCTAGTTCGGTCTGTAGAGCGCGGGCCAGCTCAACGTCCGGGGGGTCGAAGGCACCACCGTCCACAAGTGTCTGGAACAGGTCCGGATCGGAATCGCGCAATGCCCTGCGCGCGTCGAGGTTGTCAAACGTGATCTCGTTGGAATTCACATCCCCGACGTCGTCTTCGACAACGTCAAAGCTGGCCTCCTGTCCTTCGATGATGCCGATGATAATCGAAGGGGTCGGCAAACCAGCGGCAACGGGCAGGGCGGCGATCTGCGCAGCAGGCGGCGCAACGAAGATCACGGTGTTGTCGTCCACAACTGACAAATCCTGCGCCGCTGGCCTTGCGGCGCTGACGACATCGGAGGATGCAACCGGCTCGACGACCGGGGCGAGCGAAACAACATCGTCCCCAATCACGCTTACGATCGGGGAATCCGCATCAATCACCGGACCGGTATCGACCGTCACGACAAGAGAAGTGTCATCCTCGGTCGTGGTGACGGTGACCGCATCAGACGGCGCCACGATCGGACCGGGCGCGGTTGCCTCGGCGGCCATGGGAATCGGGGGGATGCTGTCCGCCCCGACCCAGAGTCCAGCCAGCCGCTCTTGCAGGGTTGGTTCTACCCCGTTGATGATCCGATCCGTAAGTTGCCGATCCGCGGTTTCACAGGCTCCGTCTGGCCCGGCGCTTGCCGCGATATAAAGCGACAGGCCCGCGGGAATTTCGGGAGCCTGAATGCGGCCCGCCATGCCGGGGCTGCCTGCGCAATCCTCGATCAGCAGGACGACCTCTGTCGTTCCTGCGGCGGCATAGGCAGACAGTAGCCCGCCCACCGCCGACCGCGCGTCACCGCCGCCCTGCCCCATCAGGATCGGTCCAGCGGACTGCACCGCGATCGGACCCGCGAAATAGATCATGACCCGTGGAGAGCCGGCCATCTCCGACGTGGCCGCGGCCATCGCGTCGGCGCCAAGTTCACGGCGCAGGGAAACATTTCCAAGCCCGGCGGCCCGAAGCGCCTCTGACGCATGAAAGCTATCTGCAAAGGCGGTTGGGGCGCTGCGCGACGGGTTCCCGATCACCAAGACAGACCAATCCTGCGCCATCGCGGGAAGCGCGCTGGAAAGTAGGACGGCACCAAAAAGACCTGATCTCAAGTAACGCACGGGCAGCTGTCCAAATCATGACTCGTTATGAGCCTATCACAAGGCAAAGGAGCCTGTCTTGTCCACCACGGACTCACAATCTTCAGTTGATTTCTATTATGAAAGAGTGGGAGGTTCCCGATGTGTCGTTCCAACCGGCCGCGCTAACGTTCTCGCGTTCACGGTCAAAACTGATAATCGCATAGCGTTCCGGGTTGCCCTGCCCCGATCGGTTGTTGGGTTCGTTCCGCCGCCAGTTCTGGTAGCTGAAAGGTTCGCCGGACAACCATTCCCAACCGCCATCCGGTTCGCGACTTCCTGGCGCCTGGAGAAGGCCAATTGTGGGGCCTGCACCCTGGGGTGAGAAAAAGCTTGGGTCGTCTTCGATCAGGTCGATAATGAAATTGCGCTCCGCACGGCTGGTGATGCTGACCAACTCGCCGCCAGCATCCTGCGCCAAGTTTGACATTGTCATGAAGCCGCCAGTCCAGGACATGCTGATCGTGATATATAGTCTGTCGTCGTAGTAGCCCCAGTTCCACTGCCCCTTTGCTTCCAAGGCACCGGCCGCCCGGATCAGGCGCGGATCGTCATATAGGACCGAAAGCGCGTCGGGGTCATAGGGTCTGGCTGGCCGGAAGCCGTTCGCGGCTAGGCCAGAATAGTCCGCGTTTTGCGGGTCGAGGCCGAGAGAGGACAGGACAAAAGGCGAAATGACTCCGGTGATCGGCATGTTGTTCGAGACTTGGTAGCTTTGCAGTTGGGCCCGGGTTTTCGGCCCGGCGACTCCATCCGGCGTTCCGGTATCGAAACCGGCGGTATTCAGCGAGCGCTGGACCTGCCGGACGGTTTCGGTCGTGACGCCAAGGTCTCGTTCAATCCGCGACTGTAGGTTGCGGTTTAGGTCGAATGGCCGGGTGTTGCGGATCGACGCGCGCGCGACCCCACCTGCGTTTCCGTTGCCGGACAGTGCGATCATGCGGGCCAACAATGCGATATCCATTTCAAGAAGTATGTCTGGATCGGTCGCTTGGTCTGGAAACCGATCCAAATAACGCTGCCAACCTTCGAGAGTGGTCAAGGATCGGGCTGCCACCTGTTCGGGGCTTGGGGCCGGTTGAGCGGCTTCGGGTGCTTGTTGCGAGCGTTGGTCCGGTTCGCCGATGATGATGGAGGGTCTGGGTGCGTCTTCAAGAATTCGGACCGGCAACGGCGGGTTGGCAAGCGGGGCAAGGACGATCGTTGTCTGTTCGCTTGCCGGTGTGGTCAGCGTCGCCGCGTTCCAGGGGTCGATGATTTCGACCAATGTCTCCTGCGCAAGACTTGGTCTGACAAACATCAGAAGCAAACCGAAGGTTATGTATGCAGATCGGCCTAGTCGCATTAGCAATTCCCGGGGCACTGTCTGACCCGTCAATACTCCTATCCTGAAGGCGGTGGCGTCAGGAACAGTGTCCAGCGCTCGGTTCGGAGGGTGTCGACCTCGTGAAATGGGGCTTCGATAAAGCCGCGAACAACGCAGTCAGTCTCTCCTCGGATTTCAAACCTGTTGGGCGCGACACACATCCGAGTCGCCCCTGATAGAACCGTCTTGCCAAAGACATCCTGTGCAAAAACATAGACGTAGCGAACAGAAAGCTCCTCGTCGATCACGTTTGCACATTGATTTGGCCCGATGGTCCACCAGCCCGACGTTTCGAACACATTTTCGTCGAATTGTCCGATTGCCACATTGACCACGTCAAAGGTCTGGTTGCAGACAGCGAATTCGGCCTTCACGCTTGTGCCGAAAGCATGGAAAATACCTGCAATTACAATGGCTAATATGGGATTTGGCATTCTTTGTCCGCACTCTGTCAAGGCTAGACTAAGCGTTGTTACATCTAAAGCGAAGTGTGAATTCGGTCACATAAATCCGCCGATCGATGGGTTTGAGTATGCAGAACCCCTAAAAAAACGCGTTCAGCTCTGCTATATTAGGAGCATGAAACGCATTTGGCTTCTTTCAGCGGCCGGTATCGGCCTTTCCGTTGCGGGCGCATTCGGGCTTTCGGTTGCTCAGGCAGCGATGTTCGAACCTGTCGCGGCGACCGAATTCGCTGCTGGTGCGAGCTATCATGAAGATGGTCAATCGATTGAGCCGGTAGTTGCTTCCGTTGCGAACAATCTTCGTCAAAGTCAGGAACCAATCTTGTCCAGAGAAGTCCTGATGCCAGCCGATGTTGCGGTATTCGGTCTTTACGGACAAGAGGTGCCCGCGACAGGCGACGAGAGCGAAATCACCGTCGCGCAGAATTCGCCGACGTCTGGGACTGTAGTCTACCCCATGCCGCCGAACACGGCAGGCACAGGCGGAGATCAGGGGCTCCAATCTCTCTGGTTGCTCGGCGTTTTTCGCTAACTTCCGGTTGACTTGAACGGCCCGTTCCTCCTCAAATGGCAGGGTAATTGATGCCAAGCTGATTTTT
This sequence comes from Marivivens marinus, assembly GCF_035969385.1. NCBI lineage: Bacteria > Pseudomonadati > Pseudomonadota > Alphaproteobacteria > Rhodobacterales > Paracoccaceae > Marivivens > Marivivens marinus. The sequence goes on along the minus strand of NZ_JAYKKJ010000002.1, from coordinate 54,009 downwards.
TGGGGGGCCAAATGTCGAAATCTTTCAATGGTGTTATCCGCGGACTGGCGATCGCTGGTTTTTTCGCACTTGGTGCGACGACGGCATTCGCACAGGACGAATCCAGCTTTGACCTGCAGTTGAACGCTGCTGCGGATACGACCGCCGGAAGCTGCCGTTTGACCTATGTTGCCACCAATCAGTCTGACCAGGCATTTGACCGAACCGCCTATGAGGTCGGCATTTTCAACGCCGAAGGGGCCGTAACGCGGCTGCTGGTGCTTGAATTCGGGTCGCTTGTCGCAGGCAAGACCAAGATCCTTCAGTTCGACCTTGCCGAAAGCAGCTGCGCGTCAATTTCCCGGATCGTTGTAAACGATGTGGCGGCCTGTACGCTGTCAGATGGAACTGAATCCGAATTCTGCCTGTCGAACCTTGTCGCCAGTTCCCGAACCGCGATCCAGTTCGGTATTTGATCCAAGCCCTCAAGTTGGGGCTTTCGGGCCCCGTGATCGGAGCCTGACCGATGTCTTCCCTGTTCGAATCCATGCCACTGGACCTGTTCAATCCGGCGACGGTAGCCATTTTTGTGACACTTGCCGGCCTGTCCTTCATCGCGGTGGCGGTGGGCCTGTACAAGACAGTCCAGTTTTCGCGCCTTGGCGTTGGTCGTCGCAAGGCGGCTGACCAAATCCTTGAAAGCTGGCTTTCCGGCAAGCCGGATGATGCCATTCGCGAAGCAGCGGGCCGCCGGTCGGTTCTTGCACGTGTGCTTCAATCCGTCTTTTCCGGCTTGCAATCGCGCCCCGGTGACGCCGCCTATGCCGAAGAACTGGGTCGCCAGTCCGCGATTATCGAACTTGCACGCATGTCCGAACGGATGCGTCTTCTGGACATGGTGGTTCAGGCCGCGCCGATGCTCGGTCTGCTTGGAACTGTGATCGGGATGATTGATGCCTTCAGCGTCTTGTCGCTTTCGGAAGGCGCGGTCGACCCTGCGGGGCTTGCTGGCGGTATCTGGTCCGCCCTGACCACGACCGCCGTCGGTCTCGGCATTGCGCTGTTCTCGTTCTTTATCGCGACGTGGTTCGAGGGCCAGATCGACCGGGAGCGGAACCTGATCGAAGCGGTGATTTCTGCGGCGATCCACGGGCGGGTCGATCCGAACGCCCGGCTGGGATAGGGCGCGTTCATGTCCGGGAACTCGCGCCTTAATCTGCCGGTGCGCAAGCGAAGCTACCGCTTTGCTCTGACCCCGCTTGCGGACGCGATGTTCCAGTTGCTGATCTTCTTCATGCTGTCGTCCAGCCTGACGCCCTATTCCCTGCTGACGCTGCAAAGCGCCTCCGGAGTATCGGACGAACAGGCCACCCCAGGTGAAGAAACGACCGCATCGGACGTGCCCGAGGAAACCGCCGAACCGGGTGATGTCGCCCTGTGGACGGTCGAGGCCGGATCGGTGTTGGTTGGTGGCCAGTCTTTTGGCTTTGAAGCGCTATCGGCGCTAGCCGGCGCGCTTGGAACACCCTCGGCCCCGGCCGATGTCATTCTGGTGGTGCGAACGACCGCACAGGTTCAGGACATTGCGACTGTGCTGGAGGCCCTTCAGGCCGCGAACGTCGCTTCTGTTCAGGTCTCGACGGGGGCGATCTGACATGGCATTGCGCAAGGTTCTTCCCCCAGACGCGAACCGGTTGAAGGTCGATAACTCGTTCTTCATCGTGAATATTGTGCTCTTGCTGATCCTGTTCTTCTTGGCCACGGGTCAGTTGCTGAATTCCCCCAGCTTTGGCGTGGAACTGTCGGAAACCGAAGAACTGCCGGTCGAGGTTCTGCCGTCCCCCCTGTTGATCGTGAACGGGGATGGTTCGCTTTCCCTGGATGGTGAACCAATTGCGGCCGAATTGCTGGGGCCGGCGTTGGCTGATCAATCCCGCGTGCACCTGTTGATCCCCAAAAATGCGCCGGCCAGTCAGTTAATCGAACTTCTTGCCCGCCCGGAACTGTCCACTGTCGAAGTCAAACTTGTCACGATCCACTACAGGGGAGAGGAGGAATGAGCTTCCTTCCCTATGGGCGCGGATCATTCAGCGGCTGGACGCTGGCCTATATTGCGTCGGGCGCTGTCCATGCCGCCGCTGTGGCGGGTTTCATGGGGGCCTTCGCCGATGCTTTCACGAAAGAAGAACAAGCGCAGGACGTTTCCTTTGTGGTGACCCTTGAACGGCTGGATGCGGATACGCTTGCGGGGATTGTGGAACAGGAAGGCCTTGCCGGGGCAGAGGGAGAGGTCGAGGACGGTACTGACCCGGAAAGCCTCGAGCCGGAAGAAGTCGCTGCTGCCACTGAGGAGCCCGTCGAACCAGAGGTGCCTGAAACGCCAGAGGAAACACCGGCGGAAGAATTGACTCCGGAGACGCCCGAGGAACTGGTTGCTGAAACGCCAGAGGCGCTTGAGCCCGAAACAATTGCCGCCGCACCTGTGGAAGAACCTGAAGCACCCGCGCCGCTGGAGCCCGAAGTTCTTGCACCAGAGCCTGTCGCGCCGGAACCGGTCATAGCAGAGCCGGTGCAGTTGGACGACCCCGACCTGAACCCGATCCTGCCGGAAACGATCGCGGCCTCCCCCGTCATCGCCGAACGAGAAACCATTTCTGCCGCGGCGCCACCTGCCGCGCCGATTGCTCCGACACCGGGCCCCGAACCGGAGGTCATCGCAGCAGCGCCGTCTGCCGCAACCGAGACAGTCACGGCCATTTCGTCTGCACCCGTATCGCCGCCAGCATCAGAACAACCCCGCCCGGTCCGCACCGCGGCACCGCCGTCCGAACAGGATCTTGCAATCGGGGACCTGATCCGGCGCATCCGTGCCGCGCTGACCGACCCTTGCCTGATCGCCTTGCCGCGTCGGGATGGACCCGACGGCGTCGGGATCGCAATGATCTCGGCACGCGACGGTGCGATGGAAGACTTCGCACAGGGCGTACTGACGGCCGAAGATTCGGATATTCGTCAGACCCGGACCCTTGTTGACCCACGCCAATGCTCCGCCCTGACCTATGTTCGCCAAAACGTGGATTATCCGGCAACCCGTATGGGGCTGCGGATTGACAACCTTGAAATCGCATCGGGCGGACGGCTGACCGGGGTTCTTCGCGGCGGGTCGGGCCGGTACATCACGCTTTTGCTGGTGGACGACAACGGGGTTGTCCAGGACCTCCAGCGGTTCATGACCTTCTCGGGAAATCTTGCACGGTTCGACGTTCCAGTGACGCGAAGCGGGCCGCCGCGCGATACCAGCCAGATCCTTATTGCGCTTGGCACCGTCCGCCCTCCGACCCAGATCAGGGAACGGAACGGGCAACTGGCCGAGGATGTCTTTGAAGGCCTTTCCGGTGATCTTGCCGACGGCGCCTATCTGGCGATTTCGACCTTTGACGTCAGGTAGCTACTGCGGATCGGGCTCTGCCGTCTGGCCTGTGTTGTTAGGCTCTTCTTCGGGGGCGGGCGGGGCAGGTGGTGTCAGAAGTATATGCGACAACGCCGCCACCCCTTGGCCATCGCCATTCGCAATCTCGTCAAGGATCAGGGGCAAAAGCGCCGATGCATCTGCACCGTCACGTGCCGCGGCCGCGTTGACCAGCGGTTCGGGTGTGGCAATCGCAAGAAGCAATTGCGGCGCGGCCTCTGCGCCTTGCGCGAGAGAAAGGCCAAACCGGAAGCTGCGCCGGTCGCCTTGCGCGGCTGTTAGACGTCCCGTCAAGTTATAGACACCGCCTTTGGGCGTGATTAGCACGAGCCAGATGTTTCGGCCTTGACGGTCCGTGATTTGACCGTTGATCGGCTGTCCGCTTTCGACCTCTGCACTGTCCAGAACCATCGCAACCGGGTCCAATCCGCGGCCCTGCAATCCCTTGGCCAATGCCAAGGCCGCACATTGTTCCGGTGTGATCTGGCTTTCCAAAATGGCAGGCCGGGCCCCGAATTTCTCTTCATATGCGGTCGGAAGGCCGGTGAATGCCGTCGTGTCGGTTGCAAACCCTTGCACCATCCCAAGGTTCGGCCCCGCCGAAACCCGCGCGGCATAGGTGCATGGGCCGGTATCCAGCGCGGCAAGGAACCCCTCACGCGTGTTCTCTTCCAACGGGGGTAGGCCAGTCGCGGGCTGGGCAGTTTCTGTGGCGCTATTCGTGTCAGTGGAGGGTCCGGCGCTGCCGATCAGTCCTTCGGACCAGGCGTAATACCCAGCGCCACCAAGCGCCGCGACAAAGACGATCCCTAACAGGCCAAGGGCCCCGCCACCGCCCTTCTTCGGCATCGGCGTCGGCGGCAGGCTCGCGCTGCCGGTCACACTTGGATTGACGGTATTGGTTGTCGGGGGCTGTTGCAGCCCGCTGACAGTGATTGGGGCCGGTGCATAGCTCTTGCCAATGCCGGTTGTAACCCTGCCACCCCGCGTAGTTGTGGAGCCCCGAGAAGGCGGAATGGGTAACCCATCCAGATACTGAGGCGGAATATCTTCCGGGTAGTCGATCAGTTTTACCACGTCCGCCATGGAGGGCAGACGGTCTGCTGGATCAGGTTCCAGCATATAGGCAAGGATCGGGCGGAATTCTTCCGGCAGCGACGAAAGATCGGGAATAGCCTGGCGCGCCTGGACGGCCTCCACAATGGACCCGCCCATATCGAGCGGCTTTCCCAGCATCGCGGCAGCCATCAACAGGGCAAGGCCGTAGATGTCAGTGCGCGGGCCGATCTCTCCGCCGAAATGGCCAAGCTGTTCGGGAGACACGTATTTGAACTTGCCCGCGAATTGACCGGCCATGGTCCCTTCCTTGACCACGTTCGATTTGGCGATGCCAAAGTCGATCAGCAGGGCCTCGGCAACAATTCCATCGGGCAACATGACGTTATCGGGCGACAGGTCACGGTGGATCACGTCACGGCCATGCGCCTTTTCCAGCCCCTTCGCCAGACGGCGCAAGAGCGTCCAGGCCGCTTCGGTTGTGATCGGACCGTTCTGTGCCGTGTAGTCGGACAGGGGAACGCCTTTGATGAATTCCATCACAAGGCAGTAGCGGTCGATCTCGGGGTCTTTGACGAAGTTGTAGTATCGAACGATCGCCTCGTCCGACAATTGGCTAAGCGTTCGCGCTTCACGCATGAACATCAGCCCGACCTTTTCATCCTCCGCCAGTTCAGGAAGCACGACCTTGATCGCGACCGGGTCGCCGGTAAAGACGTTCTCCCCGTGGTAGACCTCGCCCATACCGCCAGCCTTGAGAACCTCTTTGACCTCGTAGTTGTTGTTGATCAGCGTTCCGACGGCGACTGTCGGACCACCGCTCTCCTTGCGGGTGGCGGGCGGCGCTGGGGTCGGGGCGGCACCTGCAAATCTGGTGCTGTCATCTTCGTTGGGTTCGTCCGTTGCCGATGGTTGGCTTGGCGGGACGGACCCCGCAGGCGGGGCCGCAAATTGCGTGCGGTCGTCTTCGTCCGCGGGTGCGGGGTCAGGGGGCGTGGCGGAAGGTGCAGGCGCGAATTGCGTCCGATCGTCATCTTCTTCATCGCCAACATCGGGTGGCGTCGTCGGGGTCGGCGGGATCGTCGCTTCGGACTCTTCCTCGACCGCCTGCGGCCCGCCAGGAAGCGGAATGCCGCCAATCCGCGTCCGATCATCGTCCTCGGGTGTGGCCGGGTGTTGCCCTGCGACGGCCGGCTTGTCCTTGTCTTCCGGTCCAGAGGTCATTCGGTCACGTCCACTTCTATATCGGCCTCGGTTTCGTCCGTTTCGGCCACGGGCGGCAGGCATTGCATGACGATCACAGTCACGTTGTCCTTGGCCCCACGTTCAAGGGTCAGTTCGATCATGCGATCGCAGGCGCCTTGCGGATCATGCGCCCCGACGATCGCAGAAATATCGTCGTTGGTAAGGTGTTCGGTAAGGCCATCCGAACACAAGACGAACTTGTCCCCGACCCGAAGCCTGTCGCCCATGACATCACATTCCGGCACATCGGCGACGCCGATTGCCCGGGTTATCACGTTCTTGCGGGGCCAGACGGCGGCCTCGTCCGGTGTAATACTGCCCGCATCCAGAAGGGCCTGAACCTCGGTATGGTCGCGGGTTTGCTGTTCCAGATACCCGTCACGCAGCCGGTAAATGCGGCTGTCCCCGGACCAGATGCACGCATAATCCTGACCATCGACCAAGAGCGCGACGACCGTCGCGCCGATGGTTCCCTGGTTCAGCTCTGCGGCGTGATCAAGGATAAGTTCGTTGGCGCGTCCCAAACGCTCCATGAATCGCGCCTGCATATCTTCCGCGGACCCGGGAACGCCCATGGAGAACAGTTCACGAACGATGGTCTGACTGGCAAAGTCGCCCGCGGCATGCCCCCCCATTCCATCGGCGACAACCCAAAGTCCTGCCTCGGGACGCGACAGAAAGCTGTCCTCGTTGACCGTGCGGACGCGACCCACGTCCGTGGCCTGACCCGTCCGAAAGGCAAAGAAGTCCGTGCTATGCATGCGAAGCGTCCTTGTGGCGTGGCATAGGAGTGTGGAAGGTGCCGCCTGACAACAGCCAGCCAAGCCCGGCGGCGTCGGGCAAACCGGCCTGACCAAGCCAGATCGCCGGGGCCGATCCGGATTGGCCCGGTGCCCACCAATAGCTGCGGTTGGTCATGGCGCGAGCGGCATCCACGGGACCGGCCGCGCGCAAAAGGGCCGCAAGGTCGCCATCGGGGTGATGGGCCCAAATCAACGATCCTTCGGCGCGTTGCGCGTCGGTTTCGGGTTGGATGCCGATGGCATCGGGATCCAGACCGCCCAGCAGGCTGGATGCGCCGGCCGGGCCGGGCTGGGCCGTGGAAAGATGGGTTTCGAACGCGTCATACAGACCCTGATCGGGGTCCGCGACGGGCGCGGCCCTGTCGACGCCTTCGGCCAACATAAGGAATGGGAACCGGCGCCCGACTTTGTCACGCGATGGGACGAGAACCCCGGCCAGTGTTGCGCCCGAAATGGATCTGCCGACCCAGAACCGAAGCGTGATCGACCGGTCCCAGAAATCACTCCAGCCGTCACCAACTTCGGTCCGCAGCTTGTGCAACGATCCATCAAGCCATTTCGATAGACCTTCTGCCACAGGGTCCGAGATACCGTGGCGCAGGAAATCGCCGAAGCCCGGATGTTTTCCCATGATCCCGATCGAAACGGCCACCATTCCGCCCCCTAGTCCAGTGAGACAGGGCAGGAGAAGTCGAACAGCTCTGGCATCAGGAACGGTACCGTCGTGCTGTCAAACTCGATCCGGTAGGTGATCGTCCGACCGCCGATTTCGTGGGTCACCTGAACGACATTCCCATCGCGGCGCGCCCTGCCCTGCCGCAGGAAATCGACGATGGACCAGCGCCCGGCGTTGAAATCAAGCCGCGAGGGTCGTCCGCGCTGGGCCGGGAACAGCTCGACACTGACGCCACTGCCTTCACCCGGCCAGATCAGGCCTGCGGGCGCATCGGCGGGGCGTGTCTGCACCTGACCACCGTTCACCGTCAGATGCGCCAGATCAACGGTCGGGCTGGATGACACATGGGTCACAAACATCGACACCACCGGCTCCGGCGTGCCCGAGAAGAAGGCCGCCCGAATTGCCTCGGCCCGGTCGAACTGTGCCAGTGCGGCGGTCGACAGCCGTTCACCAATCGGGCTGCCCGGAACCGGACGCAGCCCGTCCGGCGTGCGGGTAACATGGGGTTGCAGGTTTGTGGAATAGAACCTGTCCATCCGGCCGCCCGGCCCAAAGAATTCCCCAAAAACATTGGAGGCGACATGCCGCCCGTTGCCGAAGGGGAACAAGGGTTCGATGAACTGCTGGCAATACTGGGTGATGTCTTCGTTCAGGGCGCGGTTCAACTGAGCCATCGTCGCATCCTGGGCAACGGTGCGGAATTCGCCCTCGATCTCGGACATCAGCCGCGCGGCAGGTTCCGGCAAGGAGGTGTTGTTCACTGTCAGCGCCGACAAAAGCTGTTGCAGCATCGTGTCGTCCATCGGGGTGGGCGATTTCGCGGCAAGGTGCCGGTTTTCCCGAAGGTCGCCTATGGATCGAAGCAGGGCATCAATCGGGCGCGCGCCGGGATCGCCGCGCAACAGAACATGCCAGTTTTCAAAGCTGTCCGAAATGCGCTCGACCTGACGGCGTTGGGTGTCCTCGCTTGCGCCACCCGCCCGGTTTTGCGACTTCGCGCCATCCTGAAGCCAACCGAGAAGCACGCGCTGGAAGGTGCCGGAAGAGGAATACATCCGGTTGAATGCCGCATCCCCTAATTTGTCCCCCAAACCGCCAGAAGCCAGTTCGGCGGGGGTCATGCCCTCGACCGCGTCATAAAGGCGGGTCAGGCGGGTTTCTTCGTCGACAGCTTCAACCAGATCAAGAAGTGGCGAACCAACAGGCGAGGCCAGGGCGGCAAGACCGTCGTAGCGCGGCGAATCGTTGGCCATTGGCGCGATGGTGATGTTGTCCAGCATCGCGGTCCATTCCGCCTCGAAGTCGCGCTGGTAGAGTCGGTGAAGTTCCCGTTCGAGGCTGGCAAGTTGGGTGTCATACCCAACCCGGGTCGCAGCGTCACCCAGCACCCATTGGTCGTCTTCAAGACGTTGCCGCGCGGCTGTCAGTTCCTCTAGAAAGAAGCCCCAATACCCCTGGAAGGTGAACATTCCCGGCACGCCAACTTGGTCCAGCGGGGTGCCATCGGCAGTGACGAACACCCGGTCGATCTGGCCGGATACTCGTTCAACAAGGTTGAAATCGCCGATCCCGCTGGTCACGGCACGATCCTTGATCGAGGCATAGGCCTGTTCTGCAAGCGGCAGGTTGACGATGGCCTCCTGTGCGGAGCGGACGATTTCCGGGTCGATGGTGATTGTGGTCGTCAGGTCATCGTCCAGTTCCAGCATCGCGGCAAGATGCGCCTCGAGCTGGTCGCGTTCGTCGAATTGCCCGGCGCTGGGGAAATCTTCACGCCAGACATCGGCGAAATAGGCCTGAATTGCCGCATCGTCGGGGGCGCCGCCCTGCTGCCCGCCCAACAGGATGTAAACCTTGAGCGCCCGATAGACCGCGGCGGTATTGGAATCCGCGATAAGCTGTGGGATTTCGTTTTCCATATGCAGGATCAGACGGGGGCGCAGCATCCGTTCCAGTGCGTCGGAATAGGCCCGTTCGGCCGCGTTGTTGATGCGGCGATGCTGGCCAAGGCCAAGCCCTTCGAGGATTCCCGGCTCTACCGGATCACCATAGCCTGCGGTCATCAGGCGCAGGTCTTGCAGGTAGGGCATGACAAGCGAAGGGTCGGTATCGTCGATGACGTCGCGCCGGATTTCATTTTGCGCGTCGCCGAAGTAGGCTCGTGCCTCTGCCTGTGCCGTGCGCACAAGGTTGGCGTTCTGCCAGAAGCTCCAGCCAAATGCGGCCATGGTGCCCAAGGTCGCGATGGTGATGAGAACGACAGCGACAGTGCGCAAGAGTGCAGTGCGCCGGACCGCGCCGGCGTCATGGCTGACCCAATCGCTTTCCTCGAAAATCACCTTTTTAAGGAGGTCGTGGAGGAAATAGCTTTTGCCTTTGCCCGACATGAAGGCGGGCTGGAAACCAGCCCCATCGTCCTGATTGCGCGCCATCGCGCCAAGGACCTGGTCGATGGGCGTGCCTTCTTGGGTCCCCGAGGTGAAATAGAACCCGCGCAGAATCGCGTTCGTTTTGTAGCGGGTCGGTTCAAAGACCCGGCGCGTGAATTCGGTGATATTGCCGCGCAGTAGGGCCATCTGACCGGGCAGGCCAAAGACCGAAATCCGGCTGACCCCGTCCGGTTCCTCGCTCATGCGGTCAATGACTTCGTCGGACAGGCGGCTGACCAGCTTGTCGAACTCGGCTTCGACGTTTTGCCATGTCTGGGCGCTGCGGTCCTTGGTCTGGAATGTTGCGCCCCAGACGGCCTTGCGCCGGGACATGCTGAACGAACTGAAGTATTCACGGAATCCCGCGATCAGGTCGGCCTTGGTGAACAGGACGTAGACCGGGAAGTCGATCTTCAGAATGTCGTGAATTTCGGCAAGCCGTTTGCGCACGGTTTCGGCGTGTTGGGCAACGCTTTCGGCATCGCCGGTCATCATGTCTTCGACCGAAAAGGCAAGGATCACACCGTTGATCGGCTGGTTCGGGCGGCCGCGTTTCAGAAGGGACAGGAAACTGTCCCAGCTGGCCTTGTCGGCCTCCGCGTCGCTGTCTTGCGTCGTGTAGCGACCGGCCGTGTCGATCAGGACCGCATCTTCGGCAAACCACCAGTCGCAGTTACGGGTGCCGCCGAACCCTTCGACCGCATCACCCAGCCCCTCGGACCCCGGAAATTCGATACCTGAGTTCTTAAGTGCAGTCGTCTTCCCGGCGCCCGGTGGGCCAACGATGATGTACCACGGCAGGTCATACAGGTAGGTCTTGCCGCCGGACTTCTTCAGCTTGGTCAGCGCTTCGGACATGCGTTCGGCCAGAACCTTGCCGTCGCCGACTGGCTCCTGAACCAGCTCTGCTTCAAGCGCTTTGGCGGCCTTGCGGCGGCGGCGCCATTTGATGAACCACGTCAGGAAGATCAGGAACAGGATCGCGCCGATGATGCTGGCACGCAGCCAGACCTCGGCCATGATCTCGATCCCGGTCATCGGGAATCCGAACCAGATCCCGGCGATGATCGCGATCAGGCCAATGAAGACCATGATCTTCTTGAACCAACCCTTCTTGAACATCTTCTTGGGGCTCGGAAGCGGGATAATTCCAAACAGCCTCACTGGGCGCCCTCCCGCTCGATCATGATTTCGACGCGACGGTTCAGGGCGCGGCCCTCGGGCGTGTCATTGGTGGCAATCGGGTTCACTGGTCCAAGGCCTTCGGTCTGAATGCGGGTCGGGTCGCTGATATTGGGGGAAAGAATGTCGCTGACGGTCTGTGCACGCGCCTGCGAAAGTTCTTCGTTCGTCTTGTATCGGCCGCGGCCCGATGGCGGGATGCTGTCGGTATAGCCGACGACCCGGATCGGCCCAACTTCCGGGTCAAGCGTCGTAGCGATGTGTCCCGCCAGTTCGGCAAAGTCGTTTTCAAGCTCGGCGCGGCCAGACCGGAACCGAAGCGCATCCCCAACCCGAACAAAGATATATTGGTTGGTCTGATCGACGACGACCTGCCCGTTCTCGATCTGGTCGGCAAGCCCGTCACGAATGCGGTCCAGTTGGGTGGAGTCAAACTGGGCGACATATGCCTCGACCACCGGCGAAGTCCGTTCGATCGTGATTACGGGAAGACCGGCATGGAGCGCCAGAATTTCCGACTGAACCTGCGCCCCTTGCCGGGCGATCAATGTCGACAAGGTGGCGAAAAGAGCGACCACCATCAGGCCCGCGATCGCGGCGACCGCCCAAACGGGCGTTCCGCCATAGCGGCGTTTCTGCCCAAGGGGGACGGGTGTCCAGTTGACGGACACATCATCATCTGGGCGCGGCTGGACCCGCCGCAGGGTTTCGTAGATCGCAGCTCGGACGCGGGACAGTTCGACCGCGCCGTTCTGGCTGGTCCGGTATTGCCCTTCGAACCCTAGCGACAGGCAGGTCAGCATCAGTTCGAGAAGCTGGAATTTCTGCCCCGGTGCCTGCATCGCCGCATCCATTTTGCGGAAGAAACCGACGCCGGAATCCCGTTCGCCGAAGAAGCGGGCAACCATCGAATACTGAAGCCAAGTGCCGCGGTCGGCCCCGGGAAGGTTCTGGACGATGTCATCCGCCGCCGCGGCCAACGCGTATTTCGCGTCGCTGGCATCTTGCGGCGGAATGCCTGCCTGAAGGATGTTGCGTTCGTAAAGGTCGATTTCGCGGGTCACGTGGTCGATCAGCGGGCCGGACTGCATTTCGACAAGGCCGGTGCGCAGGCGGCCAAGCAGGATCAGCAGGTTTGCGGCGGCGGCAACCAACGGGTTGCTTGACCCGCCTGCACCCAGACCCGTGCCTTTCAGCGCGTCCGACAATGCGATGCGCGGCTTGATCGACGGTTGCTGCGGTTGCGGATCACGCGGCACCTCGGGGAACATGTTGGTTCCCGTCTGGACGTTCTGCGGCTGATACAGCGGCTGTTGCCCATACGCGGGCTGCGGCGGGGGCGGCGGCGCTGGCTGATACTGCGGCTGCTGTGGAGGCGCCTGGTTCGGGAACGGATTCAGTGCCCCACCGAGCCAGGTATCTTCATAGCCATGCGGCGCTTCGTTCACGGGGGCGGCCCGACCGGACCCGGGCTGTTGCGGCGGCTGATACTGCGGTTGTTGCGGCGGGTAGGCAGGTTGCTGCGGCGGTTGATACTGTGGCGGGGGCGGCGGCGCGGCCTGTGGGGGCTGTTGCGGCGGCAGGGGTGCGCCAAATACAGTCCGGTCCGCATCGTCGTTGCCGCTGGGTTGTGGAGCGCTCTGCGGCGGCGCAGGGGGCTGTTGCGGCGGTTGCGCAGGGTCGCTGCTTTGCCCGCGCGGTTTGGGCATGGGCAGCTTTTGTCCAAAGACCGTTTTGTCGCCGTCGTCGTCGCCGTGCATCCTGTTCTATTGCTCCGGTATTGCCCAAAGCTCCAGCTTCAGGTCTGGCCAGTTCCCTGCGAAGTGCATCCCGATAGCCGGTGCTACGCTAAATTCGCGCCAAAGGTCGCTGGATTTATCGACGAGGAAATAGACGTTCTTCGCCACGACCCGGATCTGGCGGGGCGGGTTCGGGAGGTGCATAAGGGGCACCCCCGGTAGGTTGTTGTTGATGATTTCCTTCATCCGCGTCGAAGGACCGACCTTGCACAGTTGCGGGAACTGCTGCTGCACTTGGGTCAGCGGAAGGCCGGACGAAACCTCGACCACGAATGTTGCTTGACTGAACAGGCTGCGATCGTTGACCAGCGCGGCAAAGCTGCCTTGCCGGACTTCCTTGAGCGGAAGACGCACGGCGCGCCCGACGTCGCGGGACAAAAGCCGCTGGATGTCCTGCACGACCGGGGTGAACACGTCGCGCGGGTTGTCATGGTCATAGGGGCCATAGTCCGCCACATGGCGTTCGTTCTGGTCAAAAGTCGCAAGTTCGCCTGCCAATCCGATCAGCTTTTCATAAAGCCGTTCGGGGTGGACCTTGCCACACTGGTTGAGGTGACGAAGGATCGGAAGCTCGCGGTTCAGGACCATCAGCATCAGGTAGTCGGATGCCTGCATACCACCGCCCGAGGACGGGTCGGATGCGAAGCGGGCAAGGTTTTCAAGCTTGGCTTCCATCCAGCCGATTACGCGCGTCAGGTACCCTTCGTAGGCAGGGTGCACTGTCAGGATCAGCCCGGTCGGCGGAACCGTGTCGTCGATGGAGACGACGCCGTCCCGCACCTCTGTGATCCTGCCAAGCGGGATCGACTGATACCCTTCGCGCGGGGATTTGCGCAGGGCAAGTTCCAGACGGGGAACCGCGATTTCGATGGTCTGTTCGACGCGCGTGGCCGAGGCATTGTCAGCGACGGTTTCCGTTTCGATCCGGTAACGTGTTCCCGCGGAAGAGCCGCCGGCCCCACCGACATCCTGTCCGTTCTGGGCAGCGTCCGGCAGGGTTAGCCAGATGGTCAGGCCCGCGGCATCGTCAGGCACGGACACCGGGGTTGGCAAGACATCCGCATTCGGGGCGTCAAAGGGGGTTCCGTCCGGCATCAGGCCGACCGCAGACCGCAAGCCAAACCGCCCTTGCTGGGTCAGGTCCCTGTCGATCTTCATCTCGATCATGCCCCATGGGTAGGGCGACATAACAGAGGTGCGCGCCTGAATCAGCTTTTCAACATAGCGATCCGCTTGTTGAAGATGCTGCGGTTGTAAGAACAACCCTTCTTTCCAGGCAACTTTGCTGAACCAAGACATGGGGATAGAACGCCTTCAATCTATTGTTCGCAGGCCAAAAATCGTTTTGACCGCCGCTTATGCTTTGGTCAATCTTGGGCCGGTAAGGGGCGGCGCGTCAAGCGCCGCCCGAAGCCGTTGTCAGAACTGAAGCCGGACCTGACCGGTCACACCCCAGCTCTCAAGCGTTTCGCTGAACCGACCATCGACCCGGACTGAGGCATTCAGCTGGCGGGCGTTGGGCATGCTGCCCGTTCCGTCCAGAAGCCGGGTGTAGTTCACGCCAAAGCTGATTTCGCCATACTGCCCAAGGTTGGGAGAGCTGATCGTGTCCGTCTCGGTGTCGGAGCTGTCATAGATGACCGATGCAATGTCGCCGGCGAAATCCTTGTAGTAGGTCGCGGTCCCGAAGTAGGTCAGGGCCGAGTTTCCACTGGGCTGGATGCGTGTCATCGACACCGTGCCGCCGACGAACCCGATTTCGCTTGTGAAGTCGTCGATTTCGAGCCGACCGTCGTCCGAGGTGTCACCCAACGTCCCAAGATCAAGTGCGATCGAGTCGGTTGTCGTTTGTGAAATCGCGAAACCCGCAGTCGGGACCAGATTGATGCCCCGGTCTTCGCTAATTGGCAGGACATAGCTGTACGAGCCGGAGAGCGTTTGCGCCTGGCTGTCAAAAGTCTGGTTCAGGATCCCCGCGGACTCTGGATTGCCTTCCTGATCATTCTCGAGGTCGAACTGCGTCTGTTCGAAGCGATACTGAAGGTCGACCAAGGATCTGCCCTTGAAAGCTGACAGATAGGCCCCGGCATAGGTCTGCACGAAATCAGCGCTATTGTTGGAAAGAACTACGCTGGTGTTTGCAGCACCGCTGGAGTCGATCGCATAGAGCGGCTGAGTCGTGGCGCCGACGTTCATGCCAAGAATGCCACCAAAGCTGAGGTCCCAGCCGTTGTAGTAGCCGCCGAAGCACGAGAAGTCGGCACCAAGCTGGACACCACCAAACTGAGCGTTGATGTCGCTTGAGACGTTCAGCGCGCCATCATTCACGGAGGTTGTGCCCCCCGCGTCCGCAACACCGCCTGTCGCTCGTCCCCACGCCCCAACGCCGCAAGGGTCATCGCCCGGAATGGCCAGGCCGGCGACAAACGGGCTCGAGGGCCGGTTTACCACAGAACCAATAAGCGATTGGGTCAGAACCACAGCGCCTGCAAGGCCACCGATGTTCGGGTTGCCCGCCGATTCAATGCGAACCTCGCCTGCGGCATTGTCTTGATTCAGGAAGTAGACATAGGCCCCGGCAATGGATTCCAGATCATCCGTTGTTGCAGTGAATCCGACAAAGGGAACTGTGCTGTCGATGATGACAAGGCCAGAGGCGAGTTCCTCTGCAACCGATGGGATGACATTGAAATCAAGGTCGACGGTCCCGGTCGGAGAGATGCCGCTAAAGAAGATTTGGTCGGAACCCGCAGCAGCGCCAACGTCCAGATCCAGAACGAATGTCGCTCCGTTGAGGTTGGCCGGTCCGCCGGAGACAGTCAGCTGGTCGCCGACTGCACCATCGCCTAGGTCGATGCTACCGCCGCCTGAAATTCCGGCCGTCAGCGTCGCCGTTCCATCTACTTCGATCGTACCGGTGTTGTTAACAGCCGACCCGATCGAACCACCGTTCATCGTAATGGTCCCGCTGTTGGTCAGCAGACCGCTGCCAGTGCCGACGGTTACCCCATTGATGACAAAGGAGTTGGAGCTGTTCATGGTCAGCCAGGTCAGGCCGGCGTCGGCCGTCAGCAACCCGTTGTTAATGATCGCACCGCTTACGCCAGTCGCACCGTCGATGGTTGCGTCACCTGTTGCGCCGATAGTGAGGGCGCCGGTGACGGTTCCGTCAAAGAAGCCTTCGCCATTCAGCGCCAGCGGGCTTCCGTCCAGATCAATGATGCCACCGTTGAGGTCGAAGGTGCCGCCAGAATCGACGGTCAAATCGCCATTGAAGGTCCCGGCGACGTCGAAATCACCGCCGTCTTCAACCGTCGTTAGGCCCGAAACCGTCAGCTGTTCGCCGGCATCGACGGCCGCTGTTCCGTCGACCGCCAGCGTACCATTGACCTGCGCGGTTGCGCTGTTGATGTTCAATGCGCCGCCGTCTTCGATATCAACGTTTGCTGCGACCGTGCCGCCGAGTTCCAGTGCACCGCCGTTTTGAATGGTCAGCGGATCGACCGTGACAGTCAGTTGTTCACCGGCGCCGACGTCAACGGTCCCCGCGGATTCAAGTGTCCCCGTGACCTGAGCGGTTGCCGAGGTTGTCACGAGCGAGCCACCGCTTTCGACCGTCACGTTGCTGGCCAGGGTTCCGCCCAGATCAACCTGACCGCCGTTGTTCACGGTGGTTCCACCGGTCACGGTCAACTGCTCGGTCGCTTCGACTTCGACCGCCCCAGCGGTTTCCAATGTGCCGGTAATCTGCCCGGTGCCATCCGTGTTGATCGTGCCCCCAGAGTCGTTTGTAACGTTGGCGCTAAGGCTGTTATTGATCGTCAGGACCCCGCCACTTTCGTTCGTGACCCCACCGGTAACACCCAGGGTGCTGGAAACCAGCGCTTCGCCCGAGTTGGTCAGAGTCCCGGTGATGTTGGAAGCCCCGTCGATAGTCAGACCATAGGTTGCATCAACCGCATCGCTGTTGTCGAGGTTGCCGGCGATGGTCCCCGCCAGCGTCATGGTCCCAGAGTTGTTGACGGTATAGGGTTGTCCCGATCCATTGACCTGTCCGTCGACGTTCAGCGTCCCGCCTGCTTCGTTTGTGATGTCACCGGCGAAGAACGCGCCGGTGTCGATATTGATCGTCCCGCCGTTTTCGTTCGTTGTTAGTCCG
This sequence comes from Marivivens marinus, assembly GCF_035969385.1. Lineage (NCBI taxonomy): Bacteria > Pseudomonadati > Pseudomonadota > Alphaproteobacteria > Rhodobacterales > Paracoccaceae > Marivivens > Marivivens marinus. Next base: position 37,209 of record NZ_JAYKKJ010000002.1, on the reverse strand, counting down.
TCAACCGTCAAGGTGCCGGAATTGACGTTGAACATGCCCGCGTTGTCGATCGTCGTGTCAACAAATCCACCGCTCGTGACCTCGACCGTCCCGGTCGAGGTGTTGACGATCGATCCGGCAGTCCCGGTGGTGATGTTCAGCGCGTCGCTGTTGTTGACGACGCCCGTGACATCTCCGGAGGAAGAGATGTTCACCGTGCCGTTCGTGTTGGTCACGTTTCCGGTAAGGGTCGCGTTGACATCGATTTCCGCATCATCGGCGTTGTTGACCAGGGCGTTTCCATCAGTGTCCATCGCGATGTCGACGGTCAACGATCCGCCCGCAAGGTTGGTCCAGTCCCCGCCAAGGGTGTAGCTGTAGGTGTCAAAGGTGACGGCGACGTTGCTGTTGACGTCCGCCACGAACTGAACGTCACCGGTCCAGCTTGCGCCGGTCAGCAGGTTAACCGTGCCAGCTTCGATCGTGAATGTGTCAGCCCCGCCCGTGATCGTTCCCGCGACGTCCATCGTGGCATCGCTTGCGAATTCCAATGTGGCGGTTCCGCCGCCGCCGTTCTCCAGCGTGCCGCCAGACTGGATATCGACCGAGGTTACGCCGGTATCGGAAACGGTCACCGTGCCACCATCGGAAAGGGTGAAGTTTCCGCCGCTCTCGATCGTGATTCCGCCAACCTCGGCCCCGCCTTCGGCGTTCACTGTCACGGTATCTGCAACGGTCACAGTGCCACCGACATCGCCGGTGCCATTGATGGTCAGTCCGTTCGCGTTCGCAGCGACGTCCCCGGTCACCGAACCGGCTACAGTCATGGTGGTCCCACCATGCGTCACGTCTCCGTCAAGCGTTCCGTTCTCCTGAACGTCCAAGGTGCCGCTGATGTTGTTGAACGGGTTGGTTCCCCCATCCATCGTCAACGTTCCGCCATCCCCAACCGTGACGTCGCCGTAGTTGGAGAACGTGTCGGTCGTCAGGGTTCCCGTTGTGGAATCCAGCGTCAGGTCGACGCCGCTTCCAAGTGTGAAGCTGCCGACATCAAGCCCCGCAGAGTTGTTTGCGCTGATATCGACCGTTGCACCATTATGGATGATGACAGTGGTCGCCGTCCCTTCAAGCGTCGCCGATCCGCCGCTCCAGGTGGTGAGCGTGCCGATTGTGCCTTCGCTGGCAAAGGTCCCAGCGTTGCTGATCGATCCCGCAAGATCGCCTGTCGACGTGACAAATACATCCGCGCCGGCATTGACGGTAAGCTGGGTAAGGCTGGGGCTTGCACCGCTCAGAGTAAGTTGCTCGCTGCCCGTCACAATGAAGGCACCGCTGAGGCCTGCGCCAATTTCAGCGGTGTCGTTCATGATGATCTGCATCGTGTTGGCCGCAAATGTGCCGCTGGATGACAGGATTGAGCCACCGTTGCTGTTGATAATGAAGTCAGCAGAGGGGGAGCCAGTTTGGAATGTTATCGACCCGGGAGCGACATCTTCGGTGACGTCCACCGTTTGCGTGGTGCCACTGCCCTCCACGTCACCATCTTCAAAGGTTACATGGTCGCCATTGGTGAATACTGATGCAGAACCGCCATTGTCCCATTCATCGTCGGTGGTGTTCCAATCGTCATCTGCGTTCAGGTTGACGGTGCCGTTGCCGGTTGACCGAGGATCCCACGTCAGATCTGCAGCAAAAACGGGTGACGCGCTGGCCATGCCGTAGACCAACAACGCGGTCAGAGATGTGCCTTGAAACAGGCGCGCAATCCTTGCACTGGAACCGAGCTGCTTTTCCCCATCGAGCATCGGGTCATCCTTCCTCAAAAACTTATAAAATTCTCAGTAAACTTGCGCAGAAAGCAGCGGGACAGGCAACACAAACCTTGTCCGGAAGGCAGCAGATTCAACTTGTTGGTGCGCAACGGGCACAATCGATCGCTCTTTGCGATTTGCATCATTCGCTAGACACAGACCGTTCGGCGCAACAAAGAGCGATCGATTAGCCGTTCAGAATCAGTTTTGGTTAATCTTGGAACCCTTGATGGTAATGGCCCCTCCGGCCTTGACGGTCATCGCCGAACCGGCCTTCACGATCGTGTTCTTGCCGCCGTTGACCGTCATATCTTTCGCCGATTTGATGTCCACGTTCCCACTGCCATCGACGGTGATATCCTTGCCTTTGAGCTGGATCGTGCCGTCCTTTTTCATAATGATCGATGCCTTGCCGACCACGATCGCCAATTCGTCTCCGACTGTGATGGTCTTCTTCTTGCCCACAGTTTCAGAAGCTTCCTCGCCAACATCAAGGCTTAGCGTCTTGCCCACGCTGGTCGACATCGTCTTGCCCACCGAAATCTCCCTTGAGATACCCGCAGTTTCCGAAATCGCCTTGCCGACGGTCAGGCTGGAATTGATGCCAACTGTGGTGGACGATTCCGTGCCGATGGTCTGCGAACGGGATTTTTCCACCGTGATGATCAGGTTTCCTTCACCCGGCGACCCGGGCATCCCCAGTGCATCGGCGATAGAGCCGATCCCTTCGGCCATTCCAGCCTGTGCCGATGAGATGATCGACCCGATGCCCGATGGGCCGACCGATAGGGTCATGTTGCCACCGATGCTTTCGGCGTGGTTGTTTTTGACCTCGACCGATTTGTTATGGCCAACCGATTGAACAAAGTTGTTGTCGGTCCGCTCTGACCAGTTGTTGAGCGTTTTCTCGTTCCGGTCCTTCTGGGCGTGGATAAAGATTTCTTCCTTGCCACCTTCGTCTTCGAAACGGATTTCGTTGAAGCCCTCAGCCTGATGGCTCTTGGTCTTGAAACTGGTCCGGGTCTTGTTCGCGGGCAGTTCATAGGGGGGCATGTTCTTGCCGTTGTAGACATGGCCGGTGATGATCGGCATGTCCGGGTCGCCGTTCAGGAATTCGACGATCACCTCCATGCCGATGCGGGGGATGGTGATCCCGCCCCAACCCTTGTGGGCCCAGCTTTGGCTCGACCGGACCCGCATCGAATTCGCCTTGGCAAGGTCCCAGTGGAACAGAACCAGCACGCGCCCGAATTCGTCGCAGTCGATCTCTCCGTCGCCCACGACAACGGCTGTTTGCGGTCCGACGATAACGGGTGTCGGGGTGCGCCGGAGTGGAACCACGGGACTGTCATCCTGAACAAACACATAGTTGCCGGTATAGGACGTACCCGACCCTGACCCGCCCCCCGATCCATAGGCGTCGGCCTCGTAGTAGTGTTCGGCCTTGAGGCAAACAAAGGTCTTCCCGTCGATTGCATCCAAATATTGCGCCTTGATCGACACACGCGATCCCGCGGACACGCTGACGCAGTCACCGATCGCCCGATGTCTTTGATCCGCGCCCTGTTCCTGATCCAGACGCAAGGCGACCACACCCTTGCCGCCGCCACTGTCGAGGTATTTTCCCGGGAAATCGTAACCTTCAAGCTGCCCCGACTCGTAGGCTGCCTCGCTTGTGCGGTCGACCTCCATCATCGCGTCCGGCGTCTTGAAGTTGTAATCCGTCAGGCGCATCGACCCGGTGACGAAATTCCGTTCCGGCTGCCAGCTCCAGAAATGTTCACCCTCACCATGGACCTTGGTATCGTTGGGAATGAACTCTCGGGTGGCACCGGGAACTTCTGGCAAGTCGTCGACATTGTCTGTCAGGACCATCTTGTGGTCCATCTGGTCGTGTTCGAAGTGATAATTGATGCCGAACCGTTCCATCATCCGGCAAACAAAGTCGAAATCGCTTTCTCCGTACTGGACCGTGTATTCCAGCGCGTCGTAAGAGTTCTTCAGGTTGTTCTGAACTGTTCCAGACCCGGAATAGGCGCCCAGGACTTCCTCGATAATCTCGGGGGCGGTCTTTTCGTGAAAGATCCGTTGTTGGCGTCGTTTCGACGCGATCCAGAACCATGGGCGCAGCATGAATTCATATTTCACGCCCTGTTCCCCGGTGCCCGCCCACCGTGCCGTGGTGATGATCCCGTCAAAGAACCGGGGATCGCCTGCAATCGTCTTGATCTCTACCGTGGCGTGGGTGCCGAGCAGTTCGTCGAAATCGATCTCGGGGTTATCCGACAGCGCCTCGACCCGAAATTCGAAGAGCCCGTTTAGGCGCTCCACCCCGCCAAAGCGGCGCAATACCAGCACATCACCGCCAAGGGCGGTGTGCAAGCGGGCCAAACGGGTGTCCTGTCCAAAGTCAGCGCTCATGGTGAAACTCTAGAAATATGAATGAACAATAGACTCAGCGTAGCGCAAGAATAGGCGTTTTGGCAAAAACCAATTTAGCATGGGTCTTGGTGGCACTTGACGGCGTGCTTTGGGGTCGACCACGAAAACCTTCAATACCTCACAATCCCGTCACCCCGGATTGCCGAAATCGGGTCGCTCGGTCACAAAGCGGCAACAGAAGGACCCAATAATGCTTGATGCCTCCGCCAGAAAGCTGATTGATCCGCCCCTGAACCGGGCTGGGATGGCGCTTGCAAGGGTCGGGTTTTCGGCGAATGTCGTGACGATTGTCGGCCTTGCCTTCGGTATCGCTTCCGCGTTGATGATCGCGATGGGGTGGTTTGGCCTCGCGCTTGTACCGTTGGCGTTGGGGCGGGTCGCGGACGGATTGGACGGGGCGGTTGCCCGTGCGTCCGGCGGGGGGACGGACTTTGGCGGATACCTCGATATTACCGCCGATTTCGGTTTCTACGCGGCAGTGCCCCTTGCCTTCATATGGGTCGACCCGGCCGTGAACGGCCTTGCCGGCGCGGCGCTCTTGGCGGCGTTCTATATCAACGGCGCCAGCTTTCTTGGCTTCGCCGTGCTTGCCGCGAAACAGTCGATGGAAACCTCGGCCCAAGGGGTAAAATCCCTCTACTACTCGAACGGGTTGCTTGAGGGGACAGAAACCATTGTTTTCTTCGCGCTTCTTTGCCTGTTTCCTGCCGCGTTCCCGATCCTTGCGGTGGTCTTCGCGGGTCTGTGTCTCCTCACCACCGTGCTGCGACTTTGGGCGGCGCGAAAGGTGTTCTCCAACTGAAAGGTACTTTGATGAAGAAACTTGCCCTTGCCGCAGCCCTGCTGCTGCCTGCCTTGGCCCGGGCGGAGCCAGTCCCCGCCAACTGGAGTGCGGTTCTGGAAGAGGCGCGCGGCCAGACCGTGTATTGGAATGCCTGGGGCGGGTCCACCACGACGAACGACTTCATCAGTTGGGTTGGTGACCGGGTATCCGAAGAATTCGGCGTGACGTTGGAACATGTGAAATTGACGGATACTGCAGACGCGGTCACGAGGGTTCTGTCGGAACAGCAGGCGGGACAGGACACCGACGGCGCGATCGACATGATCTGGATCAACGGCGCGAACTTTGCATCCATGAAAGACGCGGGGCTTTTGTTTGGGCCATTTGCCGAAGATCTGCCGAATTGGGCCTTTGTAGACACTGAAGGAAAGACTGTTCAGACAGACTTCACCGTGCCTGTCGAAGGCTATGAAAGCCCCTGGGCCATGGCTCAGGTTGTTTTCATGTATGACACTCAGGACATTGTTGCCCCCCTTGGGTCGATGGCCGCGATCCTTGAATGGTCGCGCGCCAATCCCGGTCGGTTCACCTATCCGCAGCCGCCGGATTTCCTTGGGACGACGTTTCTGAAACAGGCGCTTGTCGATCTGACAGATGATCGGTCCGCGCTTTCCCGACCGGTGGACGATGCGAACTACGATGCCGTCACCGCGCCGCTTTGGGGTTTCCTGGATGAGCTGACCCCAACGCTTTGGCGGCAAGGCCGCGCCTATCCTACCACTGGTCCCGCCCAGCTTCAGCTTATTGCTGATGGAGAGGTCGATCTTGCGATCTCCTTCAGCCCCGGCGAGGCGACGGCGGCGATCGCGAACAATCAACTGCCGCCGACCGTTCGGACCTTTGTCCTCGACAAGGGCACGATCGGGAACGCCAGCTTTGTCGCTATTCCCTACAATTCCGGTTCCAAGGCAGGCGCGATGGTTGTGGCTAACTTTCTTCTGTCGCCCGAGGCGCAGGTCCGGGCGCAAGACCCGGCGGTACTGGGCTATGGAACGGTGTTGAACATGGGTGCCCTGACTGCCGCAGATCGGGCAGCTTTCGATGCGCTTGACCTTGGAATTGCGACCTTGTCTCCGGAACAGCTGGGTGCGGTTCAGGATGAGCCCCATCCAAGCTGGATGACCCGGATCGCCGAAGATTGGCAATCGCGCTATGGCGTCGCCCAGTGAACTGGCGGATTGCCGGAAGGGGTGAATGATGCGGCGATTGCGCCTTTCATCACTCTTTCCGGTGGTCACGATCTTTGCGCTGCTTGGGCCGGTGGGCGCGGGCGTGGTTGGCGCGATCCTTCCCGCCTTCGGCCACTTGCCTGCGGCTGGGATGCAAGGACCGTCGACCTCGGCATTTTTCGCGCTATTCGATCTGCCCGGCATAGGCCGTTCGATCTGGTTATCGATCAGCACGGGCTTCCTGGCGACATGTCTGGCACTTGTGATCACTGCCTTGATCCTAGCCGGCGGCCATGGGACGCGGGTTTTTGCGTTGATCCGCGCGTTGTTGTCGCCGCTCTTGTCGGTGCCACACGCGGCGGTTGCTTTTGGTCTGGCCTTCCTGATCGCGCCATCCGGCTGGGTGGTTCGCGTGATCTCTCCGTGGCTGACCGGTTGGGAACGGCCCCCGGACCTGTTGATTCTGAACGATCCTGCCGGGCTTTCCATTGTCCTGGCTCTTATCGTGAAAGAAGTGCCGTTCCTTCTGTTGATGTCGATTGCCGCAGTGGGGCAGGTCGACGAACCGCGCAGCCGACAGGTGTTTCTGGCGCTTGGATACGATAAGTCGATCGGTTGGCTGAAGGCGGTGTTCCCGCGGATCTATCGTCAGATTCGGCTGCCGGTTCTGGTCGTTTTGGCCTATTCCATGTCTGTTGTGGATGTTGCCCTGATCCTGGGGCCGACAACCCCGCCGACACTCGCCGTCCAGATCGTCAGGCTGATGTCGAACCCAGACCTGTCCATGCGTGCGGTCGCGGCGGCTGGCGCGCTGTTGCAGCTTGGGTTGGTCGCCGGGGCGCTTCTTGTCTGGTGGATTGGGGAAATGGGTGTTTCCGCCTGTGCCGCGCGTTGGACCTATTTGGGTGGTCGCGGCAAGCGAGTGGCGTTCATAGGCGGAATTGGCCAGTTCTTGGGGGTGGTGGTTGCTGTCGTGGTCATCATGGGGCTTTTTGTCCTCGGCGTCTGGTCTGTTGCAGGGTACTGGGGGTTTCCCGACGCAATGCCAGAGTCCCTGTCGTTCAGAACCTGGGCCAGGCATGGCTCGAGCCTAGGTTCAGCAACGGCAGAAACTGCGCTTATCGCGCTGGTTTCGACCCTGCTTGCGACAGTCCTTACCGTTGGATGTCTGGAGTCGGAGTATCGCCGGGGTGTGCGCCTAGGTGCCGGTGCCATCTGGATTCTCTACATGCCGCTTTTGATCCCGCAAATTGCGTTTCTGCCGGGGCTTCAAACCTTCATGATCACCGTTGGCGCGGATATGGGGCTGGCCGCTGTCATCGCAGGCCATGTGGTGTTCGTGCTTCCCTACGTCTTCTTGTCCCTCGCAGCGCCATGGCGGGCGTGGGATGCCCGGCTTGGTACGGTGGCAATGGCGCTGGGCGCGGATCACTGCGGCATCTTGTGGAAGGTCAGGTTGCCAATGCTGGTCGGTCCGGTGCTGACCGCAACCGCCGTGGGAATCGCTGTATCTGTGGGCCAATACCTTCCGACCTTGTTGATCGGCGGCGGTCGGGTAGAAACCCTGACGACCGAGGCGGTGGCCCTTGCATCCGGAGGGGATCGCCGGGCAATCGGGGTATATGCCCTTGGCCAGACCGTCGCGGCACTCTTGCCCTTTGCAGTTGCTATCGTGGTGCCGCGTTTGTTGTGGCGGAACAGAAGAGGGGTTTTGAATGGATAGCGGTCTGGTCTTCGAAAAATTCGAGATTTGGCAAGAACAGAGACTGTTCCTGAATATCTCAACAACCGTTCTTCCGGGTGATGCCCTGACAATCATGGGGCCCTCTGGTAGCGGGAAGTCGACCTTGCTAGCCGGAATTACAGGCACCTTGGAGCAGCCCTTTTCGGCGACTGGCAAGCTTTGGTTGAATGGTGTGGAGGTTTCGAAACGCCCAACCAACGAGCGTGGGATTGGCATCCTGTTTCAGGATGACCTCCTGTTCCCGCATATGTCAGTCGGTGCAAACCTTGCTTTTGGCCTGATCTCCGGCGGTCGTGCTTCTGAACGGAAGGATCGGATTCGCGACGCTTTGGCAGAGGTGGGGCTGCACGGGATGGAAGATCGTGATCCGGCGACCCTTTCGGGGGGCCAGCGGGCGCGGGTTTCCCTGATGCGGATGTTACTGTCAGAGCCGTCGGCGCTTGTGCTCGACGAACCGTTTTCAAGGCTCGACTCCGGGCTGCGCGAGCGAACAAGGTCCATGGTCTTTGGCCTGGCCCGGAAACGCGGATTGCCTGTGGTGCTTGTGACGCACGACAAGGAAGACGCCTTTGCGGCCAGTGGTCAGGTGATCGAACTGTCGGGCAGCGGTGCTGAGCCTCGGATGACCGACCAGAATTCCTGAGCCGCCGGGGCAAGCCGCCGGTCGGGGTTCGATATCATCCGAAGGGTCCGCAATGCCACCGGATCGTCGGGACAAATCAGATACAGCCCTTCTGGCAAGATCGCGCGCACGCTTTGCGGCAGGATCGTCGCGCCAAGCCCTTCGCGCACGAACGAGATCAAGGCAGTCGTGTTCCGGGCTTCAAGGTTACAGGCGTTGCGTAGCTGTCGAACGGTCGGATGATCGACCAAATCGCACAGCGGGTTGGAAATAAGGGGTTCATTGCCGAGGAGGTTCCAACTAAGTTCGCCGATGGATTGCACGGCACGATCAATCTGTCCGCCAACCCGGAAAAGAATGCCCAACGGATCGGTTTCAATCTCGATGCCTCTGTCTTGAGCGTCATCCGATGCCGTCAGAATGCCTATGTCCGCTTCATCCAGCCGAATGCGCCGACGAACCGAAGCGCTATCCAGATCGCTTATTTCCAGCCGGACGTTGGGGCGCGTCTTTTGGAAATGGGCGATTGCGTTGGGAAGAATGGTAGCGATTGCTGATGGGACCGCTGCAATTCGCACCGTCCCCGCGATCGAGGCGCTCAGCCGTTGAATTGTCATCCGGCTTGCGTCGAAAACATCCGTGGTGCGAACCGCTTCTTCCAGTACCAACGATCCAACCTTGGTCAGCCGGTTCTTTCTGTCAGTCTCAAATAGCGGCGCGCCGACCTCGGCTTCCAGTTGCGACAGGGTCATGGAGATGGCCGACGGGGTTCGGCCCAATCGGCCCGCGGCCCCGGCCAATGACCCTTGCTCGGCAACCGCACGAAAGGCGCGTAGCATCTCTAGCTTGATCGACATTCAAAAATCCTGAAACAAGGTTCAATTGTTCAAGATTGCCTGAAGTGTAATCTTGTGTCTAGCTGTCGAGGTTCAAGAAGGAGAAGACCATGTCGCAAACGAAGGGGATCTATATCGCAGGCCGTTGGGAAGACGGGGCGACGATGATCGAGAACCGGAATCCGTCGGACCTTTCGGACGTGATCGGAACCTATGGACAGGCCAGTGCAGCGCAGTTGGATGAGTCGCTTGCTGCCGCCCGGAAAGCACAGCCGATCTGGTGGGCGGCAGGCATCCAGAAACGCCATGATGTCCTGATGGCCATTGGCACCGAACTGATGGCCCGTGCAGAGGAAATCGGCACCATCGTTTCCCGCGAAGAGGGCAAGCCGCTGGCCGAGGGCAAGGGCGAGGTCTACCGCGCCGGTCAGTTCTTTACCTATTTCGCGGCGGAAGTGCTGCGCAACCAGGGCGATCTGGCCGAGAGCGTGCGTCCGGGGATCGAGATTGACGTACGGCGCGAACCAGTGGGTGTTGTGGCGATCGTGTCGCCTTGGAATTTCCCGGTAGCGACCCCGGCTTGGAAGATCGCTCCTGCTCTGGCTTTCGGTAATGCGGTCGTTTGGAAGCCTGCCAACCTGACCCCGGCCAGCGCCGTTGCCCTGACCGAAATCATCGCCAAGCAGGACATTCCCGCCGGTCTGTTCAACCTTGTGTCTGGCCCCGGTCGTGACGTGGGCCAGCGACTGGTCGAAAGCCGTGACGTCGATGCGATCAGCTTTACCGGGTCGGTCCCGGTTGGGCGTGGCATTGCCGCCGCCGCAGTGCAAAACATGACCAAGGTTCAGATGGAAATGGGGTCAAAGAACCCGATGATCATCATGGATGATGCGGACCTCGACCTTGCCGTGGCCCATGCGTCGGGCGCGGCCTTTGGTGGCACCGGGCAGAAATGCACTGCCGCCTCGCGTCTGATCGTCCACGAAGCGATCCATGACGCGTTCGTCGAAAAGCTGGTTCAGTCCGCACAGGCCCTGAATGTCGGTCATGCGCTCGAGGCCGGAACCCAGATCGGCCCGGTGGTGTCTGAAGGTCAGTTGAAACAGAACCTTGACTACGTCGACGTTGGCAAGGGCGAGGGCGCAGAGCTGCTGTGTGGCGGCGACCGGCTGAACCGTCCGACCGAAGGCTACTACATGGCGCCGACGGTTTTCGCCGGAACCCGAAACGACATGCGGATGAACCGCGAAGAGATGTTCGCCCCAATCACCTGTGTTATGAAGGCGGGCAGCTATGACGAGGCGCTTGCCATTGCCAATGACAGTGAATTTGGCCTGACCGCCGGGATCATGACGAAATCGCTGGCACGGGCGAGCCATTTCCGCGCCAACATGCGGGCGGGCTGTGTCATGGTGAACCTGCCCACGGCAGGAACGGATTACCATGTGCCCTTCGGTGGGCGCGGCGCATCGTCCTTTGGCCCGCGCGAACAGGGGACCTATGCAGCGGAGTTCTATACCACCGTGAAGACGGCCTATGTCGGGGCGGGGGCGCCCGAATGACGCCGCTGATCGACGGGCTGCAATATGCGAACTGGTCGGAGAAGATCTTCCGCCAGATGCGCCAAGGCGGCGTCGATGCGGTCCATGTCACGATCACCTATCACGAGACATTTCGAGAAACTGTCCTGAACATCGAGAAATGGAACCGCTGGTTCGAACGATTTCCCGACCTGATTTTTCAAGGCCGCACCGCCGATGACGTGGCGCTGGCGCGAGAGACCGGGCGCACGGCGATCTTCTTTGGATCGCAGAACCCGTCCTGCATGGAAGATGACATCGGGTTGGTCGAGGTGCTGCACACACTTGGCCTGCGATTCATGCAACTGACCTACAACAACCAGTCGCTCTTGGCCTCTGGCTGCTATGAATCCGATGATACCGGCCTGACCCGCATGGGACGTGCGGTTGTAGCCGAGATGAACCGCGTTGGCCTGGTCGTCGACATGAGCCATTCCGGCGAACGGTCTACGCTGGAGGCGATCGAACACTCCAGTCGCCCCATTGCCATCACCCACGCGAATCCGCACAGCTGGCACCCGGCCTTGCGCAACAAGTCCGACACGGTTCTGCGGGCGCTTTCGGAAGCGGGCGGAATGCTAGGATTTTCGGTCTATCCTCATCACCTGAAGGGTGGCAGCGCATGCACCCTTCAGGATTTTTGCGACATGATTGCCCGAACCGCGGACCTGATGGGGATCGACAGGATCGGGATCGGGACAGACCTGTGTCAGGATCAGCCGGACAGCATCGTGGAATGGATGCGCGTTGGGCGCTGGACCAAGTCCATCGACTATGGCGAAGGCAGCGCGGATGCGCCGGGGTTCCCACCGATGCCGGATTGGTTTGGCGACAATCGCGACTTTGGCCAGATTGCCGATGGGCTGCGGGCCGCGGGCCTGTCCGCGGAGGACGTTTCGGCTGTGATGGGCGGCAACTGGCTACGCTTCTTCAAAGACAACTTTGGGCCTGAGTAGTCCCTGTTTTGGGCGTTTGACAGAAAAGAGGAGGGACAAGATGCGAAATCCGAATCTGGCGCAGGCCACTGTCGTGCCTCGTCGACCGCCCTCGGTGGTTATGCGGCTGGCCCGGATGGGGTCGGCTCATCCCATGCGCCTGTCCTTCCTGCGCGTTCTCTTGCGGCGGATGCAATCGGGGGCATGGACCTTTGACCGCCCGGTGTGGGATGTGGACAGCAAGGGCGTCGGCCGCGCAGTCTACCGGGCGATTGGCCCCGACCGCACCTACAGCCTCGTGGCGTTTTCCCATGATCTGCCGGACGACATGCGATCGGACCGTGTGATTGCGACCGCGTGGGATGCGACCTTTGCCCTGTTTGACGGCGATCCGACGGTCGAGGACCTTGATCGGCTTGAACAGAACGTCCCCTATCAAGAGGCCGGTCGGATCAGCGGGCGCGAGTTGTCATTGAGCCGGGCCAACCGGTCTGTCCGGCTGTTTTCCCATGTGGTTGATCGGCTGGCGCAGGGTCAACAGCCAGATGCAGAAGAAATGGCCGGGGTCGGTTATCTGATGCGAACCACCGCCGTCTACGGGTCTGGCAAGTTCGGCGCAGCCGACCGACGGGAAATCGCAGAACGCGAAGAGCTTGCGGCGCCGTTTCAGGCGGAAATGCTCTCTGTCTGGCTCACTCGTCAGTTCACGGTCGATATCGTCGAACATCTTGCCGCTGCGAAAGGCGGGGCTGAGGCAGTGCGCCTTGATGCCGGGTTGAAGCGTGGCCTCGGCGTTGGAAATTCCACCGGACTTGGCATGGCGCCGTTTCTTGTGCGGCATCCGATCCTGCTCAACAACTGGATGATGGCGCGGGAAGAGGCGCTGGCGCGGGTTCGGTCCCTGACTACTGCGACCGCCACGCAAATTGCCGGCCTCAAGGAGGCGACCCAAGCCGCAATCGCAAATGCGGCGGACTGGCGGTCCGAACACCTGATCCAAGTGTCTAAATTGGCCGATTTGCGCGGTGATCTGGAAAAGATCGCCGCAAAACTCGACGATTTTCTTAGCTCGGGCAAATACCCTTGGAACGCGCTTTGGATATGGGGTGAGGAAACCCTGTCAGAAGAAGGGCAAGAGGCCCTGCTGGCGCTTCTTCTGGAACCGCACGGCGATCTGGTCGATGGCTTGTCCGACTGCATGAGCGCGGATGAAAGCGCAGGTTTCACCATCGACGGGTCCATGACGATTGGCGGCCTTCGGTCCGTCCTGAAGGATCGGTATGGCTGGGCGCTGAACATCGACTATTCAGCGCCCGAGGAGCAGGCGCGGTTTTGGTATGTGTCTGAAGAAAAACTCGAGCCGCGGCTCGGGGATCGGGCAACAGATGACGGGGCATCGCTAGAGCAACCGCTATGCACTGGTCGCTTGGCCTGGGAACTTGAACAGTCGCTCAACGAGTGGTCCGACGACGATCTGGTTGCCGCGTTTCTTTTACGTCACCCCGAGCATCGTTTCATGGTCCGGCGTGCACAGATCGCGGCCCGCTATCCCTATGCAGAGGTCCAGGACAACCTGATTTCCGATCGGATGCTGCCGATTGACCTGATGCGCTGCAAACTGGCGTTCTTCGGTGCGACCCATTTCGATCCCCGATCTGACAAATGGGTTCGGATCAGCCTGTTTCAGGGTGCCCCTTATCCTCTGGACCTCAACGAAGGCGTGGTGCGATGACAGCCGAACCAAACGACCCAACCCGCGCGGGAACGGATTGGACCGATTCGGGCGAGGGGAAGGTGACCCTGTCGCAAAATGAAGTGGAGACACTGTGCAGCAAGGCTGCGCGCGGTGCCGGAATGTCATGGGGGCTTGCCGAGGAGGCCGGGGTCGCCGCCGGGTGGTTGGCCGCTCGTGGGATTGACGGGCCCGCTGCGCTTTTGACCTACCTGCAAGCCGGGGTCGTGGACTGCCGTGATCGTCTGGCCATCACGTCCGGTGGTTGGTCGCGCTTGGATGCCGGATTGCTCTGCCCGATTGCCCTTGGCGCGACCATTTCCGACTTCGCTGGGACCGATCTTGGACCCATCGGTCCGTCGCGAGTTTCGCTGGGGCCGACTGCCGCGCCCATCCTGCTAATGTCGTTCCTGGCCGGAGCAGCGCGTCGGACTGGCCAGACCGTTTGTCTGGATTGGGCTGGCGGTGCGGTAAAGGTAGGATCCGGAGAGGTCGCGCCGGACGGCGTGTCGGAACTGCTTGGGGTGCAAAACGCCGCAATTGGCATTCAGGCTTTGTCAGACACGAATATTGCGCATTTATCGCAGACGGTTTGCCGCTTGGATCGTAGAGTAATCGAGGCCTTGAATAGCTTTGCCATGAAGACGACCGTGCCGCCGTCAGAGAAGTCCCGTGCAGACGCAGGCGCCGGAGAGAGTGACAACGATTAGGCTCTAACAAAGCCAGATTTGTGAAAGGAACCGCCATGCAGATTGCCGTAACCGAGATTGAAGAGGTCAGCCGCAAGGCCCTGACCGCCCACGGTGCGGCTGACTGGCAGGCCGTCGAAGTGGCGCGTGCGGTCGCCCGCGCCGAAGAGGTCGGCAATGTGATCTGCGGCCTCTACTATCTGGAAAGCTACTGTCGGCAGCTGGTTTCGGGCCGGGTTGACGGCAAGGTCGATCCCATCATCACGGAATCCCGCCCGGGGGCGATAACCGCCGACGCGCGGCTTGGCTTTGCGCAGCCTGCCTTTTCGCGGGCCCTGCCGTTGGCGATTGACGCTGCCCGCAAGAACGGGATCGCCAGCTTGGCTGTTTGCCACTCGCACACCTGCACGTCGCTTGGGTACTTTACCGAACAGATCGCCGCGGCGGGGTTGATCGGTATCGGGTTTACCAATGCCTCGGCAATTGTGTCCGGGCCGGGCGGCAAAAAGCCCCTGATTGGGACCAACCCGATTGCCTTTACGATCCCCGGCGCAGACGGGCCGGCGATGCACGCGGATTTTTCGACCTCTGCTGTGGCGTTGGGCAAGATCACCATGGCGCAGGCCGCAGGGGAGGACATCCCGCTGGGCTGGGCCGTTGACAAAGATGGCAACCCCACAACCGATCCCGCCACGGCGCTTGGCGGGTCGCTCGTGAGTTCGGCAAGCTACAAGGGGTGGGCGCTGGGCCTTTTGGTCGAGTTTCTGGCGGCGGGCCTGACCGGGTCTGTCAACTCGCTGGACGTGAAGGGGCTGAAGGCCGAAAACGGGCCGCCGCATGATCTTGGGCAATTCTATATTCTGATTGACTCGTCCGCCCATGCCTCAACCCTTGCAGATCGGGTTCAGCGCCTCGCGGACGAGATCGCGAATGATCCGGGTGTGCGGCTTCCCGGTAGCAGCCGCAGGACGTTCGACCCTGTGGACGTCCCCGATGCACTTTGGGCCAAGGTTCAGGTGCTCGCAGCCGGGGGCTGACCGCCCATTGCTCTGGTCAGGCAGGGAATTCGCCAAACACGTTTTCGGGCCGACCATCCTTGGGGTGGTCGGCCCGTTTGTATTCAGGGCATCTTGAATTGCCAAAATTTACCAATTGATAAAATTTCGGACTGTGGCATCATGGGGTGAAATAAGAAGCCAACAGGGAAACCCGATGACCAGTCCGACAACACCGGGCATTGCCGCGGGACGCTTGTCCGCAGCGGAGCTTGCCAACAACTTTGATGATCTGCACCCGCCATTGGATCGGCACGAGGCCGTCGTTGCCGCGGATCGCTGCTATTTCTGCCATGACGCGCCCTGTATGACGGCCTGTCCAACATCTATCGACATCCCGCTGTTCATTCGTCAGATCATGACTGGAACGCCCGAGGCGGCCGCCAAGACAATTCTGCATCAGAACATCCTCGGCGGCATGTGCGCCCGTGTCTGCCCGACCGAGACCCTTTGTGAAGAGGTCTGCGTGCGGGAGACTGCCGAAGGCAAGCCGGTCGAAATCGGCCGACTGCAGCGATTTGCGACCGATACGCTCATGAACAGTGGCGTGCACCCATTTGTCCGCGCCGCGGCAACGGGCAAGAAAGTGGCGGTCATTGGGGCCGGGCCTGCTGGCCTGTCCTGCGCCCATCGCCTTGCGATGCACGGGCACGAAGTGACGATCTACGAGGCACGGGGCAAGGCCGGGGGGCTGAACGAATTCGGGATCGCATCCTACAAATCCACGGATGACTTCGCGGCGCGCGAGATTGGCTGGCTTCTTCAGATCGGGGGGATCACCATTGAAACGGGCAGGGCGCTTGGCAATGGGCTCGACCTTGAGACGCTTCAGGCGGAGTTTGATGCGGTGTTCCTCGCGGTTGGACTCGGGGGCGTGAACGCGCTGCGGGCCGCCGGTGAAGACAAGGCCGGCGTCACCGATGCCGTGGATTTCATTTCTGACCTGCGCCAATCCAGCGACCTGACGACCCTCCCCGTCGGGCGCAACGTGGTGGTGATCGGCGGCGGGATGACCGCCGTCGACGCTGCCGTGCAGTCCAAGCTGCTTGGTGCGGAGAACGTGACAATCGCCTACCGCCGCGGACCCGATCGCATGGGGGCGAGCAAGTTCGAACAGGATCTTGCGGCTTCCAAAGGCGTGAAAATCCTGTTCAACGCCATGCCGGTTGCCGTCCATGGAAACGGCGCCGCCACCGAGATCGAGCTGGAATACACCGAGGACACGGGGTCCGGCCTCAAAGGAACCGGAGAGACGTTCCGGCTCAAGGCCGATCAGGTGTTCAAGGCGATCGGTCAGACCCTGACCACCGATGCGGGGCTAACCATCGATGCCGGAAAGATCGCCGTGACCGGCGCGGGCCGCACCAGCAAGGCTGGCGTTTGGGCGGGCGGCGACTGCGCCAGTGGTGGCGACGATCTGACGGTGACCGCCGTGGCCGAAGGCCGGGATGCGGCAGAAGACATTCATGCAACTCTGATGGGAAAGGGCTGACCCATGGCTGACCTGAAAAGCAATTTCCTTGGGATTTCCTCGCCCAATCCTTTCTGGCTGGCCTCGGCCCCGCCGACTGACAAGGAATACAACGTCCGCCGCGCGTTCGATGCCGGTTGGGGCGGTGTCGTCTGGAAGACGCTGGGCGCCGAAGGGCCGCCGGTCGTCAACGTGAATGGCCCGCGCTACGGGGCGATCTGGGGCGCAGACCGCCGCCTTCTGGGTCTGAACAACATCGAACTGATCACCGACCGTCCGCTTCAGGTGAATCTGGACGAGATGACCCGGGTCAAGAAGGACTACCCGGACAGGGCGCTGATCGCGTCGATCATGGTGCCTTGTGACGAACAGTCCTGGAAAGACATCCTGCCGCGCGTCGAGGACACCGGTGCCGACGGGATCGAATTGAACTTTGGCTGTCCGCACGGGATGGCCGAACGCGGGATGGGGTCTGCCGTCGGGCAGGTGCCTGAATACATCCAGATGGTGACCGAGTGGTGCAAGATGTACTATTCGAAGCCCGTGATCGTGAAGCTGACGCCGAACATCACCGATATCCGCTTTCCCGCCCGCGCGGCCAAGGTGGGGGGTGCGGACGCGGTCAGCCTGATCAATACGATCAACTCGATCACCTCGGTCGATCTCGACAACATGGCGCCGGAACCGACCATCGGCGGCAAAGGAACGCACGGCGGATATTGCGGCCCGGCGGTCAAACCGATTGCGATGAATATGGTGGCCGAGATCGCCCGCGACGGGGAGACCCGTGGCCTGCCGATCAGCGGTATCGGCGGGATCACGACGTGGCGCGATGCCGCCGAGTTCATGGCGCTGGGCGCGGGCAACGTGCAGGTCTGCACCGCGGCCATGACTTATGGCTTCAAGATCGTTCAGGAAATGATTTCCGGCCTGTCCCAATGGATGGACGAAAAGGGCTATACCTCTATCGATCAGTTCGTCGGCAGCGCGGTTCCGAATGTCACCGACTGGCAGTATCTGGACCTGAACTATGTCACCAAGGCCAAGATTGATCAGGATGCCTGTATCAAGTGCGGTCGGTGCTATGCCGCCTGCGAAGATACCTCGCATCAGGCGATTTCCATGTCGGATGATCGCGTTTTCGAGGTGATGGATGATGAATGCGTCGCCTGCAACCTGTGCGTCAATGTCTGCCCGGTCGAGGCATGCATCACCATGGAACAGATGGCGCCCGGCGCCATCGACCCGCGCACCGGCAAGAAGGTCGAGCCGGATTACGCCAATTGGACCACCCATCCCAACAACCCTTCGGCCAAAGCCGCAGAGTAGAAAGGATTTCTCCCCGACTGGCCGGGCCTTCGGGTCCGGCCAATCTTTGAGGAAACAGGCTCTATTCAGGCGAAAGCAAACGCGTAAAGAGCTGATCCAGATAGGCGGTGGCGCCGTCATATGGGTCTGTATCACCGATGACAGCATGCACCTGAACGTCGAAATCGGCGTAGTGTTGGGTCATTGCCCAGATGGAAAAGATCAGGTGGTAGGGGTCGACCTCCGCGATCTTGCCTGCCGCGCTCCAGCCCCGGATAACGTCCGCCTTTTCATCGACCAGCTGTTTCAGGTCCCCCCGAAGATCGTCGATGATCCGCGGCGCGCCCTGCAATACCTCGTTCGCGAAAAGGCGGCTTTCGTGCGGGTAGTCGCGGCTCAGGTCCAGCTTGCGGTGGACATAGCCAAGTATTTCCCGGATCGGATCGCCGTCGGCATCCATCGTCCGCAACGGAGCAAGCCACGTGTCTAGAAGATTTTCGAGCAAGGTCCGGTGGATCGCTTCCTTGCCATCGAAATAATAAAGGATATTCGGCTTGGACAGGCCCGCTTCGGTGGCGATTTGATCCAGCGTAGACCCGCGATACCCGAACTGTGAAAAAACCCGAAGCGCCGCTTCCAGGATCCGGCCCCTGTTGCGTTGCTGGATTCGGGTAAACTTTGGTTTCGGTTGACTCTGCGCCATTGGCACCTGCTTTGCGGTTCTTGCAAACCGTCATAGCATCCGTTTCCCCCCAGTGCGAGCAAACTTGACCTATTGTGCGGGCCGGGCGCCGATGCCCTTCAGGATAATCGTCTTGACCGACTCTTTCACGTCCCGCCATTGTCGGTCGCTGAGCGGTCGTCCGTTGTTCAGGGTTTCGATCTGGTGGCCGAAGTCCGCGTAATGCTGGGTCGTGGCCCAAAGCATGTAGAGCAGGTGCCGGGGATCGATCGGGTCCATCAGCCCGGCATCGATCCATCGTTGAATGACGGCCATGCGCCCCTCGGTCCATTCCACAAGCGTGGTTTCAAGGTAGTCCTGAATCACGGGCGCGCGGTGCATCACCTCGGACGCCCAGACCTTGGACCCCGCAGGATGTCGTCGGCTGATCTCCAGCTTGGCGTCGATATAGGCGCCAAGCCCTTCAATCGGGCCGGGGGATTCGTCGAAAATGTCCGCAGCCTTCAGCCAGTCGTGAAAGATGTTCTGAACGACCTGACGATAAAGCGCCTCTTTCGTCGGGAAGTAGTAGTGCAAATTGGCCTTGGGCAGGCCTGCCATATCGGCGATCAGCTGCATGGTGGCGCCACCGAACCCCGCCTCGGCAAAGACTTTTTCCGCTGCCTCAAGAATGAGCTTCTCGTTCTCTTCGCGGATTTCTTTTTTGGTCAGCGGGCGGACTTGGGATGCCATGTGCAGCGCCTTTCGACAATTTTCTTGACCGGTTGGTCAGGTTGTGGTGCCATGATCTCGACCATATGGTCAGGATCTGGGCCGATCAAGAGACCGATAGCGGCGTGGCCCAGCTGGCAAGGGAGTAGAAGGATGGCTGCACCGGGTGAAAACCTGAGGATCAACGGCGACCGGCTGTGGGACAGCCTTATGGAGATGGCCAAGATCGGGCCGGGAATCGCAGGCGGCAATAATCGCCAGACCCTGACCGATGAAGACGGCGAAGGCCGCCATCTGTTCAAGAAATGGTGCGACGAGGCGGGGTGCACCATGGGCGTCGATACGATGGGCAACATGTTTGCGCGGCGCGAAGGGACGGACCCGGACGCCCTGCCGGTCTATGTCGGGTCGCATCTGGATACCCAGCCCACGGGCGGGAAATACGATGGCGTCCTCGGGGTTTTGGGCGGATTGGAAATTATCCGCAGCCTCAACGACCTTGGGATCAAGACGAAACACCCGATCGTTGTTACCAACTGGACGAACGAGGAAGGCACCCGCTTTGCCCCCGCGATGCTGGCCAGTGGGGTTTTCGCCGGAAAGCACACGCAGGACTGGGCCTATGACCGGACCGACGCCAAGGGCAAGAAATTCGGCGACGAGCTGGAGCGGATCGGCTGGAAGGGCGACGAACCCGTCGGCACCCGCAAGATGCACGCCTTCTTTGAATTGCACATCGAACAAGGCCCGATCCTCGAGGCAGAGGGCAAAGATATTGGCGTTGTGACCCACGGGCAGGGGCTCCGCTGGATCGAATGCACGGTGACCGGCAAGGAAAGCCATACCGGTTCCACCCCCATGCATATGCGCAAGAACGCGGGCCGGGGTTTGGCTTTGGTCACGGAACTGGTTCACGAGATCGCCATGAAGAACCAGCCGAACGCCGTGGGCGCGATTGGCCATATCGATGTCTACCCCAACAGTCGCAACATTATCCCCGGCAAGGTGGTATTCACCGTCGATATGCGCACCCATCTGCTGGACAAGCTGAACGCGATGGTTGCGGAGTTCATGGAGCGGGCGCCGAAGCTGTGCGAGGAGATCGGTGTCGGGTTTTCCTGCGAGATCGTCGGCCAGTTCGATCCGCCAGCCTTTGACGAGGGCTGCGTCAAGGCCGTGCGCGATGCGGCGGACCGTCTGGGTTATTCCCACATGGATATCGTATCGGGCGCGGGCCATGATGCCTGCTGGATCAACGACGTCGCCCCGACCGCAATGGTGATGTGCCCCTGTGTGGATGGGTTGTCGCACAACGAGGCCGAGGAGATTTCCAAGGAATGGGCCGCCGCCGGCGCGGATGTGCTGTTCCATGCAGTTGTGGAAACCGCCGGAATTGTAAGCTGAATGGACCAATTCAGCCTTATTAGAGACGCATGACAGGGAGAGTCACATGACCACAGTCATCAAGAACGGAACCGTTGTAACCGCTGATCTGACCTACAAGGCGGATGTGCTGATCGACGGTGACACGATCATCGAAATCGGTCAGGGGCTGAAGGGGGACGAGGTTCTGGACGCCACCGGCTGCTATGTCATGCCAGGCGGGATCGACCCGCATACCCATCTGGAAATGCCGTTCATGGGCACCTATTCCACTGACGATTTCGAAAGCGGCACCCGCGCGGCGCTGTCCGGTGGCACTACGATGGTCGTCGATTTCGCGTTACCGTCGCCCGGTCAGGGGCTGCTGGATGCGATCCAGATGTGGGACAACAAATCGACCCGCGCCAATTGCGACTACTCTTTCCACATGGCCGTGACCTGGTGGGGCGAGCAGGTTTTCAACGAGATGGAAACCGTGGTCCGCGACAAGGGGATCAACACCTTCAAGCATTTCATGGCCTACAAGGGCGCGCTGATGGTGAATGACGACGAGATGTATTCGTCATTCAAACGGCTGGCCGAACTTGGGGCCATTGCCATGGTCCATGCCGAAAACGGCGACGTGGTCGCGGAACTGTCCGCCAAGCTGTTGGCCGAGGGCAATACCGGGCCGGAGGCGCACGCCTATTCCCGCCCCAGCCAGGTCGAGGGCGAGGCCACCAACCGTGCGATCATGATCGCCGATATGGCGGGTGTGCCTCTCTATGTCGTGCACACCTCCTGCGAAGAGGCGCATGAGGCCATCCGGAGGGCCAAGCAGAATGGCAAACGGGTTTGGGGCGAGCCGCTGATCCAGCATTTGACGCTGGATGAAAGCGAGTACTTCAATCCCGATTGGGACCATGCCGCGCGCCGGGTCATGTCGCCGCCGTTCCGCAACAAGAAGCATCAGGACAGCCTATGGGCCGGCCTGCAATCGGGCAGCCTTTCGGTCGTCGCGACGGACCACTGCGCCTTTACCACGGATCAGAAACGCTTTGGCGTCGGCGATTTCACCAAGATCCCGAATGGTACCGGCGGGCTGGAAGACCGGATGCCGATGCTGTGGACTCACGGGGTGAACACGGGCCGTCTGACGCCGAATGAATTCGTTGCCGTGACATCCACCAATATCGCCAAGATCCTGAACTGCTATCCTCGCAAGGGGGCGGTTCTGGTCGGGGCGGATGCTGACCTTGTGGTTTGGGATCCCGAGAAGGAAAAGACCATCACCGCCAAGACCCAGCAGTCGGCAATCGACTACAACGTCTTCGAAGGTCAGCATGTGAAAGGGCTGCCGCGCTTTACCCTGACGCGGGGCCATGTCGCCGTTCATGACGGAGAGATCCGGACCAAGGAAGGCCATGGCGAATTCGTGAAGCGGGAACCGAACACGGCGGTGAAC
Organism: Marivivens marinus; assembly: GCF_035969385.1. Lineage (NCBI taxonomy): Bacteria > Pseudomonadati > Pseudomonadota > Alphaproteobacteria > Rhodobacterales > Paracoccaceae > Marivivens > Marivivens marinus. The sequence continues at coordinate 14,772 of NZ_JAYKKJ010000002.1, read as the reverse complement.
AAGGCCCTGTCCCAGTGGAAAGAACTGACCAGCCCGCGTCCGGTCGAACGGACCGGCATTCCGGCGACGGGGGTGTAACTTGGCAGTCATCGAAGCCTCTGGGCTGGATCTGACCTTTCAGACGAACGACGGCCCGGTTCATGCCCTTCGGGATGTGAACCTTAGTGTCGAAAAAGGCGATTTCGTCTCGTTCATCGGGCCATCGGGATGCGGCAAGACCACGTTCTTGCGGTGTATTGCCGGGCTGGAAACGCCGACCGGCGGGTCGCTGTCGGTCAACGGGATGACCCCGGACGAGGCGCGCCGGGCACGCGCCTACGGCTATGTCTTTCAGGCGGCGGGCCTTTATCCATGGCGGACCATTGGCGGCAACATCCGCCTTCCGCTTGAGATCATGGGGTTTTCCAAGGCGGATCAGGCAGACCGGGTTCGAAAGACCCTGGACCTTGTTGATCTTGCCGGGTTCGAGAAGAAATTTCCTTGGCAACTGTCCGGCGGGATGCAGCAGCGCGCGTCCATCGCCCGGGCGCTGGCCTTTGACGCCGATATCCTGCTGATGGACGAACCCTTTGGGGCATTGGATGAAATCGTGCGCGACAAGCTGAACGAGGAACTTCTGAAGCTTTGGGCGCGGACCGAAAAGACCATCGGCTTTGTCACCCATTCGATCCCCGAGGCGGTTTACCTGTCGACGAAGATCGTCGTCATGTCGCCCCGTCCGGGACGGATCACCGATGTCATCGAAAGCACCCTGCCAAAGGATCGACCGCTGGATATCCGCGACAGCAAGGAGTTTATCGACATCGCCCACCGGGTGCGGGAAGGGCTGCGTGCGGGGCATGTGGATGACTGAAAACAGTCTCTATATAGGCCAAAAAGGGTGGAAACGATGAACCGTTTCCTGCCTGTCCTGACGGTTGTCGCGGCGATCATTGCGGTCTGGTATGTCGCCTGTATTCCCATGAACGTTCAGGAAGTTCTGACGAATGCGGAACGCGCGGGCGCGGTGGTCGAACCTGAGGGGGCCGCGAACCGACGCGATCTGAGCCGGATCGGTCTGGTTTTCTCGAACACCGAACATCTGGGCGCAAGTTGGTCGACCGAGCGGGCTCGTCTTCCATCCCCACACCAGATCGCGGCAGAGCTTTGGGCCAGCACATGGAAGGAAGAGGTCTACGGCCGTCGCGGGATTGTAAACTCTGGCAGCTTTTCGAACCGGTCGCTGATCTACCACGGAGGTGTCACCCTAGGCGCGACCTTCGTCGGCTTTCTGATCGGGTCGGCGTTGGGCGTTTTGCTGGCGGTGGGCATCGTGCACAGCCGCACGATGGATCGCAGCGTCATGCCTTGGGCGATCGTCAGTCAGACGGTTCCGATTGTCGCGCTGGCACCGATGATCATCGTCGTTCTCTACTCCATCGGGATCAATGGGCTGTTGCCCAAGGCGATCATCAGCGCCTACCTCAGCTTCTTTCCCGTCGTTGTGGGAATGGTGAAAGGGTTGCGCAGTCCCGACGCGATGCAGCTTGACCTTCTGCACACCTATCACGCCAGCAAGTCCCAGACCTTCTGGAAGCTGCGCCTCCCATCGTCGGTGCCCTATCTATTCACGTCCCTCAAGATCGGGATCGCGGCCAGTCTGGTCGGCGCCATCGTGGGCGAATTGCCGGTGCAGCGGGGCGGGCTGGGCGCGCGGATGCTGGGCGGGTCCTACTATGGCCAAACCGAGCAAATCTGGGCGGCACTCTTCGTGGCGGCGGGTCTGGCGGCGATGATGGTCTGGCTGATTGGCTGGATCGAGGCCCGGACTCTGCGCCGAATGGGGGTGCAACCATGACGCTTGTCGGTCTTGCACTGGTCGTCTGGATTGCCGCTTGGGCCTTCAACAGTTGGCTGTCGAACGGACCGCTGGCAAATGCCCGCTGGACCGGATTGGTCGTGCCGGTTGTCTTTGGCTTGACGGTTCTGGCGATCTGGGAACTGGTTGTGCGCGGCCTTGCGGTGCCGGCAGTAATCCTGCCCCCGCCAAGTGCCATCCTTGCGACGTTTGGAACCAGCCTGCCGATCCTGTGGGAGGATTTTGCGCAGACATTCCTGAAGGGCGCGTTGGCCGGATATGTCATTGGCTGCGGGGCGGCCTTTCTGACGGCAATCGTTGTCGATCGTTACGATTTTCTGCGTCAGGGCCTGCTGCCCGTCGGGAATTTCATGGCTGCATTGCCAATCGTCGGGACTGCCCCGATCCTCGTGATGTGGTTCGGGTTCGACTGGCAGTCGAAAGCGGCGGTCGTGGTCGTGATGGTATTCTTCCCGATGTTGGTGAACACCGTGTCCGGACTGCGCGACACAACCACCATGCAGCGAGATCTGATGCGGACCTATGGGGCAAGCTATCTGCAAACGCTGATCAAGTTGCGGCTGCCCGCGGCGATGCCGTTCATCTTCAACGGGCTGAAAATTGCGACAACCTTGGCCCTGATCGGCGCAATCGTCGCCGAATTCTTCGGCTCGCCGACCCGAGGGATGGGTTTTCGCATTTCGACATCGGTCGGCCAACTTGCGCTTGATATGGTCTGGGCGGAAATCGTTGTCGCGGCGCTGGCGGGAAGCCTGTTCTATGGCACCGTGGCCCTGATCGAAAAGGGGGTGACTTTCTGGCACCCCAGCCAAAGAAAATAACAACAACCGACCCTCGAGGCCGGGCAACAAAACCAACCTGACAAGGAGGTCAGACAATGAAGAAGACGATGATCGCAGCAACCGCAGCGATGGGCTTTGCCGCCCCCGCATTCGCGGCGGATGACGTGACGCTGCAATTGAAATGGGTCACGCAGGCCCAGTTCGCGGGCTACTACGTTGCCCTTGATCAGGGCTTCTACGACGAGGAAGACCTGAATGTAACGATCCTGCCCGGCGGGCCCGACATTGCGCCGACGCAGGTGATCGCCGGTGGCGGGGCGGATGTGACCGTCGAATGGATGCCCGCCGCATTGGCCGCGCGCGAAAAGGGCCTGCCGCTGGTCAATATCGCCCAGCCGTTCAAGTCCTCCGGCATGATGCTGACCTGCTGGGGCGACGTGGGGATCGACGGGCCGGACAGCCTCGTCAACCGGACGCTGGGTGTCTGGTTCTTCGGCAACGAATTCCCCTTCATGAGCTGGATGGCGCAATTGGGTATCGAAACCGATGGCGCGGACGAGAACGGCGTTGAAGTGCTCAAGCAGGGCTTCAACGTCGATCCGCTGCTTCAACGGCAGGCCGACTGCATCTCGACCATGACCTACAACGAATATTGGCAGGTCATTGATGCGGGCGTAGCACCCGAGGAACTGATCACCTTCAAATATGAGGATCAGGGCGTCGCGACGCTGGAAGACGGGCTGTATGTCTTGGAAGAGAACCTTGACGATCCGGCCTTTGTCGACCGGATGACCCGTTTTGTCCGCGCCTCCATGCGTGGCTGGAAGTGGGCCGAGGAAAATCCCGAAGAGGCGGCGATGATCGTTCTCGACTATGACGAGACGGGCGCACAGACCGAGGGCCATCAGATTCGGATGATGGGCGAGGTTGCCAAGTTGACCGCGGGTTCGAACGGGGCGCTTGATCCGGCCGATTACGAGCGGACGGTTGCGACCCTTCTCGCAGGGGGATCCGACCCGGTCATCACCGCAGAGCCGGAAGGCGCGTGGACCCACGTCATCAGCGACGCTGCGCTGCAATAGGTCGACCGCATAGTGAAGTGGAAGGGCGCCCCGATATGATCAGGGGCGCCCTTTTTTCGTAGGATTATTCCAAATTCGCCGATCTTCGCCGCTTTTCGCCGTTGCCGGAAGGCGTTCATCCGCTAAGTCAGGCAAGCTGCAACGAACTGGATCAGGTACATGGCCTATTTGCTGGGTGTCGACACGGGCGGAACCTATACGGACGCGGTCGTTCTGGATGACCAGACCGATCGGGTGGTCGCTAGCGCCAAATCGCTGACGACCCGGCCGGACCTGTCGTTGGGGGTTGGCCGCGCGATTGATGCCGCGATCGAAAGATCCGGTGTGTCTGTCGATGATATCGCAATGGTGTCCCTGTCGACGACGCTGGCCACCAACGCGCTGGTCGAAGGGCAGGGCGGTCGGGTTGCCCTGATCTTTATCGGGTTTGACGAGGCAGAGCTTGGCCGGGCGGGCCTTTCCGATGCGCTGGCGGGTGACCCTGTTGTCTATGTGTCCGGCGGGCACACCCATTCCGGGGCTGAGGCAAAGGCGTTCGATGCCGATGCGCTTCGCCGCGCCCTGAGCGATCTTCCGGCGGGGATCACCGGCTTTGCGGTCGCATCCAGCTTTGCCACCCGTAACCCGGCCCACGAGGTTGCCGCACGCGATATCATTCGGGACATGACCGGCCGACCGGTCACCTGTTCGCACGAGCTTTCTTCGGCACTTGGCGGGCCGAAGCGGGCGCTGACGGCGGTTCTGAATGCCCGCCTGATCGGCCTTATTGCTCGCCTTATCGCGGCCTGCGAGGCCCATCTGGCCAAGATCGGGGTCGATGCCCGTCTGATGGTGGTGCGCGGTGACGGTGCCCTGGTCAGTGCCGATTTGGCGCGGGAAAAACCCATCGAGACGATCCTTTCGGGCCCGGCGGCCAGTATAGCGGGCGCCAGTTGGCTGACCGGGGAAACCGATGCGCTGGTCAGCGACATCGGCGGGACCACGACCGATGTTTGCCTGCTGCGCGATGGTCGCCCCAAGATCGACCCGCAGGGTGCCCGCGTTGGCCAGTTCCGCACCATGGTCGAGGCTGTCGCTATGCGCACATGGGGCCTTGGCGGCGATTCCGAGGTGCATCTGAACGAAGGGCTTGCCGGGGGGCTGCGGCTGGGTCCGCGCCGGTTGATGCCTGTGTCGCTTTTGGCACGGGATTATCCGGACCTTGTTCACAAGGCGCTGGACCGGGCCCTGTCCACCGACCTGCCCGCCGACGACGGGGCGCGGTTTGCTGTGCCCCTCTGGGCGGAAATGCCCGAGGGGCTGGACGCTCGCGAAACTGCCGTGGCCCAACGGCTGCAGAACGGTCCCCTGCGGATGGGCGAGGCAGTGCAATCCCGGCTGGAAGGTCCGGCGCTGGGCCGCATGGTGTCGCGCGGGCAGGTGATGGTTGCCGGTGTCACCCCGTCGGATGCGAGCCATGTCTTGGGCATGGTTAGCGACTGGGACGGCGACGCCGCCGAGAAGGCGCTGACCCTATTCGCCCGTCGACGCATGGGCAACGGTGACCGGATCGCCCCGGATGCCGAGACCGTCGCGAAACGGATCGTGGCGCAGTTGCGCGCCCAGACCGCCGAGTGCCTTCTTGAGGCGGCATTTGCAGAAGACGGAGGCGAGTGGGAAGATCCCGCCCGCCTCGCCGTGCATTCTCTGACCCGCGCGGGGTTGGACGGCCACCGGGGCGTTCTGAACCTGTCCATGTCGTTGGGTGTTCCGGTGATCGGGCTTGGGGCATCGGCCGGGTCCTACTATGGGCCCGTCGGTGAAAGGCTGGGCACCCGTATGCTGTTGCCGGACCACGCGGATGTGGCAAATGCGATCGGCGCGGTCGTCGGGCAGGTCTCCATGCAGGTGAGCGGGTCGGTTTCCTCTCCGGGGCCAGGCATGTTCGTGGTGCATCTGGCCGATGGCCCCAAACAATACCCGGATCAGGCCAGCGCGATTGCCGCCCTGCGCGAGGCTCTGAGTCATGAGGCTCGGCAGCGTGCGACGGCCTCTGGTGTCGAGGAGGTGCGTCTGTCCGTTGAACAGGACGTCAAGGAAGTCGAAATCGAAGGGCAACTGATGTTTATCGAGGCGCACCTGCGGGTGATTGCCCAAGGGCGCCCGCGTATCGCCGCAGACTGATCCAATAAGCCACTGGACCGGTCTGGCTGTTTCCGCTAACGGTGGGGCAAGCCAAAGCGCTTTGACAAGCCTATACGGAGACTCAAATGACCATTCGCGCCGTCGTCTGGGGTGAAAACGTTCACGAACAGACCAACAAGATCGTCGCTGATATCTATCCCGATGGAATGCACGGGTGCATTGCCGCCGCGTTGAACAGCGACCCGCAAATCAACGCCACGACCGCAACCCTTCAGGAGGTTGAACACGGCCTGCCCGAATCCCGCCTGGCCGAAACCGACGTCCTGCTGTGGTGGGGCCATGCGGCCCACGGCGACGTCTCGGACGAGGTTGTTGAACGTGTTGCCGAACATGTGTGGTCGGGGATGGGGCTGATCGTTCTGCACTCGGGCCATTTCGCGAAAATCTTCAAGCGGTTGATGGGCACGCCCTGCAACCTGACCTGGCGCGAAGCGGGCGAGCGGGAACGGCTTTGGCTGACCTCGCGCAATCACCCCATCGCGGCGGGCCTGCCGGACCATTTTGAGTTGGAAAACGAAGAGATGTACGGCGAGCCCTTCGGCATTCCCGAGCCGATGGAAACCGTGTTTGTCAGCTGGTTCCAGGGCGGTGAAGTGTTCCGTTCCGGCGTGACCTACAAGCGGGGTGCGGGCAATGTGTTCTACTTCCGGCCGGGCCACGAAACCTATCCGACCTATCACGATGCGAACGTGCAGCAGGTGCTGCGCAACGCGGTGAAGTGGGCCCACAACCCCGCCGCGCGAATCGTGAATCCGACCGACGCCCCCAACGTTCCGGTGGATGTGGCCCCCGAAAAGATCGAAGAGCGCGGCCCCCGTCTGCATCAGGACGGCGAGGAAGGCTACAAATGAGGCCGGTTCGCGTCATCATTCTTGGCACGGGCGGCATGGCCCGTGCCCACGCCGAGGCCTATCAGGCGATCGAGGGTGTCGAGATCGTTGCCGGGATCGACACCAACGCTGATCGACTTGCAGCCTTCAACGAAAAGTTCGGGATTCCGAACGGGTTCGCGTCGATCGACGAGGCGCTGGCCTGGGGTGAGTTCGATGCTGTGTCCAACGTCACCCCGGATGCCGTGCACCACCGCACCACACTTCCGTTCCTTGCGGCGGGCAAGCACGTCCTCTGCGAGAAACCGCTGGCGGCGAACTATGCCGATGCCGTCGAAATGGCCGAGGCCGCAGCAAAGGCCGGTGTCGTCAACATGGTCAACCTGTCCTACCGCAACGTCCCGGCGTTGATGGAAGCGGCGCGCATGGTCGCGGCCGGTGAAATTGGCGAGGTGCGCCATTTCGAGGCCGCCTATCTGCAAAGCTGGCTGACCCAGCCTGCATGGGGCGACTGGAAGACCGAAGAACAGTGGCTGTGGCGCCTTTCCACCGCGCACGGATCCATGGGCGTGCTGGGCGATGTTGGCGTCCACATCATCGACTACGCGAGTTTTGCGGCCGGTGCCGCGCCCAAGTCGGTCTCTTGCCGTTTGACGACCTTTGATAAGGCCGAAGGCGGGCGGATCGGGGACTATGTCCTTGATGCGAACGACAGCTTCAACATGCACCTGTCGCTGGAAAACGGCGCGGTCGGGGTGATCCATGCGACCCGCATGGCAAGTGGTCATTTCAATGACCTGACCCTGCGCCTGTTCGGCACCAAGGGCGGTCTTGAGGTCCGGTTCGAGAAAGAGGTGAGCCTTCTGCGCGCCTCGGTTGGCGACGACATGCTGACCGCGACCTGGCGCGATGTGGACTGCCCGCCGGTGGATCTGAACTACGCCCGCTTTGTCGCGGCCATCCGCGAGGGCAAGCAGGTTGATCCCGATTTTGCCCGTGGGGCTGCCCTGCAGAAGGTTCTGGACCTTGCCGTCGATTCCGACAGCAAGGGTTGCGCCGATCTGACGGTCTGACTTGCGCCTTTGCGTTGACCCGGCCAAGGTCGGGTCAACCATTCAGGCAGGCAAGTATGGCGATCAAGGAACCACCGGCGATCTTCTTTCACCCCGATGCGGTAGAGACCAAGGGCAAGGATCTTGTGGGTCGCAGGTCGGCCGGTGAGTCTTTCCTGAAAGGGTTTCTGCGTCATTCGCCGGGGGATCACGTCAACGCCGTGACCGAGACGCCTGCCGCTGCAAAAGCATTTGAAGACCGGGCGCAGGACCTTGGCGAAACCCGACCGATCAAGGTCGACACCCTGCGCGGGCCAACCGATTTCACGCGCGCAGGCTGCATCTTTTTTCCCGGGCCGGGATACCTTTCGGCGGCTTGGCGGCGGCAACGGTTCGGGCCGCAGAGATGTTCGCTGGTCGGGATCACGCACACCGTATCGACCCGCCGCGTGATCGAGGGCATCCATTCCACCCTGAATGAACCGGTCGAGCCGTGGGACGCGATCATTTGCACCTCGCGCGCGGTGCATTCGGTGGTCACCCGACAATTGGAACTGGAAGCGGAATACATGCGCAGCCGCTACGGCGCGACGCGGGTGCCGCAGCCTAGGTTGCCGATCATCCCATTGGGGATCGAAACCGCCGATTTCTTGCGAACCGACGATCTGCGGGCCGAGGCACGGGCGAAGTTCGATGTGCCCGAGGAGGCTGTGGTCTTCCTGACGGTCGGGCGCTGGACGGTCATTGAGAAAGCGAACCCTGTGCCGCTGTTTCTGGCATTGGAGGATGTGGCCAAGTCAATCGGCAAGCCGGTGCATCTTTGGATGGTGGGCTGGAGTTCACGGGGCGAGGAAGAGAAAATGCATCGCGACGGGGCTGCACTCTGCGCCCCGTCTGTCACGACGCGGATGATAGACGGGCGCGACCCTTGGGTCCGGCGGGCGATCTGGTCGGGCGCGGATGTCTTTACCCTGCCGGTCGACAATATTCAGGAAACCTTTGGCCTTGTCCCGGTCGAGGCGATGGCGGCCAGCCTTCCGGTCGTGATGCCCGACTGGAACGGGTTTCGGGATACGGTGATTGATGGCGAAACCGGGTTTCTTGTCCCGACGCGGACGGTGCGGCCCGGTCTGGGCCGCAAGATCGCCGAGCGCTTTGCCGATGGGACCGATGACTACGTCCGCTACCTGTCGATGGTCGCTCAGCAGACCCAGATTGACCTGCCTGCGTATACCGAGGCCCTGCTTCGGCTGGCCCGCGACCCGGACTTGCGGGCGCGGATGGGGGCTGCTGGTGTGACCCATGCCAAGGCGCGGTTCGATCTGGCGACAGTGGTTCCGCAATACACCGACCTCGCCGTGGAACTGGAACAGCTGCGGGCCGATGCCGTGGCCACAACGCCGCCGCTTCAGTCAGGGCCTGTGAATCCGCTCGAGGTGGACCCCTTCGACCTTTACCGGCACTACCCGTCCGTCATGATCGGACCCCAGGATATTGTCGCACCGGCCCGTCCCTATTCGAAAGAGACCCTCGCCGCGTTGGATACGGTCAACGGGCGCAATGCCTACAGCCGAAAGATCGTTGCCGAATCCCTTTTGGAGAGGCTCTGCACCTGTCTGGAAGGCCGAGGACCGATGATGGTGTCAGACCTTGCGCGGGCGGTGAAGGCCGACGGGTTGGTGACCGAAAGCGCGATTGTCTTCCTCGCCAAGTTCGGATTCGTGAACATTTCCTCAACCTCGCCCTGATTGGGCCTGCTTTTGACTACAATTTCGGTTAACCTTTCCGCGCGACAAGGGCGGAAGACCCTTTGGTTGAGGTAAGAGCATATGCAGTTATCCGTTCACTTCGAAAACACCCAAGGAACCGAAACGGGGTCCGGCCCTGTGACCGTTGGCTGGTTCCTGAACCAGCAAAAGGGCGGCATCGTTTATTTCCCGCCCGAACGCGTTCGCGGGGCGGAGAAGAACAAGACACATGCGAAAAGCGCGTCGCGCTGTCCGGCGGTGATCAACCTGGAAAGCCGGTACTTCGTTATCCGCTGTCCCTTTGATCTGCATCTTGGGTTCACCCGTGACGACAAGGGCAAGCCGCATATCCGCAACCTGAATGGTGACATGTCGGGCATCCGCGCCAGCAAACTGGCGGAAAAGATCCACATGACCCCCGAGAAAGAGTGGCGCTACGCCGGGATTCCGACGATCCAGCTTGTGCTGCCCTATGTCTTCATCGCGGATGAACCTGTCTATGCCAGCCAGGTCGCGCCCTTCATGCACTACCAAAAGACCCCGATGCCGGGAACGATCTTTGGTGGGCGGTTCCCGATCAACGTCTGGCCGCGCCCGCTTATGTGGGCGTTCGAATGGCATGAGACTGACAAGCCGCTGAAGATCAACCGGGGCGATCCGCTGTTCTATCTGACGTTCGAAACGGTTCCGCAGGATCGGTCCGTCGTCGTTGTCGAGACCGAGGTGACCCCGGAACTGACCGACTACATGGAATTGATTTCGGGGGCCGTGAACTATGTCAACCAGACCTTCAGCCTGTTCGAAGCCGCGGAGGAGCGCCGCCCGGAAACCCTGATCCGCCCGGTGAAGCGCCGGCCGACCAAGGACTGATCCATGCCGTCCAATCCGATCTTGCAGGCGGAGTGGCGTCTGCGCGCCGTTCGCCTTCACCAATCGGGCAAGACGGAAGAGGCGCAGCGCGACTATGCGGCCTATCTGTCCCGTTACCCGGATGACCACGGTATCTGGTCCAATCTTGGTGCACTTCTGCGCCGGGCCGGGCGGCATGAGCTGTCGCTTCGTGCGCACGAGCGGGCCAATGCCTCGGGCGTGACTGATAAGGGCATTCGGAACAACTATGCCAATATTCTCAGCGACCTTGGTCGATATGACGACTCGCTTGCGATCCGGCGGTCGCTTCTTGCCGAATTCCCGGATGACGCCGATCAAAAGGCGATGATTGGCCGGTGCTACCGCGGCAAAGGTGACTATGAAGCCGCGATCGACTGGCTGACCATGGCGGTTGTGGACCACCCCAATCACGCGGAACTGCGCATCCAGCTTGCCTTTGCGCAGCTTGGCGCGGGCGACTACGCCAATGCCTTTGAAACCTACCGCGCCCGCTGGCAGGGGGACGAACTGACCCCCCGCAACCTACCGTGGCCCGAGTGGCGGGGCGAGGATGTGGACGGCAAAACCGTGCTGGTCCTGACCGAACAGGGGTTTGGTGACGCGGTCCTGTTCACGCGCTTCCTGCCTTGGCTCAAGTCGCGCGGCGCGCGGGTCCTGTACCTTTCCGAACGCCCCATGCTTCGGCTGTTCGACAGGTTGGACGGCGCCGATTGGGTCGGCAAGACCATGCCGGAAGGCGAACAGGTCGATTTCTGGGTCAATATGATGGATCTGCCGCTGATCGGTCTGGAAACAGAGGCCGATATCCCCGCCCCGACCCGGTTGAACGTTCCAGCGGATTCGGTTGATCGGGCGAAGGCAATAACGGCTCCGCACCGTGATCGGTTTCGCGTTGGCGTGGTCTGGACCGGATCGGCGACCTACAAGGGCAATGCCTTTCGGTCATTCGGCCACCGGGACTTCCATCCGCTCATCGACGTGCCCGGTGTGCAGCTATTCTCGCTCTACAAGGGGCCGTATCTGGATGCATTTCATGCCGATGGCACCTCGGCCCTGATCGTTGATACGGCCAGCACCGACCGCGACTTTGCCGATTGTGCCGCCACGATGCAGGAGATGGACCTGATCATCACCTCGGATACGGCGACGGCGCATATTGCCGGGTCATTGGGTCTGCCGACTTGGGTGGTGCTTCACTGGGATGCCTTCTGGGTCTACAGACACTCCGGCGACACCACGCCTTGGTATCCCTCCATGCGACTTTACCGCCAGGATGCGCCGCTGGATTGGGGCAGTGCGCTGTCCAAAGTTGAAACCGATCTGCGGGCCCTCGTGGCGGCCCGGAAAGCGAAGTGATCCGATGAACGATATTCTTGTGCCTATCGCCCCGGGCGAGTTGATCGACAAACTGACCATCTTGCGACTCAAGTCGGAACGGATTGACGATCCTGCCAAACTGAAAAACGTCCGCCACGAACAGGAAGTTCTTACCCGCGTCGCGGACGACGCGATGGAAAAGGGGCAAGAACTACTGGCGCTTTGGGACGAGCTTTATCAGATCAATGCCGATCTTTGGGTGATCGAGGATGATATCCGGCATTGCGAAGCAGCCAAGGAATTCGGCCCGGAATTCATCCGGCTTGCCCGTGCGGTCTATGTCACCAACGACCGCCGTGCTGACGTGAAGAAGCGGATCAACCTGCTGTTGGGATCGGCCATTGTGGAAGAGAAATCCTATGTCGATCACGGGGCCGGGTAATGTCTGTTTCTGATCACATCCGCGCCGCGCAATCCGAACTTCGCGCCGCGCAGGCACAGCTTTCCGAGGCCCTGAAAACCGACAAGTCCCGCCGCCGTGGGCCCATCGTGCGACAGCTTTATGATATTCGCCGGATGATGGACCCGACCCTTCCCTATGCGTCGCAGGCCGGGCAGGACATGGTTATTGACGGGCTCCTGCGCCAGATGGCGGGCGGGACATTCGTGGACATCGGTGGCTATGACGGGGTCACCGGTTCGAACACGCTCTTCTTTGAACAGCGCCGTGGCTGGACCGGGGTTCTCGTGGAACCGATGCCCGACCAACTGGCCAAGGCCGCCGCGGCCCGCAAATGCCCCTGTCTTGGCTTTGCCGTTGCCGATGCGGACGGAGAGGCGACCTTCATCGCAGTGACCGAAGGGTTTACCCAGATGAGCGGGCTTCAATCCACCTATGACCCCGCGATGCTAGAGAGGGTCCGGAACGATCCGCGCCATGCGGAGGCGTCGATAACCGTCCAGACCCGGACCTTGTCCGCGATCCTGGAAGAAGCGGACATCCTGCATCCTGATTTGATTTCATTGGATATCGAAGGCGGAGAATTGGCGGCCCTGCGCGCCTTTCCGTTCCAGGACCACAAGGTTCGCGTATGGGCGATTGAAAACAACACCGGCACGCCGGAAATCGCAAACCTGATGAAGGCGAACGGCTATGAGCTTGTCGAATTTTGTGGCCCGGATGAGATCTATCTGAGTCGCAACTAGAACCACCATTTCCAGACAATTGGACCTGTTAGGCCGCGGTTAAGGCATCATCCTTAATCGTGGTCCTTGGGTGAAAATGAATGGTGGTGGTGACATGGGCACGGCTGGTGCAAATGCTCCGATAATTATCAAGCGCAAGAAGGTGATCGCTGGCGGCGGTCATCACGGCGGCGCCTGGAAAGTGGCCTATGCGGACTTCGTGACCGCGATGATGGCCTTCTTCATGCTGATGTGGCTTCTGAACGCAACAACGGAACAGCAGCGCAAGGGGATCGCAGATTATTTTTCACCGACGCTGCCCATCAACCGGATATCCGGTGGCGGCGACGGTATGTTTGGCGGGGACAATATCTTTTCCGAACAGACGCTTGCGCAGAATGGAACTGGGGCAAGTCACCTTGTCGCCGGTGATCAGGCGGTGACCAACCAAACCGCAGAAGAAGAGGCCGCCGCTGCTGCTGCTGCGGCGGCGGTTGCGGTCCTGGAAGAGGTCGAGATGGTCCTGCTTGGTCGGGGTGGTGAAAGTGCCCTGTCCGAAGAGGCCCTACGCCACGTGATAACCAGGCTGACCGACGAAGGCCTGGTGATCGAGGTGTTTGACGTCGAGGGTGTGCGCCTTTTTGAAGATGAAACCGCCCGACCGACCGAGGTCATGACCGAGGTGGCCGAGGTACTTGGTCGTGTCTTCGCGATGGTCGACAATCCGATCGCTTTTGAAGGTCATACGGCTGCCCGCCCGATCGTCGTGGCCAATAGCCCGGTCTGGGACCTGTCGACAGATCGCGCAATGACTGTCCGTCAACTGATTGAGGGTGCTGGTGTCGCACCAGCGCGCGTCGCCCGGGTTACGGGCCACGCCGACCGCGATCTTGCCAGCAGCAATCCCATGTCCATTCGCAACAACAGGATCGAGGTGACCTTGCTCCGGTCGGACCAATAGAACCAACTGGATAGAATTTTACAGGTTAGGCCGCTGTTAAGCCCCTGCGCGCTAGGGATGAGAGGATTGATCATCGTCCCTTGACGCAGAAAGGCTCAGCCATGACGATTTCCTCTTCCCTGAATGCCAGCGTTGCCGGGCTTGCGGCGAATGCGACGCGGCTTGCGGCGATCTCCGATAATATCGCGAATTCTTCGACCTTTGGTTACAAGCGCGCGGTCACTGATTTCCATTCCATGGTGATCGAGAACGGTGCCGGCACCTATGCGGCTGGCGGGGTCCGGACGACAAACATGCGGCTGATCGATCAGCGGGGGTCTCTTGTGTCGACCTCCAACGCGACCGACCTTGCCGTTCGGGGGCGCGGGATGTTGCCTGTTACGTCGGAAGCTTCAGTAAGTGTCGACAATGGCGAAAACCCGTTGCTGCTTGCCACGACCGGCTCTTTCCGGACGGATGACCTCGGCTACCTGACCACGTCCAGCGGTCTGATCCTCATGGGATGGCCCGCGATGGCGGACGGAACGATCCCGACCTATCCGCGCGACACCGCAGATGGGCTTGAACCGATCCGGATCAACTCAAACCAATTCGCGGGCGAAGCGACGACCTTCATGGAACTGTCGGTCAACCTGCCGGCGACATCGACCGAAGCAACAGCCACAGGCGACACCGAAGAACTCTCGATCGAGTATTTTGACAACCTCGGCAAATCCGAAAACCTGTCGGTCGAATTCGTCCCGACCGTTCCCGGAAGCGGGGCGTCGAATGAATGGACGATGGTTCTGCGGGACAGTGCCTCTGGCGGTGGCGTGCCCCCATCGGGTGGTCCGGTTTGATTGTTAGTGCATCGTGGGCCTCTGGTCCATCGGAACGATGCTT